>DASYGA010000210.1:0-9812 GCA_036000265.1 Steroidobacteraceae bacterium | reverse complement strand
GCTCGAGCGGCCCGAGGCACGCGAGCTCGCCTCCCGCTTCATGCCGGTCGAGGTTCATTACCCCGCGGTCGGCCGCTGGGTCGCACGCATCGAGTCTCTCCCGGGTTACGAGCGCACCTATCCTCCTCATTGGCGGGGTTGATGCGGTAACCTATCGGGATCATGACCGAACACAAGATCCACGTAGAGTTTCCCGGCCGCATTCTCATCGTCGGCTTCGGCAGCATCGGACAGGGCGTGCTGCCCCTCATCCTCCGCCACATCGGCATCGCTGCGGAGCGGATCACCATCGTGACCGCGGAGGACAGAGGCAATGCGGAAGCGGCGGGCTACGGCATCCGCTTCATCAAAGAGCGCCTCACGCGCGAGAACTACCGCCGGGTGCTCAATCCGCTGCTCGGACGCGGCGACTTCCTGATCAATGTCTCCGTCGAGGTGTCCAGCGTCGCGCTCGTCAAGCTCTGCTGGGAGAGGGGCGCGATGTACCTCGACACCTGCATAGAGCCCTGGCCGGGCGGCTATACCGACCCGACCGTCCCCGCCGCGCGGCGCACCAACTATGCGCTGCGCGAGGAAGCGCTGGCATTGCGGCCGGGCAATGCGCGCGCGCCGACCGCCGTGCTCACCCACGGCGCGAATCCCGGGCTGGTCTCGCATTTCGTCAAACAGGCGCTGCTCGACATTGCCGCCGATACCCAGGTGGAGGCCGGCAAGCCCGCCTCCCGCGCCGACTGGGGCGAGCTCGCGCGCCAGCTCGGCGTCAAGGTCATCCACATCGCCGAGCGCGACACCCAGGTGCCGCGCGCACCGAAGGAGCCGGGCGAGTTCGTCAACACCTGGTCGATCGACGGCTTCGTGAGCGAAGGCTCGCAGCCGGCCGAGATGGGCTGGGGAACCCACGAGCGCAACTTCCCCCGCGACGGCAAGCGGCACGACTTCGGCTGCATGGCCGCCATCTACCTGATGCAACCCGGTGCCGGGACGCGCGTGCGCACGTGGACGCCGCGGGCGGGCCACTTCCACGGCTTCTGCATCACCCACTCGGAAGCCATCTCGATGTCGGACTATCTGACCGTGCGCGACGGCGCGCAGGTCGTGTACCGCCCGACCGTGCATTATGCTTACCACCCGTGCGATTGCGCCGTGTTGTCGGTTCACGAGCTGGCGGGCCGCAACTACGTGCAGCAGGAGCGCCAGCGAATTCTCGTGGACGAGATCGCCAGCGGCATCGACGAGCTCGGTGTCCTGCTCGCCGGGCACAAGAAGAACGCCTACTGGTACGGCTCGCAGCTTTCCATCGACGAGGCGCGCAAGCTCGCTCCCTACAACAATGCGACCAGCCTGCAAGTCACGATCGCGGTTCTGTCCGGAGTCGTCTGGGCGATGGAAAACCCGAACTGCGGCATCGTCGAGCCCGACGAGATCGATTTCCGCCGCAATCTGGAGATCTGCAGGCCGTATCTCGGCCCGGTGGTGGGCCGCTATACCGATTGGACGCCGCTGCACGAGCGCGAGCGCCTGTTTCCCGAGGACCTGGACAAGACCGATCCCTGGCAATTCAAGAACGTCAGGGTGACGTGGTAGTGCGGCCGTAGCCGATCTCCACGATGACCAGTGTGCGGCTGCCGCCCGGCAGCTCGACGGTTATCTCCTCATCCAGGCTGCGGCGCAGCAGCGCGCGCCCGAGCGGCGCGTCCATGCTGATATAGCCAGGCTCGCGGTCGAACTCGTCCGGCCCCACGATCCGGTAGCGTGACTGCGCGCCGTCGGCGCCCTCGACCGTCACCCAGGCGCCGAAATACACCTTCCTGCAGTCCGCGGGCGGTTGATCGACGACCACCATGCCTTCGAGGCGCTTGCGCAAAAACCGCACCCGCCGGTCGATCTCGCGCAGCCGGCGTTTACCATAAGTGTATTCGGCGTTCTCGGAGCGGTCACCCTGGGCCGCTGCCTCTGCCACGGCTTGCGTTACTTTCGGCCGCTCCATCCTCCAGAGTTGCTCCAGCTCCTCGCGCAGGCGCTGCTCCCCCTCGGGGGTGATGTACTTCGAGGCCGCAGGCGAGGGTGCGCGATATCGTCCCATGCAGCGATTTTGTCAAAAGGCCGATGTTCTGTGGAACCGTTCACGGACGGCGCGGCGCGGCGAAACTACGCTTTCCACCCGTGGCTACCAAGTACTACACGCACTTCGTAACCGGAGGTCCGCGGGCGCCGACCGCGATACCCCCGAACGAATGGAGCGGTGTGGTGGAGCTGCGGCATCCGCTGGAAGGCGGCAGCGGCACGCGCGAGCTGCGATCCCTTCTCGCGCAGAGCTTCGACTTGGATTCCGAAGAGATCAAGATTTTGCACTGGGCACGTTTGCACTGAGTGGTTGGCGGAATGGGTATCCCCTAGCGGACTTCCTTCCCTTCATCGAAAGTCCGCATTTCGAACCCCCGGCCCGAAAGGACCGGGGGTTTTTTTGTCCGCGGAGGTCGCCAAACGCCGACATTGCTCCCCTGCTACGGCCGGGATGCCATAATCCCGAGACGATGAAGTCTTCTCCCCTGCGCATTGCCCTGGCGGCATGCCTGTCGCTGGCAGTCGGCGCCTGCTCCCTGCTGCGCGCGCCGCAGCGTCCTGCAGCTCCCGCGCCCGCGAGAGCCGCGCCTGCCGAGCCGCCGGCGCCCCTTCCGGGGCAAACCGAGCGCTTCGTGCTCGCGCCCGGGCAGGACGTCGTGGGCAGCCTGCAGATCGTCAAAATCCGCAAGGACGAGACACTCAGCGATATCGGCAGGCGCTTCAACGTCGGCCTGGGAGAGATGACCCGCGCCAACCCCGATGTCGATCCCTGGATTCCCAAGCCGGGCGCCGCCGTCATCGTGCCCACGCAGTACGTGCTGCCGGACGCGCCGCATCGGGGCATCGTGGTCAACCTGGCTGCCATGCGGCTCTTCTACTTTCCGCCCCACAAGCGCGGCAAGCCGCAGATCGTCATCACCCACCCGGTCGGCATCGGGCGGCAGGGCTGGAAGACCCCGCAAGGGGTGACCCACGTGCTGTGGCACGAGAAGAATCCCGTCTGGCACGTGCCGCCCTCGATCATCACCGAGCATCTGCAGCAAGGCGACAAGCTGCCGCGGGTGATGGGCCCCGGTCCCGACAATCCGCTCGGCGGTTACGCGCTGCACCTCGGCTGGCCGGGATACCTGATCCACGGAACCAACAAGCCGGTCAGTGTTGGCCTGCGCGTCAGCCACGGCTGCGTGCATCTGTTCCCGGAGGACATCGCGCAGATATTCGAGCTGGTGCCGAACGGCACGGAGGTTCGCGTGGTGAACGAGCCTTACGTGTTCGGCTGGCTGGACGGACGCCTCTACCTGCAATCGTCCGGACCGCTGGAGGACGACAAGCGCCCATGGGACAAGCAGTCCCGGCGGCTCCTCGCCGTGACCCTGACCCGCGCGCAGCGCGTCGAGCTCAAGCGCCACCGCGAGAAGATCGACTGGAGCCGGGTCGCGCAACTCGTCGCCGGGCCGGTCGGCGTGCCGGTGCCCGTCTCGGGCAGCGGCACGGGCAGCGATGACGGCGGCGATGGCCTGCGGCAGGTGCTTGCCCAGGCGCGCGTGGTGCAGAACACTCTGCCCGCGGGATCCACCTGGGATGGCAAGACCGACCTGCCCATGACCGATGCGGAATTCAACAAGCTGATGTCCGGAATAGATCAGGACGCTTCCGATCCCACCACGGCGGGCGATACGCGCGGCGCTGCGGCCGCTCCTGCCGCCAGCAGCCCTACGGGCAACTGAGTTCGGGTCGCGCGCCCCGGCTCCGATCCCCATACCGCTGCCGGGCAGCGCGGTGCCAGGCGTCCGCAGCCCTGCTGTGGTACAGTCCCCGCCTAGAACAAGAATATTCCGGGGACTCACACACAGTGGTTGAACGCGGCGCGCCCAGCCTGGAGCTCGCGCGAAGCCGGACCGAGCCGATCATCGCGCGCCTGCCGAGCGCGGTCACCGCGTTCGTCGGCCGCACGCTCAAGGGGCCCGTCCAGCGCCCCGTGACGGTCGCGAGCTTTGCCGAATTCCAACAGGTGTTCGGGGGTCTGTGGCAGCCCGCGCCGCTCTCCTATGCGGTCGAGCAGTTCTTCGATCATGGCGGCGGCCGCGCCATCATCGTCCGGGTGGTGAACGGCGCGCACCCACCCACCATCACGCTCCCCGGCAGCGGCGGCGCCCTGCGCCTCGCGGGCGTCAATCCCGGCTCCCGGGAATATCTGCGCGCGTCCGTCGACTACGACGGCATACCCGAAGCCGATGGCGATCGCTTCAATCTCGTCATTCAGCGAGTCCGCTCGGCGGGCTCGGAGCTCATCGAAGACCAGGAGATCTTCCGCCGCGCATCGCTGCGCCCGGACTCCGGCCGATACCTCGCCGATCTTCTGCTGCAGTCGCGCCTGGCCCGCGCAGTCGAGCCGCTTCCGGCACAGCGTCCGGACCGCTCCGGCGGACCTGGACGCTCCGCGATCGGTTATGCCTTCTGCAATGCGGATGGCGATGATGGCGGCCCGCTGACCGATTACGACATCATCGGCTCTGCGGCGGCGGCCACGGGACTGTTCGCGCTGAGCGCGGCCGATGGGTTCAACTTCCTCTGCATACCGCCTCTGTCTCGCGAGCACGATGTCGGCTTGAGCGCGCTGCTCGTCGCTGCACGCTACTGTCGCGAGCGCCATGCGATGCTGATAGTGGATCCGCCCGCATCCTGGACCACGGCGCGAGCGGCGCTCGATGGCATGCGCGACTGGCCGTTTCGCAGCGATAACGCGCTCATGTACTACCCGCGGATCCAGGGAGTCGATCGGCTGCGCGGCCGCCTGGAGACTTTCGCCTCCTGCGGCGCCGTAGCCGGAATGCTCGCGCGCCTCGACGAGAGCATCCCCTTGTGGTCGGCCGCCGCGGGCGGGGAGCTGACACTGCGTCCGGGTTTGCAGCCCGCGGTCCCGGTCTGCGACGCCGATCGCCAGCGGCTCGCGCACGTCGGGATCAACACGCTCTGCCTGCCGCGCACGGACGGCGCCCTGCGGCCGGACGCGCGCACGCTTGCGGCAGGCGGCAGCGGACTCACCGATTGGAGGTATCTCGCCGCACGGCGCCTGGGCCTATGGGTGGCCGCCAGCATCGAGCGCGGCACCCGCTGGGTGCTGCTCGAGCAGAACGGCCCGGCGGTGTGGGCGCGCGCCGGCTCGCTGGTCGAAACATTTCTCGACGTGTTGGGCGAGCAGGGGGCATTCGCCAGCGCCGATGGCGACCGCTACTTCGTCATCTGCGACGAGCGGGTGAATCGTCCCGACACCGTGGCCGACGGCAGGGTCAACCTGTTGTTCGGCTTCGCCACCAGCAGACCCGGAGGGTTCGACGCCTGGCTGGTGACCCATCATCCCGTCGCCAGCCGGGTACGCCCGGTCAGCGTCAACCGGCAGGCGACCTCGCGCCAGCGGGTGGAGTGGGAGATCGAGACCACCATACTGAAGAAGATGGATTACCGGTAGCCCAAGTCTGGCTTTCAGAGCCAATGAAATCAGCGGTATGCAGGGCGCCTGCCGAGTCGCTGCGGCGGACGGAGCCCCGCATTCCGCGAAGACTTATGGCTTCATTTCGGGTTTGCCTGCATGATTCGCCCGATGAGCCAGGGCGAAATCCATCCCGCAAGCGACCCCAGTTCCACCGCCGCGGCGGAATCGACCGTAGCCGGCCGGCACGTCGTCTTCTCTCACGGCAAAGAAAGCGGTCCGTGGGGACGCAAGATATCCGCCCTCGCCGAAGTCGCGCGCAGCGAGGGCTACGAAGCGCACTCCGTCGACTACCGCGGCCTTGACGACCCGCGCCAGCGCGTGGCAAGGCTCGTCGATTTCTGCAAGGAGCTCACGGGCGACCTCGTGCTCGTCGGCTCCAGCCTGGGCGGATACGTCGCGGTCGCTTCGGCTTCCCTGATGCACGCGCGCGGCGTGTTCCTGATGGCGCCCGCTCTCTACATGCCCGGCCTGCCGGAGCTGCGTCAGGGCGTGCTCGACTGCCCCGCAACCGTGGTGCACGGGTGGCGGGACGACGTCGTGCCCTTCGAGCACAGCGTACGATTCGCGCAGACCTACCGCGCCGCTCTTCATCTTCTCGAGAGCGACCACAACCTGCACAATCAGATCCGCGTCATCCAGTACCTTTTCGAGTATTTTCTGATCGTGCTAGACCTTCCGGCGCTGGCTTTCGAGTAGCGGTCCCTAGGAGCTGGTCGGGCTTGCGCTGCATAGACTCTGGCACGGCGTAGCCGGCAAAAGTACGCGGCGCGATCCATGCGCCGCGGCCTTCGGCCCGCCTGCGGCGTTCAACGCCGCTCCCGGCGGCGTTAGTCGGGCCTTTTGCCGGCGGAAACGGAGCTGATGTCCGAAAAACGGCCGTAGGCCAGTTTTTCCAGTTGACTAAGGGGGGCGGGATTGAACTGGCTGTTGCATCGCGTACTCGCGATATGGGTGCGGTATCGGGTCCTGCCCGAGGACATCCCGGCACGCATGCACAGCCGCACGGCCGCCGTCTGTTACGTGCTGGAGCGGCGCAGCATCACCGATCTCGCCATTCTGCAGCGCGCCTGCGTGCGCCTGCGGCTGCCACGGCCGCGCAAGCGCCTCCTGGGCGAGGCCTCGGATCTTCGCTCGTACTTCTATCTCAGCAGTCCGCGCGGATTCTGGGACGAGCGGCTCGACCGCCGTCCGCCGGCGCAGCTCGAGCAAATGCTGGCGGCACTGGACGCCGACCACGGGCTCGACATCGAGCTGGTGCCCGTCGCAGTGTACTGGGGGCGCGCGCCGCAGCGCGAAGCCTCCTGGTTCCGCCTCATGCTGTCGGAAGGAAACGGGGCACTCACCAGCCGCGCCCGCAAGCTCCTGCAGGTCCTCTTCAACGGCCGCAATACCCTGGTGGAGCTGGAAGAGCCCCTTTCTCTTCGAAGTCTGCTCGGCGATGAGACCGGGCTTGCGGTGCGCGGCCGCCGCGTGGCGCGCTCGTTGCGCGCGCTCTACACGCAGCACCGGGCGGCGCGCATCGGACCCGATCTCTCCCACCGGCGCACCATCGTTACGCGGGTGCTGCGCACACGCGCCGTGCGTGCCGCGGTTGCCCAGGAAATGCGTGAGAAATCGCTCACCCGCCGCATGGCATTGCTGCAGGCGACGCGGCACGCGGAAGAGATCGCCGCCAACTATTCGCATGCCTTCGTGCGCTTCCTCGAGCGCCTGCTGACCTGGCTGTGGAACCGCCTCTACGACGGCGTGTCGGTCGCTCATCTGGAGACTCTCGAGCGCATCGCACAGGGTAACGAGATCGTCTACGTGCCCTGCCACCGCAGCCACATGGACTATCTGCTGCTCTCGTACGTCATCTACGTCAACGGCTATCCAGTGCCGCACATCGCGGCCGGCATCAACCTCAACCTGCCGATCGTCGGCCGGCTGCTGCGCATGGGAGGCGCCTTCTTCATCCGCCGCCAGTTCCGCGGCAATGGTCTCTACACCGTCGTCTTCATGAAATACCTCGCCGCCATCATGGCCCGGGGCCATTCCATCGAGTACTTCATCGAGGGCGGCCGCAGCCGGACGGGCCGTCTGCTGCAGCCGAAGACCGGGATGCTCTCCATGACGGTACGCAGCTTCCTGCGCGATCCCGCGCGGCCGGTGATCTTCCTGCCCGTATATTTCGGCTATGAGCGCGTCGTCGAAGGCGCGACATACGTCGGCGAGCTGTCGGGCAAGCCGAAGGAGAAGGAAAGCGTGCTCGGCCTCCTGCGCTCGCTGCGCAAACTCCGGGAGCGCTTCGGGCGGGTCCACGTCAATCTCGGCGAGCCCATCGCGCTCGCGGACGTTCTGGACCGCCACGGCGATGGATGGCGCATGCGAGCGTTCGATGAAGATGCCCGCGCCCCTTGGATCGGCGCCGCGGTCGATGACCTCGCCGGGCGGATCATGCGCAACATCAACGCCGCCGCGGCGGTCACGCCGATCAATCTGCTGGCGATCAGCCTGCTCGCCATGCCCCGGCAGGCGCTTCCCGCAGCGGACCTCGAGCGCCAGATCGACCTCTACCGCGCGCTCCTGCGAGGATCTCCCTACAGCGGCCGCGTCACGCTCACCGACCTGAGCGGCGCCGGCATCATTGCTTACGGCGAATCCATGAAAGTCGTGCAGCGGCAGAAGCACGCTCTGGGCGACATCGTGCGCATGAGCGATGAGAGCGCCGTCCTCGCCACCTATTTCCGCAACAACGTGTTGCACCTCTTCGCCATGCCGTCACTCCTGGCCTGCGTGTTCTCCAGCAACGCGGAGGTGCGGCACGACCACATTCAACGCCTCGCCTGGCGCATCTACCCCTACATCGCGGCGGAGCTGTTCCTCACCTGGAGCGAGGACGAGCTGCCCGGCGCGGTCGATGGGATGCTCGAGTGCATGCGTCAGCATGGCCTGGTCCAGTGCGATGCCGCCCGCACCGCCTGGCGCCGACCGCCGCCCTCGTCGGGCGAGGCGATGCAGCTTTCCGTGCTCGCCCAAGCCACCATTCAGACGATAGAGCGCTACTACCTGGTCATCGCGCAGCTCGTCGCCGCCGGCAGCGGTGAGATCTCCCAGACGGTGCTCGAGGAGCGCTGCCAGCTCAACGCCCAGCGCATGGCGATGCTTTACGGTCTTAACTCGCCCGAGTTCTTCGACCGCACCCTGTTCGAGAACTTCATCGACCTGCTGCGCCGCCGCGGCGTGATCCGCTCGAGCGCCGCCGGCAAGCTGGAGTTCGACGACATCCTCATGCGCGTCGCGACCGATGCACAGTTCGTTTTGAGCGAGCAGATCCGCCACAGCATCCTGCAGGTCACGCACGCCTGAGACGCCCCCTGGATGTGCGGCCGAACGATTTAGTCTTCCCCCCGTACGCGACCTCGCAGCCGCTTGGTTCCCTGCCGCTGCGTTTTGGTTTGCAGCCGCCGCTCGCGCGACGCCCGGGTGGGCCGCGTGGCCTTGCGCGCCTTGGGCACCACCTGCGCGCGCCGCACGAGGTCCGCCAGCCGCTCCAGGGCTTCGCGCCGGTTGCCCTCCTGCGTACGCTGATTGCGCGCCACGATGATCAGCGCGCCCTCCGCGCTCACACGGCGCCCTGCGAGCGAGCGCAAGCGCGCTTTGACTGCCGGCTCCAGCGACTCCGTGCCCGCCAGATCGAACCTGAGCTGCGCCGCCGTCGCCACCTTGTTGACGTTCTGGCCGCCCGGCCCCGAGGCGCGCACGAACGACCAGGCAAGGTCCTTGTCCATGGGCGCAAATCGCTCGCGGCGATTTGGGCCAGCCGAGTCACGGGGATTCATCTCGCAGCTGTTTCCTGCAGTGTATCGCCGCACTGTATCGCCGAACTCAGGCGTTGAGGTCCGGGATGCGCTCGCTCTCGAGACGAGTGATCTGATCCTTCAGCATCAGCTTGCGCTTCTTCAGCCGCTTCAGTTGCAGCTCGTCGACGTGTAGGTCGAGCGACAGGCGCGAGATCACCTCGTCCAGATCACGATGCTCGATGCGCAGTTGGCGAAGCTTTTCCACGTTGCGGAATAGCTCGCGGTCGACGTTGTCTTCGATTTCCGCCATGGGGTTTCCCAGGGAGTCGCGGGGCCAAAAGCCCAGGGGCGAGGCGCTTCCCGGGGCCCTCCCGCTGCCACAGCCGGTCTCAGACGCCGGCGTGCCGCTATCATACGCCTGGAAGTCGCAGGGGACTTGAAAACGCCTCGCCAGCGCCGATCAGGATCTGCCA
>DASYGA010000061.1:0-1795 GCA_036000265.1 Steroidobacteraceae bacterium | reverse complement strand
GCCGACATCGTGCGCCGCTTCCGCGCGGACAATCGTGCGTGGCACGCCTTGCCGGACAAGGTGGCCATCCAGCTCAATGACACGCATCCGGCGCTCGCGGTCGCGGAGCTCATGCGGCTACTGCTCGATGAGGCGCTCCTCGGGTGGGACGAGTCGTGGGATATCACCTCGCGCACCCTCGCCTATACCAATCACACGCTCCTGCCCGAGGCGTTCGAGCGCTGGCCGGTGTCGCTTTTCGAGATGGCGCTGCCGCGACATCTCGAGATCATCTATGAGATCAACCGCCGCTTCCTGGACGAGGTCCGCAGGCGCTGGCCGGGCGATGAAGGGCGCGTGCAGCGGGTCAGCCTGATCGAGGAGGGTGCCGTGAAGCAGGTACGCATGGCGCATCTTGCGGTCGTTGGCTCGCACAACACGAACGGCGTCTCCGAGATCCACACGTCGCTCCTGCGCGAGCGCACGATGAAGGATCTGGCGGAGCTGTTCCCCCGGCGCTTCAACAACAAGACGAACGGCGTGACGCCGCGGCGCTGGCTGCTGGATGCCAACCCCCCGCTGTCGGCCCTGATCACGGAGGCGATCGGAGAGCGCTGGATCACGGATGCCGGTGAGCTGCGGCGGCTCGCGCCGTTTGCCGGCGACGTGGTATTCCGGGACCACTTTATTGCTGCGCGGCGTGCGGCCAAGGAGCGGCTCGCCGCGTGGGTCAGCCGCTCTCTCGGGCAGAGCCTCGATCCGGCTTCGATGTTCGACAGTCAGATCAAGCGCATCCACGAGTACAAGCGCCAGCTCTTGAGCGTGCTGCGCATCATCGTTCTCTATGAGCGGCTGCGGCAGAGCCCCAACATGGCGTTCACGCCGCGTACCTTCCTCTTTGCCGGGAAGGCCGCCCCGGACTACCGGATCGCGAAGCTCATCATCCTGCTCATCAACCGGGTGGCCGAGGTCATCGACCGAGATCCCGGCGCGCGCGGGCGCATCAAGGTCCTGTTCCTGCCCGACTATGGTGTGACATTGGCCGAGCGGCTGATTCCGGCGACGGATGTCTCGGAGCAGATCTCGACCGCCGGCTTCGAAGCGAGCGGCACGGGCAACATGAAACTCATGATGAATGGCGCACTCACCGTGGGTACCCGGGACGGCGCCACGCTGGAGATGGCGCAGCGCACGGGCGAGGACAATATCTTCCTCTTTGGTCTCACGGCCGATGAGGTGCAGGGCAGCCGCGGCTGGTACGACCCGCGCTGGCACTACGCGCACGAGCCGGAGACGCGCGCCGCGCTCGACCTGATCGGATCGGATCACTTCAGCGGTCATGAGCCTGGAGTCTTCGCGCCCATCCTCGATGCGCTGCTGCGTGGCGGCGATTACTACATGCATCTCGCCGACCTGCGGTCGTATCTTCAAACCCAAGCGACGGTCGAGGCGCTCTACGAGGACCGGCATGCGTGGGCGCGGCGGGCGATCCTCAACGTCGCGAGCTCGGGTTGGTTCTCGAGCGATCGGGCAATCGCCCAATATGCGTCCGAGATCTGGAACGTCGGAGCCTCGCCGGTAGCGGCGTAGGTCGCACCATGCGCGCTCGCGACCCGAAAGCCGAGGCTTACCGCGATGCGCCAGCAGGCAGGGAAGGGCGCCGGCGAATTGGCGCGTTTTGTGCGCAACTTCGTCGCCGAACGGGACAGCGCCGAGCTGTACGAGGCTCTGGCGGCCGCCGAGCGAGATGCGCAGCAGCGGCAGGTTTACCTCGCCCTTGCAGCGTCCGAGCGCATGCATGCGAGCTACTGGGAGA
>DASYGA010000060.1:0-2445 GCA_036000265.1 Steroidobacteraceae bacterium | reverse complement strand
AACCCGGTGATCCGCGTCTCGCCGTCGGCGATACCGCCGAGCATCAATGCGCGGTGGGAGATCGACTTGTCGCCGGGCACCGTGACCTCGCCCGCCACCGCACCGCCCGGCTCCACCCGATAGTGTGCGCTCGCACCGCTTGCAGTCATGACCGCCTACTCTACAGCACGGCGCGCGGGTAGGAGCCGAGCACGCGAAAGAGCGAGGAGCGCTGCTTGAGCGCCGTGAGCGCACGGGCCACGTGCGGCTCCTCGGCATGGCCATCGATATCGATGAAGAAGATGTAGTCCCACTTGCGCCGGTGCGAAGGGCGCGACTCGATGCGGGTCATGCTGACCCGGTGGCGCGCGAGCGGCTCGAGCAGGCGATGCAGCGCGCCCGGCGCGTCGGTATCGGAGACCGAGACCAGCAGCGTCGTGCGGTCCCGGCCGCTCGCCGCCAGGAGCTTGCGGCCGAGCACGAGGAAGCGCGTGGTGTTGTCGGCCCGGTCCTCGATCTGCGCCGCCAGGATCTTCAGGCCGTAGACCTCGGCCGCGGTCTCCCCCGCAACGGCGGCCGTGCCTCGCTCGTCGCGGGCGCGGCGCGCAGCCTCGCCATTGCTGGAAGCCGGCACGAGCTCGACGTTCGGCAGGTGCTCCTGCAGCCAGGCGCGGCACTGCGCGAGCGACTGCGGGTGCGAACAGACGCGCACGATGCGCCCTAGCGCCGTCATGGTGCCCATCAGATTGTGACGGACGCGCAGCTCCACCTCACCGCAGATCTTGAGCGGCGAGGCGATGAAGCGGTCGAGCGTGTGATTGACCGTGCCCTCGGTGGAGTTCTCGATCGGCACCACCCCGAAGTCCGCCGCCGCCGACTCCACTTCGTGGAACACCTCATCGATGGAGCCCAGCGGCAAGGCGCGCACCGAGTGGCCGAACTGAGTGAGTACGGCGGTCTGGCTGAAGGTGGCCTCCGGGCCGAGGTAGGCGACCTTGAGCGGCTCCTGCTGCGCCAGGCACGCCGACATGATCTCGCGAAAGAGCCGCACCACCTCCTCGTCGCGCAGCGGGCCGCGGTTGCGCTCCCGCACCCGGCGCAGCACCTGCGCTTCGCGCTCCGGACGGTAGAAGTCGACGGTGCGGCCGTCGCGGGTCTTGGAGATGCCGACGGCCTGCGCCAGCTTCGCGCGCTCGTTGAGCAGGCGCTGGATCTGCTCATCGACGTCGTCGATCCTGGCGCGCACGGCTTCGAGCTTCACCGTCCCCGGCAGGACGGGTTGCGCGCGCGCCGGGCGCCGGCGCGAGGAAGTCTTGCGGGCGGCCATGGCGCTGCGCCTCAGGCCAGCCGGGCCGAGAGCACGCCCGGGATGGCGCGGATCTTGCCGAGGACATCCTCGCCGACCACGCCGTCGACGTCGATCAGCGTGTACGCGTACTCGCCCCGGGACTTGTTGAGCAGGTCCGCGATGTTGATCGCAGCCCCGGCGAGGCAGGTCGAGATCTGTCCGACCATGTTGGGCACGTTGCTGTTGGCGATGGCGAGACGCGTGGTGCCCGACACCCGGGACAGCACCGCCTCGGGGTAATTGACGCTGTTGCGGATGTTGCCGTTCTCCAGGAAGTCGCGCACCTGGTCGGCCACCATGATCGCGCAGTTCTCCTCGGCCTCGCCGGTGGAGGCGCCGAGGTGCGGCAGCGTGACGATGGCCGGGTGGTCCTTGAGCAGATTGCTCGGGAAGTCGCAGACGTAGCCGCGCAGGCGCCCGGCGTCGAGCGCCGCCACCACGGCCGGATCGTCCACAATGCCGCTGCGCGAGAAGTTGAGCAGCACCCCGCCCTGCTTCATCAGCCGCAGCCGCGGCTCGTTGACCAGCCTGCGGGTCTGGTCATTGAGCGGCACGTGCACCGTGACCACATCGGAGCGGGCGAAGAGGTCATCGAGCGAGAGCGCTTGCTCGACCCCGGAGGAGAGCTGCCAGGCGCGCTGCACGGTGATCTGCGGGTCGTAGCCGAGGACGCTCATGCCGAGCGCCTCGGCGGAGTTGGCCACCTCGACGCCGACCGCCCCGAGCCCCACGACCCCGAGCGTGCGCCCCGGAAGCTCGAAGCCGACGAAGGCCTTCTTTCCCTTCTCCACCGCCGCGTCGATCGCCTGGTCATCGCCGCTCGTGGAGCGCGCGAAGGCCCAGGCCTGGCAGATGTTGCGCGCGGCGAGGAGCAGGCTCGCGAGCACCAGCTCCTTCACCGCATTGGCATTGGCGCCCGGGGCGTTGAACACGGGGATGCCGCGCCGGCTCAGGTCCGCGACCGGAATGTTGTTGACGCCGGCACCCGCGCGGCCGACCGCACGTACCGTCTCGGGGATGGCCGCGCCGTGCATGTCGGCCGAGCGCACCAGGATGGCATCCGGGCGCTCCAGGCCCGATGCAACCTCGTAGCGATCGCGCGGCAGGCGCTCCAGGCC
>DASYGA010000042.1:0-23519 GCA_036000265.1 Steroidobacteraceae bacterium | reverse complement strand
GCTGATGCTGCCGTTTCTCTTTCCGGAAGAGTTCTCCCACGAAGTCGTGCGCGCCAACTACGACTATTACGAGCCCCGCACCGATCATGGCAGCAGCCTCTCACCGGCGATCCATGCGGCAGTCGCCGCCCGGCTCGGGCTTCGCGAGCACGCGGAGCGGTACTTCCACCAGAGCCTCACGCTCGATCTCTCGAATCAGATGGGGAACAGCGCATCGGGCGTCCATGCCGCTTGCATGGGAGGCACGTGGCAGGCGCTCGTGTTCGGCCTCCTGGGTATGCGTTTGACAGACGGGGAAGTCACAGTTCCAGATCCGGCACGCCAACTGCCCGAGGGATGGTCGTCAGTGGAAATGGAGCTCGCATGGGGAGGCAGGCGCCACAGCGTTCGGGTGCAACGATGAGCAGCTTCCCATCATTGCTGGTCCCCCTCGACGGCTCCCGGATGGCTGCACGCAGTGTGGGCTGCGCCGTCTGGCTGGCTGCGGAGCTCGAGGCCTGTCTGCACATCCTGAGCGCCACGGCCCACCCCCTGTCGGCACGGGAGGAGCTCTCCCGCCTGCGCGTGCCGGAATCACATTGGCCGCGGATCACGCTGCACCATGCCATGCGCTTTCCCGAGGATGCGATTCTCGGAGCAGCGGAAGAGTACGATTCCCGCCTCATCGTCATGAGCGCGCACGGAGAAGCCAAAGAGCGGGCCGTACCGGCCGACCCTGCGCTCGACAATGTGGGGCACGTGACCCGCGCAGTCATCGAGCACGGCAGCCGGCCCGTGCTGCTGCTGCCCGATGCCTATCGCGAGCGCCTTCCCTGGAAGCGGGTTCTCGTACCACTCAGCGCCGAAGCCGAAGTCAGTCCGGCTGCAAGCACCGCGGTCGCGCTCGCCAACGAGCTTGCGTTGAGCGTGCGCATCGCCCACGTGCTCGATGAGCCGGACGGGAAGACCGGTCTTGAGGCAGCCGTTCGCTACGCCGACGCCGCGCACTACGAATATCCCCAGCAGTTGGCCGAGCTCGTCCGCCGAGCCGTACCGACCGCGACTCCCGATGAGTGCCGCTGCATCGAGGAAGTCGTTCTGCTGCGTGGCGATATCGGGAGCGAGCTGCTGCGGCAGATCGAGCGCGACGATGTCAGCCTGATCGTGATCGGATGGCACGGGAGCCTCGTGTCAGGCCACGCCAGGGTGATCAAAAGCCTGCTGTCGGCAATTACCCGCCCGATGCTGCTCGTGAAGGCTGCACGCCAGAGCTCATCCACGCTCAAGGTCGGAGCCCGGATGGCCTGACCATGCACGCTCTACGTACCGATGTGGCGATCATTGGGGGCGGCCTCGGCGCGTGCGCGGCGGCAATCGCGGCTGCCCGGGTCGGGCGACGGGTGATTCTGACCGAGGAGACCGCCTGGGTCGGAGGACAGCTGACCAACCAGGGCGTGCCCCCGGACGAGCATCCCTGGATCGAGGAGTTCGGCGCCACGGCGAGCTATCGCGCACTGCGCGCAGGCGTTCGCGAGTACTACCGCCGCTTTACACCTCTCAGTCCCGCAGCCCGCACCAATGCACGGCTCAACCCCGGCAATGGCTGGGTGAGCGGCCTCTGCCATGACCCCCGGGTCGCCGTCGCCGTGATTCATCAAATGATGGTGCCGTACCAACTCGCCGGCCGGCTGTTCATCCTGCATCCGCACTGTCCGGTAGCAGCCTGGACGCAAGGAGATCGGATATCGGGCGTCGTGGTCCGAGGCCTCGAATCCGGACGCGACACCCTCATCGAGGCTCCGTTCTTCATCGACGCCACTCCATACGGGGATCTGCTCGCGCTGGGCGGCGTCGAGCACGTCACGGGGGCGGAGTCTCGCGCGACAACAGGGGAGCTGCACGCAGCCGAGTGCGAGGACCCTCGCGATGAGCAAGCCATCACGATGTGCTTCGCCATCGAGCACCTGCCTGGCGAAGATCACACGATCGACAAGCCACGTCAGTACCAGCACTGGCGAGAGTTCCGGCCCGCTGGCTGGCCCGGGCCGCTGCTCGCCTGGGAGACCGTACAGCCGGAGACCCACGAGCCCCTGACACGCGGACTGTTCGAGTCGGCCGACGGAAAGCCGTGGTGGCGGTTTCGTCGGATTCTCGACCGCAATAATTTCGAGCCGGGCTTCGCACGCAGCGATGTGACGATCGTCAACTGGCCACAGAACGACTACTGGTTCGGTCCCGTCTTGGGCGCAGACAGTGTTGAGCGGGTCGCCAACATCGAATCGGCACGCCAGCTCAGCCTGAGCCTGCTCTACTGGCTGCAGACGGAGGCTCCGCGTCCGGACGGGGGCGTCGGCTACCCCGGCCTGCGCTTGCGCGGTGACGTACTCGGCGGCACGCCTGACGGGCTCGCCCAGGCGCCTTACGTCCGCTCTTCGCGGCGCATCAAGGCCGAGCTCACCGTGCTCGAGCAGCACATCGCGTATCCGCTGAGGCCCGAGGGGCCGCAACTGTTTGCAGACTCGGTGGGCATCGGCTGCTACCGGATCGATCTCCATCCCCGCGTAGGCGGCGGCGGGTATCTCGACCTCGGCTGCTGGCCGTTTCAGATCCCGCTCGGAGCCCTGCTGCCCGTCAGGGTGGAAAATCTGTTGCCCGGCGGCAAGAGCCTCGGTGTCACCCATATCACGAACGGCGCGTTCCGCGTGCACCCTGTCGAATGGAACGTGGGTGAATCTGCCGGTCTGCTCGCGGCGTTCTGCCTGGAGGGAAATCACATGCCGCGCACGGTCAGACATCGACCTGAGCTTCTCGAGGCCTTCCAGGCCCTGCTCATCCGTGAGGGCATAGAGCTCGCCTGGCCGTCGCTGAGGCCCGTATGAGTTCCCTCGGCAAAGACACGAAGCGTCGCGTGCGCATTGGCATCTCCGGTTCCTACGGCGGAATGAATCTCGGAGATGAGGCGATCCTCGAGGGCGTCCTGGGCGGCCTGCGTGCGAGTCTCGAGGCCGAAGTGATCGTGTTCTCGCTGAATCCCGCCGACACCTTGGCCCGCCACCCGGTCGAGCAGGCCATCAATCCACGCTCGCTCACCCGCAAGGAGATCGCGCCGGTGATCGGGTCGCTCGATCTTCTGATCCTTGGCGGCGGCGGCATTCTCTACGACGCCGACGCACCGACCTATCTGCGCGAGGTCGGTCTCGCAACCGATCTAGGCGTGCCCGTTCTGCTCTACGCGATCAGCGCGGGACCGCTGACGACAGAAGCGTCGCGGCGCGCAGTGCGCGAGGCGCTCAATGCCTCCGCGGCAATCGCCATCACGGTGCGCGACCGGGAGTCCTGCCGCCTGCTCGATGATGTCGGTGTCAGAAGCGAGGTGCGCCTGACGGCCGATCCGGCCTTTCTGCTCGAGCCCGAGCCGTTGTCCGCTGCAGTGCTCGAGGCCGAAGGTGTCGATTTCTCGCGCGACCTCGTTGGGTTTTCGGTGCGAGAGCCCGGGCCTGCGGCGCCCAACATCGATCCCGACGAGTACCACGAGATGCTTGCTAACGCGGCCGACTTCCTCATCGAACGATTTGATGCGGAAGTGCTGTTCGTGCCCATGGAGAAAATCGACGTCCGCCACAGCCACGCGGTGGTGGCGCACATGCGCAATGCGGAACGGGCGGAGATATTGCGGCGCCGCTACTCTCCCCGCCAGATCCTGGATCTGATGGGCCGGTTCGAGTTCGTCGTGGGCATGCGGCTGCACTTCCTCATCTTCGCGGCGCTGCGCGGCGTCCCGTTCGCTCCGCTTCCCTACGGGTCGAAGGTCTCGGGACTGCTCGAGGACCTGCAGATGGACACGCCGCCACTCGGCGCATTCAGCACCGGCCAGCTCATCGGCCGCATCGATCGCAAATGGGATACGCGCTCCGAGATCCGTGCGAAGATCCAGAGACTCGTCCCGGAGCTGAAGCGCAGGGCCGAATCCACCAACGAGTTGCTCATCCAGATCCTGGGTCGCAACGGCGTATTCGAATAACGTGGCGACCGCACTTGCTTCTGTGCGCGCTCTGCTCGAGCCCCCAGGTTTCGGGAAGCGCTGGAAAAGCCCGTCATCGATCATCGCCTGAGCGCCTTCCGCCGTCTCTTCCGCCGGCTGGAACACGGCCATCAATGTTGCAGGTGTTCGGCACGAGTGCCGCCCCGTACGAGGGGCAGCCCCCGGGCGACACGACCCGGCGACGCGCCGTGGCACCGTGGGCCGCAGCTACACCTATCAGACCATGAGTGAGGTGGACGTCTTCTACGACCGCCCGATGCACTTCAATCCCTTCATGGGCGCGGGCGCCCTCGGCACGGTCATCACGGACTTCAACAATGCCAGCTTCGATCACGCGGGTCTCGGATTCGTGGGCGGCGGTTACATCGCCGCCTATCAGACCAACGGGAGGCCGATCGAATACCACCCCGTGCCGGCGGACACGCCGCGCTGGGGGCTGAAATGGAAGCAGGCCGTCGCCGAGTACTACGGCAGCTCGCTGGCGTTGCAGATCCTCGCCTCTTCGACGCCACACCCCAACAACTATATCGGCCTGGATCGCAATTACCAGGATGCATTCGGCAATCCGCTCGGCATGATCACGTTCGACTTCCCCTACAACGACCGGCTGATGTCGACCTACGTGACGGCAAAGGCCCGCGACATCGCCCAGGCCATGGGCGCCTCGAAGGTGGACGTCAAATGGCTGGCCGACCACTACAGCATCGTCCCATATCAGACGACCCACAACACTGGCGGGGCGATCATGGGCACGGATCCCTCGACGAGCGTCGTCAACAGGTATCTGCAGTCCTGGGACCTGCACAACCTCTGGGTGCTCGGCTCGAGCGCCTTTCCGCAGAACGACGGCTACAACCCCACCTCCACGGTGGGAGCGCTCACGTTTTGGGCCGCTGAGGCCCTCGTGAAGCAGTACATGCCCCACCCGGGGCCGCTGGTCCACGCATGATCAGGCGTCGGCGAGCCGCCGGTGTTCCCCTATCTCGCGGGCCAGTACCCGCGCTACATCGAGGCGCAGCTCAACGCGTTCAAGCAACGCACGCGCACGGGCGATCCGCTCGGGATCATGCAGGGCACGCCCTCGAGCAGGGAAGCGCCCTGTCGCCCGGCGAGGCGGCCGCAATCGCGCTGCAGATGTCACGATTCACCGGCCTCGACACGAGTTATCTCCTGCGGGCCGATCTTCGCGTAACGGGTCCGCAGTTCGAGCAGCAGCTCCTCCTCGGGCGGGGCGAAGCCACGGGGCAGCTGGATGGGCGATTCACCGGTCCGGTGATGGATCCCCTGTCGGAGGCCACGGCCTACGATCCGGTGATCGCCGCCATCGGGTCCCCCTATGTAGCCTCGATCAACGAGTATCTGCGCAGGACGCTGCATTTCGCAGCCCCGTTCCCCTATCAAATTCTGTCCGACGCGGTCGGTGATGCCTGGAATCCGCTGCACGTGCCCCCGGGCGAGAGCGCCCCGGCCGGCAACGCGACCAATGTCATGCCGGACCTCGCGGCAGCGCTGACCCTCGATCCCGATCTCAAAGTGATGGTCAACGCCGGCTACTTCGACCTGACGACGCCCTACTACGCGGCGGTGTATCAGATGCGCCAGTTGCCTATTGCGCACAAGCTGCAGCAAAACATCGAGTACTGCTTTTACCGCACCGGCCACATGATCTACCTCGATCCGCACGCTCTGGCGCAGCTGCATGCGAATATCGCGAGCTTCATCCGCTCCGCCGACGACGCGCAATGCCAGGAGACGGCAGCGAGTGGTGCCGGTCGGGGCAGGTGATCGCCCGCCTCGCAACCCGCCTATTGCGGCGGTAGCGGACCTGCAGGCTGGTAATGATGGGCAGCAATTTTCCTGAATATGTAAAACCCAGCTCACGACCTGCATTGACATGCGATGACGATCACTGTCAGCTCGTCCGCCATCTGTCAAGGTCGCGGCCATAGACAATGAGGGCATTGCCATGGCCAGATCTCAACGTCAACAGGAGACTCACGACAGTCAATCGGCGGAATTCAGCGAGCAATACCTGCTCGCTCGACTGTTGGCCGCCGGTATCGGATGCCTCGCTGACTGGCGCGCACTCTCGCCGCGCGCACGGCGCAACATCTTCGGCATTACTGCCGGCATGGCTCGGGCCCTCGACCGCATGGCAAAGCCGCAGCGCGCGCAACCTTAGGCCGGCACGGCAAGTCATCCAGCGCTCTGCCGCCGCTGCACGCTGCACCCCTGTACGCTGCACCCCTGCACACTGCTCGCGAGGCGGCTACTCCGGCGCGCGCTGAGCGAGGCACAGCGGGCGACATGCTAAGCTCGATCCTCGGCAAGAAGCATAGGATCGAGGATGATGACCGACCGATTGACGCCACTGCTCGCGCAAAGGCCGTGGCTGCTCGCCGACGGGGCGATGGGCAGTAATCTGTTCGCGCGCGGATTGACGAGCGGAGATGCCCCCGAGTTGTGGAATACGGAGCATCCGCAGCGGATCGCGGAGCTGCAGCGCAGCTTCGTCGAGGCCGGCGCCGACATCATCCTGACCAATAGCTTCGGCGGCAACCGGCATCGTTTGAAATTGCACAAGGCCGAAGGTCGGGTCGCGGAGCTCAACGAGGCCGCGGCCGGGATCGCTCGCGCCGAGGCGGATCGGGCGGGCCGCGTCGTGCTCGTGGCCGGCAGCATGGGACCCACCGGAGAGATCCTGCAGCCGCTCGGGCCGCTTTCGGTGGCCGATGCGCGGCACTCCTTCGCGGAGCAGGCGGTGGCGCTCGCCCGGGGCGGCGCCGACATCCTGTGGATCGAGACGATGTCCTCGGTCGAGGAAACCGCAGCGGCGATCGAAGGGGCACGTCGGGCGGAGCTTCCGATCGTCACCACCCTCAGCTTCGACACCAATGGCCGCACGATGATGGGCATCACACCCGCCGAGCTCGCGGGCCTGTCCCGGGAACATCATCTGGCAGCCTGCGGCAGCAATTGCGGCGTGGGCGCTGCGGAGTTGGTGGCTTCGATCGTGAATCTCGCAGCGGCGGCCGACCCGTCGGCGATCCTGGTCGCAAAGGCGAACTGCGGCATACCGCAATACGTCGACGGGGCGATCCGATTCAACGGCACGCCCGAACTGATGGCCGAGTACGCCCGCCTGGCGCTCGATGCCGGTGCCCGGATCATCGGCGGATGCTGCGGGACCACGCCGGAACATCTGCGCACGATGCGCCGAGCGCTGGAGGCGCACGTTCGCGGGCCCAAGCCCTCGATCCATACGATCGAGGAGCGGCTCGGCGCCTTATCGGCGGGGGCGACCGCGCAGCTGCGCGGCGAGATGGATCGCCTGGCCGGAGCCGCGCCCGGGGCGGCCCAGCGCAGGCCGTCGCGGCGGCGGGCGAGTCAGTAGCGGCTCAGAACCCGTCCGGCCTGCTCGCAGCGGACAGCTGCGTGGCGGGAACGAGGAATTGCCGATTGAGCGCCCTCGGCGAATCCGCGCCCAGGAGGCCCAGCGCTTCTTGCGCTTCCCGCTTCAGGATTCCAAGCGCGTGCGCGACGCCCTGCTCGCCGTAGGCGCAGTAGCCGTAGAGCGGCGCTCGGCCCGCGAACACGGCATCGGCACCGAGCGCCAGCGCCTTCAGCAAGTCGGTGCCGCGGCGAAGTCCGCCCGCGACATAGAGTTGCATGCGCTCGCCGATCACCTCGCGCGCGGCCGGCAGGAGGTCGAGCGGCGAGACCGTCCAATCGAGCTGCCGCCCGCCATGACTGCTCAGCACGATGCCATCCACACCGCTATCCACCGCGCGATGCACGTCGTCCAGGTTGAGGATGCCCTTGAGGATGAATGGCTTCTTCCAGCGCTCGCGGATCTTGGCGACAGTGTCCCAGGAGAGCGAGGTCGGCTGCTGGCTGCGAATCCAATGCGCGCTCTCGAACATGCCCCGCTTGTCTTTGGGCACGAACTCGATGACATTCTTGAATTCCGGCAAGCCGCCTCCGGCCAGCAACGTGCTCGCGAGCCAGCGCGGATGCAGCGCTGCGTCGAAGGCGCTCGAGATCGTCGGCAGCGATTTGGTGGCGCGGGTGCGCTGGTCCCATTCGCGATTGCCGAAGATCTGTGCATTCGTCGTCAGCACCAGCGCCTCGCAGCCGGCACGATCGACGCGCTCGAGCAGTTGCTGCCATACCTCGTCGCCGCCGAAAACGTACAGCTGCCACCAATGGCGCAGCCCGTTCACCTTGGCGACCTCCTCGACCGCGTCATTCGACATGGTGCTTTGAACGAACGGGACTCCGGCTTGGGCAGCGGCTCGCGCCAGCGCAAGATCCGCATGGTGCCCGAAGAGACCGTTGAGGCCCGTCGGTCCGACCAGCAGCGGCATCGCCGCCGGCTTTCCCAGCAGCCGCGTCTCGAGCGTGCGATGTGAGACATCGATCAGCGTCCGCGGCGTGAAGCGCCAGTCCGCAAACGCGCGCCGCTCGCGCATCATGCTCGCTTCGTCCTCGGCGCCGGCCTCGAGATACTCGAGCGCGATCCGTGGCATCAGCTCGTGCGTGCGCGCCCGCAGATCGGCAATGGCAATGGCCCGCGATCGAATGGCCCCCGTGTAATAGCATCGCCGCGGCTTGCCGTTCATCTGCGCCAGGCGAGTATGGCGATTCGGCTCGCCGCTCGGCCGGCGCTTCGCCCTCTTCAGCGCGCTGACGGCGAAGCCCGCGAGACCGAGGGCAATCAGGGCGCGCACCGCTCCACGGCCGCGAAGCCGTGGCTGGCGCTCGCGGCTCCGCCCACGTGGCATGATCGTCACCTGCAATGTTGGAGTGAGCTCTTGCATCCAAAAACCCACTGGGACGGGCGCAGTTCCTTGCCGCGCGCGCGGCAGATGTCTGTAGAGTCGAAGCCGGCGCTTGCGGCCCTTCCTTGGCGCAAGGCGGAATTCAGGGTGTGGCGCGCACCCAGATCGGATCGGTGTAGGCCGTGTTTGCCGCCCTGTCCTCGACCGTCAGGGCATCCCACCCGCCAGCGGCGGACACCGCGAAGCGCGCGGTCCGCTCGCCGTGGTACTCGATTGTCTTGTGCGGCTTGCCGTCGACGATCACCGTGACGCGCTCGAGGCCGGCCGCCGCCTCCAGGGTAAAGCCCAGCGCCGCGCCCGGCTTCACGCGGCTGCCAAACAGGTGATCGGGGACGATCAACGGCCCGTGCGTCACGAAGGCATGGCCCGCTTTCAGGCCCGCGAGGAAGGCCGCCGCCGTGAGCGGCCCGTCAACATGCACATAGACGCGCGCGTCACCCGAGTGATCGTTCCAGACATCGTGCGTGTCGGAGCCGGCTGCGAGATAGTAGCGTTTGCCTGCATTCCAGAACTTCCAGGCGCTCGCGAGCGTTTTCGCATCGTTCTCCGGCTGTGCACCGTTGATCTCCAGCAAGTCGAAACCGCCATCGAAGCCGCCGCGCGCGACGCCGCGTTCCAGGCTGCCGAAATAACCCTCGCCCGGATCGTAAGGATGATTCACCTCGATGAGCTGCGCGCCCATCCGGTGCGCCTCGCTGAAGACGTCCTGCACACTGGCCTTGTTCATGTCCAGAGTCATCGGCGCACCCGGCCTGACCGGGTAGGCATTGAAGTGGCCCCACGAGGGAGACAACTCGATGGAGGGAATGAACGGCATTGCACGACTCGCGGCGATCGCCTGCAGGGTCGCATCGTTCACCGTGGTGTCGTGATCGCTCAGGAAGAGCACATCGAGTCCGGCAGCCAGCTCCGATCGGGCCACATCCTCCGGCGGCGTCACGCCGTCCTCCTGATCGGAGTGGTGATGCAGGTCGGCGCTGTACCAGCCGGCCTTCTCAGGATCGAACAGGCGCTCGATCGCAACCGGCAGCGGCTGCGCCTTCCCGGGCGCGATGGTCAGCGGAATATCGCGCGCGTTTGCCAGAAAGCCCGCACCGGAGCCGACCGACAGCACGTATCGCCCCGGCGCAAGGGTGATCCCGGCCCGGCCCTTGGGCGTGAGGCGAGTGAAGAAGGTGTGCTTGCCCAGATACTCCACGACCGGTTTCTGGCCCGTCTTGATATCGATGCGTGCGTCCAGCGGCACGCCGCCGGCTCTGTCGGTCACGGCAATCGCAAGTCGGCCGGGCGGCTCGAGCCCGGCGAAGTCGCGCCGGATTACACCGTTCACCGGAATCCTCAGCCGTGCCCTGGCCGAATCGGAATGGCCCGCCGCAGTGGCGTAGAGCTCATATTCTCCCGCCGGCAGCTCGATCGTGTAGCGGCCGTCCTGCCCCGCGGACCACGCGAAGGGAACGCCCGCCTTCTCCACCACCACCACGGGCGAGGCCACCGGGCGGCCCGCTGTATCCGTCACCGTGCCAGAGACGGTTCCGGCCGCCAGTGCACGCCGTACGATCTCCGCCTTGACCACCGGCGCCATGTCACCGCGGCCGACCACCTGTAGCCAGCTCTCGAACGTGCGGCTCTGGCCGGGTTGCAGTGTCTGCAGCAGGTAAAGATCGCGCTGCCCATGGGCGAAGCGATCGAACACCGGCGCGTGCAGCGCGAGCAGCCAGCTCTGGTCGTAGCCGGCGATCCGATCCGACATCGCCCCTGCGGCGGTGCCGGTCGCCGTGTGCGCCATGCCCGGGACACCGAAAAAATAGCCGCCGCGAGGCCAGAGCACGAATCCCGAGAGGGTGTCGACCACCGGCTTCGCGCCGTCGTTGGTCATCCTGACCACGATGTGCACGCTGTCCGCGCCGGCCTTCAGGGAATAGGTGGTCTCGATCCGCACCGCATTCCAGTTGCGCACGGCCCGCACCACCCCGAGCGCCGGCGTGTCGGCGAGCACGCGGACGCGCTGGTAGGTGCTGGGCCAGGCGCTCCAGCCGTTCGGCAGGAAGTCGGCGAAGGTCAGATGGTCGCGACCGATCCGCCCATCCCTCACCGGGGCGGCATCGATCAGCGCGCCGCGCGGAATCGCCCAGGGCGGTGCCGTCCGCACGGCGATCGCCACGGCGAGTCTGTCGTTCATGAGCGTGATGTCGCCGGCGGCTCTGGCCTGCCCGCCCGGGATGGGCGTCGGCCCGACGATCACGCGCACCGCGCCTTGCGCGCCACCCGTCAAAAGGAAGCCGGCCGCCGCCGCGATGATCGTCGCGGCCCGCCGTATCAGCTCGACTCTGCGGATCATCGTCATTCTCCGACCGCCGGTCCTCATGGCCGCCTCAGCGGGAAAGCCTCGCGCCGGTCCTGGGCGCCTGAACCTGGCCAACATGATATCGATTGCGGCCGTCGTTCCATTGAATGCAGGCGCCATCAGCCGGTGCCATTTGCGCCTGTCTCGGCGAGCGTCGCGGCGGCGGCGGCGCGCCCGCGCTGGCCCTCGAGCCTGCTGAACAGGCGCTCCATCGCCTTCACGCGCCCGACGTACACCCGCGCCTCGTGATCGCCGCATTTCTGGCCTCTCGTCAGCTCGAGGCCCCGGCGCGCGTACAGGTCGCCTGCGCCCGCCCCGCAGAGGTGGATGACCGCCGCGAGGTCCTGCTTCTGCTGCAGAGTGGCGAACTGCCGGTGATGGGTGCGGAGAGTCGCGTCCACGGCTCTGTCCAGGTAGGCCGACGTCATCTCGATCGCATCGCGCGGGATGACACGCATGTAGAGACTGTTGAACCAGCACGCATGCCAATCATCCCAGGAGCCCTCCTCGACCACGCGATGGTCGTGAATGCAATAGCGCTTCGCCTGCGCGAAGGTCCCATCCGTCAGCTGGTACATGCCCACGGCACTCGATGCCGGCCGGTACACCTGGAACGGATGAGCTCCCCACGACCAGCGCCAGTAGGTGCGCACGATCGGGTTGCCGGAGCCTTCTACCTGGGCGAGGGCTGCCAGCAGCTCCGGTGTCATGACATCTGTGGAGTACTTCTGGAAGAGCGGGCCGTATTCCCTCCAGGTCTCCGGCGGCGATTTGTACAAGGTGCCACTGACCGGGAAGAAGAGCTCGGTCGGCTTGTGTACGACCTGGTAGATCCAGTTGACCGCGAGGAACAGCACGGCCGCGGTGCCGAGCGCGGCGCAGATCTGCACAGCGCCGGGCGCGCGCCTGAAAGCGCGCGAGCAGCGCCGCCGCAGGCGCGCGCTCGGCCACAATCGGCTCAGCCGCCAGCCGCGGCGGCGACGTCCCCGCGAGCTCTTGCGTCGATCCTTGCGGCTCGCGGACCTGGGCGGCATCGGTCTATCGGTGGCTGGGCCGGCAGCAATCAGGCGGCCCCTGCATGGGGGCCCTCGCCCCTCAGGCCTTCGGCTTCACGAAGCGCAACATGAATTGATCCGTGCGGCCCTGGATCGACTTGTCGAAGATCGACCGGGTGTGATCGTCCGCCGGGCGATGCAGCGCCTTGCCCTCTGCCTGCAGCTTGAAGCCCGCGGCCTCGACCTCCCGTATCACCTGCGCCTTCTCGATCCGATGCAACACCGCGATCTGCGCCGCGGTCGTGCCGGGATTGGCCTGATGATCGAGAATGAAATAGGTGCCACCCGTCTTCAGCGAGTCATAGACATGCCTGTTGAAAGCGGCCATGTCGACCGCGCCATACTTGGGGATGTGCAGGTCGTGATAGTTCTGGGTGATCCAGACAAGATCGACCTTCTGCGGCAGGCTGAAGTCTCCGAACCTCACGCTCTGCATGGAGACGTTGTGATCCTTCACCGCAGCGGCAACCCTGGCATCCGAGCCATCGTCCCACTTGGTGTTCTCGATGCCGTAGATGTGGCCGTCCGGCCCCACGACATCGCTCAGCATGCGGGTGAAATAGCCGCCGCCCGGAAAGAACTCGGCCACCTTCATGCCAGGCTTCACACCGGCGAATGCGATCGTCGCTGCCGGCAGCCGCAGCGCATCGCGGGCGGTATCGGCCTGGGGACGAGTGCTGTCGCCGACGGCCTGGGCCACGTACGTCGGTAGAGGCGCGGCCAACGCGGCGCCACTGAGGGCCAGCGCCAACAGCGCCGCGCCGATAACGGTCTTCTTCATGGATGTCTCCCCTCGAGGTGCGCAGATTCTAGCGCAGCGACCGTCCGATGGCCCCATCCGCCCTGCTTGCCGTACCGGCGGCCGGCGCTCGATCCTACCTTGCGCTAACCGAGCCACTGGTCGAAGAGCTTGCGCCCCCAGTAAAGACCGACGCCGCTGCCGATCGCGCTCAGCACGACGGCCGTCCCGAGGCCGACTCGCAGGCCGACGGCCCAACCGACTGAGCCTACGAGAAAGGTGCCGACGGTCGCAAAGATTCCGCGCATCCGACATACTTTTACGACTGGCGGCACTGGCCGCCAGGAACTCCGCCGCAGAATGGGCGCCGCCGCGGCCGTTTCGGATCGCCGACCCGGCCGGCCCGGGGCGGCGCAGGCCGGCGCGGCGCAGGCCGGCGCGATTATGTTCAAGGACTTGGCTTCATCGTGGATTGCGCACGGCGGCTGCCCCCGGAACGCGCCCAACGTGACGCAGCTCGCACTCCGCGGCCGTCCCGTGACTCAAGTCCGCCCCCTGCAGGGTCGATAATCCCTTTGATTGTGAATGTCGCCCCCTGGGCTATGGCTCTTCCGGATACGGAGGCCGATTTCGGGCGGAAGGGCGGCGCGGGGTAGCGAAACACCATGTCCTCGGCCAACGGGTTGCAGACCATCGATTCCGTGCTGATCGTCGACGACAGCGGCGTGCAGCGCGGTATCGGCGCCGCGTTGTGCCGCGAGCTGCGAATCGCCAAGGTGCACGAGGCGGGCAATGGCCGCGAGGCTCTCAGGCTGCTCGACGAGCTGCCGACTCCTCCGGCGCTGCTCATCATCGACCTCGAGATGCCCATGATGGACGGTTCCGAGCTACTCTCGGAGCTCGGCGGCCGCGGGACGAGGTCCCCGATCATCCTCGCCTCCTCGCGCGAGCGCGCCCTGATGAACTCCGTGCAGGACATGGGTACGGCGCTGGGCCTGTGCATCGTGGGCGCTCTGCAGAAACCGCTCACGCTCGCGAGCCTGGCTGCGCTCCTGCAGAACAAGCTGCACACCGCCGTCGGGAAAAAAGGGCCGGCACGGCATCAGGCAGTCGATCCGGAGTCCCTGCGCGCCGCGCTCGGCCGCGGCGAGATCACCGTCCACTACCATCCGCAGGTGGAGATCGATACCGGCCTCATCCGCGGCGTCGAGGCGCTGGCCCGCTGGCATGATGAGAAGCAGGGTTGGATCGCCCCCGATGTCTTCATTCCGGTAGCGGAGCAACACGGCCTGATCCGCGAGCTCACGCTGCACGTGATGGATGCGGCCATGCGCCAGACGGCGCTCTGGAACCATCACGGGCTCGACCTCTCCATCGCCGTCAACCTCTCGCCGATCCTCCTCGAGCGTGGCGAGCTCGTGCAGGAGATCTCGGATCTGCAGCAGCAGCACGGGCTGCGGGCGGAACAGATCGTCCTCGAGGTGACCGAGAGCTCGCTGCTGCGCGACCTTGCGATCGCGCTCGGCGTGTTGACACGGCTGCGGCTGCGCGGCTTTCGGCTGTCGCTCGATGATTACGGCACCGGGTTTTCCTCCATGCAGCAGCTCGCGCGCATCCCCTTCACGGAGCTCAAGATCGATCGGACCTTCGTCCACGGCGCCCACGAGCGCGACAGCCTGCAGGTCATCCTGCGCTCCGCCCTGGAGATGGCGAGCCAGCTCGGCATCGAGACCGTGGCCGAAGGCGTCGAGAGCCTGCAGGACTGGCGGCTGCTGCGCCAGTACGGCTGCAAGCTCGCACAGGGCTGGCTGCTCGCCAAGGCGATGCCCGGCACGGAGCTCGAGGGCTGGCTGCCGACTCTGCAGCGCCGCATGCCGGAGCTGCAGGACTAGGTTTTAAATCCCCCGCGGCGGCGCGGGCGCGCGTTGCCTGCCGAGGCACGAGCACAGCCTTGCCCGTGGCAGTTGACTGCAGGCCGACCCGCGACCCAGGCGGAACCTCACCCCCTACGAGTTGTTCTTCTGGCAACGTCCACCCGAGTGTGGGGCGTCGCCGCCCCCTGGAAGGTTCCTGCAATGGCCAAGACGGTCAGCGACTACTTCGTGGAGCGGCTGCATGCCTGGGGTGTCCGCGTGATGTTCGGCTATCCCGGAGACGGCATCAACGGCGTGTTTGGCGCGCTCAACCGCGCCGGCGGCAAGATCCGCTTCATCCAGGTCCGCCACGAGGAAATGGCCGCGTTCATGGCCTCGGCGTTCGCGAAGTTCACCGGCGAGCTCGGTGTCTGCATCGCGACTTCCGGCCCGGGCGCCGCGCACCTCGTGACGGGGCTCTACGACGCCCGTCTCGATCACATGCCGGTGCTCGCCATCACGGGCCAACAGGCCCGCACCGCCATGGGCGGCCACTACCAACAGGAGGTCGACCTGCCGAGCCTCTTCAAGGACGTCGCCGGCGCTTTCGTGCAGCAGGCTTCCTCGCCGGCCCAGGTGCGTCATCTGGTCGACCGGGCGATCCGCACCGCCCTCGGCGAGCGGCGCGTCACCGCCATCATCCTGCCCAACGATCTGCAGGAGATGAGCTACGAGGAGCCGCCGCGGGCGCACGGCACCTTGCACTCGGGCATCGGCTTCACGCGGCCGAAGACCGTCCCGTACGAGTCGGAGCTCAGGCGTGCCGCCGAGGTGCTCAACAGTGGCAAGAAGGTGGCCATGCTGGTCGGGGCCGGCGCTCTGGAGGCGACCGACGAAGTCATCGCCGTTGCCGACCGCCTCACCGCCGGCGCCGCCAAGGCGCTGCTCGGCAAGGCGGTGCTGCCGGACGATCTGCCCTGGGTCACAGGCTCGATCGGACTCCTCGGCACGGAGCCCAGCTACAAGCTGATGATGGAGTGCGACACCTTGCTCATGGTCGGCTCCGGCTTCCCCTACTCGGAGTTCCTGCCGAAGGAAGGCCAGGCGCGCGGCGTGCAGATCGACATCGCACCGGACATGCTCTCGCTGCGCTACCCGATGGAGGTCAATCTCGTCGGCGATGCTGCCGAGACGCTGCGCCTGCTCCTGCCGCTGCTCGAGCCGAAGCAGAACGGCGCCTGGCGCGAGGAGATCGCCAGCAACGTGCAGAAGTGGTGGAAAACGCTGCAGGAGCGGGCGATGCAGCCCGCGAATCCCGTGAATCCGCAGCGCATCGCCTGGGAGCTGTCGCCGCGCCTGCCGGATGACGTCATCCTGACGAGCGACTCCGGCTCGTGCGCCAACTGGTACGCACGCGACATCAAGATCAGGCGCGGCATGATGGCCTCGCTTTCCGGCGGCCTCGCCTCCATGGGCGCGGCGGTGCCGTATGCCATCGCGGCGAAATTCGCGCATCCCGATCGGCCCGTGATCGCACTCGTGGGCGACGGCGCCATGCAGATGAACAACATGGCGGAACTCATCACCGTGACCAAGTACTGGCGGGAATGGGCGGACCCGCGCTGGATCGTCTGCGTTCTCAACAACTGCGATTTGAACCAGGTCACCTGGGAGCAGCGGGTGATGAACGGCGACCCGAAATTCAACGCCTCGCAGCAGATTCCCGATGTCCCGTATCACCGCTTCGCGCAACTCATAGGCCTCGAGGGCATCTTCGTGGACCGTCCCGAGGCCCTGGGGCCGGCGTGGGAGCAGGCACTGGCGGCGCGCCGCCCGGTGGTGCTGGAAGTGAAGACCGACCCTGAGGTCCCACCCCTGCCGCCGCACATCACCTTCGAGCAGGCGGTGCATTTCTCGGAGGCGCTGCTCAAGGTGGACCCGCACGAGAAGCGCGTCATCGCGGGCGCGGCCCGCCAGACGCTCGCCGCCCTCCTGCCGGGACACAAGAGTGAGTGAGCACGGCCCGGCGGTCGTCAGCACGGCCGCCCGCCAGCTCAACCTCGGCGCCGCGCTTCTCGCACTGGCAGTGCTCGCGGACAGCGCGGTCGAGCACTACCGCGGCTCGTACCACAACCGGGCGATGTACGCGCCGCTCGCATCAGCGTCGCTCGCGCTCGCCGGCAGCGTCCACGGTACGATGGATCGGCGGGCGGCGCGTCATCCGGTGAGGGATGGGATCTACGCGCTCGCGGCGGCGACCGGCATCGCGGGCCTCGGCTTTCATAGCTACAACATCAACAAGCGCCCCGGCGGCTGGTCCTGGCTCAACCTGTTCTACGCAGCGCCCATCGGCGCGCCGTTCGCCCTGACGCTGTCGGGCATCCTCGGTCGCGGCGCGGAGAAGGCGCGCGCCGTGGGCAGTGCCCGCACAAGCCGCAACCGCGGGCTTCCGCTCGCGCGCCTGATCGCCGCGGTGAGCGCCGCGGGTCTCGCCGGCACCGCCGCCGAGGCGGCGCTGCTGCATTTCCGCGGCGCCTATCACAACCCTGCCATGGTGTTGCCCGTCAGCGTGCCGCCGATTGCAGCGGCACTTCTTGGCACCGCCGCGTTCGCGCCCGGCCGCAGGACGCACCGCCTGGCCCGCGGGTGGCTGAAGCTGACCGCCTTTCTCGGCTTCGCGGGCGTGGGCCTGCATGCGTATGGGGTGTCCCGCAACATGGGCGGCTGGCGCAACTGGAGCCAGAACGTGCTCAACGGCCCGCCACTGCCCGCGCCGCCGAGTTTCACGGGGCTCGCGCTGACGGGACTGGCCGCCCTGTCGCTCATCGAGGAGACCGAGCGAGTTGCCTGACCGGTACCCCGGCTATGACGTGCTGGCGAAGCGCGACTCGCCGTCATGGAACGAGCAGACCCGTCGCGTGGTTCACGAGCGGCTGACGCTCGACCCTGACAAGCGCACGTTCTTCACCGATACGGAGTGGCCAACGGTGCGCGCCGTGTGCGCGCGAATCCTGGCGCAGGAGAGCGGCAAAGCGGGCGAAGTGCCGCTCGCGGCGATGCTGGACGCGAGGTTGGCGAGGGATGCGCGCGACGGCTATCGCGATTCGCGGTTGCCGCCCCCGCGCGATGCGTGGCGGCGCGCGCTGCTGGCGCTGGATGCGGACTCCGTCGGCCGGCACGGCATCCGCTTCCACGAGCTGGCTCCCTCGGCGCAGTCGCAGCTGCTGACACTCTGTCAGAACGGCGAGCTGCGCGATCCGGCCTGGGGCGACCTGCCGTGCGCACAGTTCTTCGAGAAGCGCCTGCTGCACGATGTGGTCGGGAGCTATTACGCGCATCCGACGGCCTGGAGCGAGATCGGCTACGGCGGCCCCGCCAGCCCGCGCGGCTACGTGCGCATGGACTACGATCGGCGCGACCCGTGGGAGGCCGCGGAGGCGCATCCCGGGCGGGAGCAGGAGGCCTACCGGGACAACCTTGCGCTCGCGCACGCCGCCACCCGGCATGTGGGTCACGAGCGCCGCGTGCTCGGCAGCCGTGCGCACGCGCCGCAGGACGCGGCAGCCGCCTCCCGCGCGATCGGCGGCCGCGCGCCGGATGTGTTCCGGCCTGGCGGCTGGGTACCGATGCGCGAGTACTCGCAGGATGAGCCGGTGGATTTCGTGATCGTGGGCACGGGAGCCGGCGGCGGCACCCTCGCCTGCCGGCTCGCGGAGCATGGCTTCTCGGTCGTGGCGCTCGATGCGGGGCCGTACTGGCGCCCGCTCGAGGACTTCGCCTCGGACGAGCACCACCAGGAGAAGCTCTACTGGACCGACGAGCGCATCGTCGATGGCGCCAACCCGCTGCAGCTCGGCGCCAACAACTCGGGCAAGTCGGTGGGCGGCTCGACCGTGCACTTCGCCATGGTATCCCTGCGCTTCCGGCCGGAGTGGTTCAAGTCGCGCAGTCTCCTGGGCTACGGCGCCGACTGGCCACTCGACTGGCGCGAGATGTGGAAGTACTACCAGGAGGTCGAGAACACCCTCAAGGTGTCCGGACCCGTGCGCTATCCCTGGGGACCGAAGCGGCCCCGATATCCTTACCGGGCGCACGAGCTCAACGCGGCCGCGCTCGCCCTCGCGCAGAGCGCCGAGGCACTCGGCATCGACTGGTCGCCGACGCCGCTGGCAACCCTCTCCGCCCCGCGCGGACTGGCGCATCCCTGTGTTTACCGCGGCATGTGCGTCATCGGCTGCTCCACCAACGCCAAGCAGAGCGTACTCGTCACCTGGCTGCCGCGCGCGCTCGCTGCCGGTGCCGAGATCCGCGATCTGGCCATGGTCGGCCAGGTCGAGCACGATGCGAACGGACGCGTCACGGGGGTCCGGTTCCACCGCCATGGCAGCTGGCACTTCCAGCGAGCCCGCAACGTCGTGGTCGCCGGCTACTCGATCGAGACGCCGCGGCTGCTGTTGAATTCCGCGAGCGGCCGCTATCCGCACGGACTCGGCAACTCCTCCGGGCTCCTCGGCCGGAACCTCATGGTGCAGGCCAACCAGGCGCTCTGGGGCGTCCTGGACCGCGAGGTCCGCTTCTACAAGGGCCCGCCCTCGCTTGCGATCACCGAGCACTGGAACTATACCGACCACGGCAAGGACTTCTTCGGCGGCTACAGCTACATGAGCCAGGGCCCGCTGCCGATGCTCTGGTCACGCGTGATGTCGAGCAAGCGCGGCCTCTGGGGCGAGCGCCTGCGCGCCCAGATGGAGCAATACAACCATCAGGTGGGGCTGAAGATCGTTGGCGAGCTGCTGCCGCAGGAGCGCAATGGCGTGACGCTCGCGCAGGAGAAGGACCAGTACGGACTTCCCGTCGCCCGCGTCACCTACTCACTCTGCGACAATGACCAGCGCCTCATCCGCCATGCGCTCGGGTTCCTCCATCGAGCCATGGAGACGCTGGATGCACGGGACATCTGGGAGGAGACCGACGACACCTGCCACCTGAACGGCACCGCGCGCATGGGTGATGACCCGCGCACGAGTATCGTCAACGCCGACTGCCGCTCGTGGGACATTCCCAATCTGTGGATCTGCGATGGCTCGGTCTTTCCGACGGTTGGCGGCGTCAATCCATCCCTGACCATCCAGGCCATCGCCTGCCGCACGGCCGACAGGATCAAGGAGCTCGCCGCACGCGGGGAGCTTGTTTGATCCGGGCACGTCCCTGTGCCTTGGCGCAGCAATCAGTGGGACCGCGAGCCGGTGAGGCTGCGTACCAGGAGCCAGCCCACCGCCAGCACGCCCGCCGCGGTCGCCGCGGCTCCGACCGGGAAGGTGCGGATGGTCGTGCTCGCGGCCGCTGCGGCGTGCGGTCGCAGCAGCTCTATGCGCCGCCGCGTCATCAGACGGCCCAGGTGCCCGAGCTCATCGGGTATCAGCTCCTCGGCGAGCGGCAGCAGTACCGTCTCCTCGTCGGCGACGTGATGCAGCACAATGCGGATCAGCTTCCTGAAAGTCTCGTCGTAAGCGGCCTCGAGCGGATCCATGCCGCGCATCGCGCCAATGAGGCTGCGCATCTCCTCGTGCTCCGGCACGCTCTTGTCGAGGATCTCGCCCGCGGCCGCGATCTGCCGCATGGCCGGATAGAAGATCTCCTCCTCGAGCTGCGCGTGTATGTCGAGGCCGAGGCACACGTTCTCGACCAGCGCTCTCTTGCGGGCCTCGCTCATGCGCGAGCGGTAACGCCGGAAGGCGGCGAGCACGTGCGCGTGATCCAGGCGGATCATCCTGGTGATGTCCGGTGTCATGTTGTCGAGTGCCGCCGACAACCGGCGCCGCACCGAGAGCCGCGACTGCAGCTCGCCGAGTGTCCGGTCGACCTCCTGCCGGGTCGCATCGATGTGCTTCTCGATGTGCGAAGGGTCGTTCTGCGCAAGCGTTTCGCCGCCGCCGGTCTCGATCATGTTTGCCTCCGGGTGATGACATCCTTGTCCCTGCGCAGCGAGTCCGCCGTGCGCGAGGGTTTGAGAGTTGACGGGTCGAGCGAGCGGACGCCGACCAGCACCAGGATGACGCCGATCAAGGCGACCGCGGCGCCGATCACCAGCGCCGCGAGCCAGGGATGCAGGACCGTGGCGAGGCCCAGCACGGCCGCGGCCAGCATGGCCAGAAGTCCGGTGAACAGCACCGCCCCGCCCACCGCGAGCGAGGCCGCGCCCGTGAGCATCACGCGCATGGAGCGGGAAATCTCCGCGGTCGCGAGCGTCAGCTCCTGGCGCAGGAGCGTGGACAGCTCATCCGTCAGGCGGCGCAGCAACCCGAACGCCGACTGCGACTCGCGCTCATCGCTGGCAGTGCCCGTCGGCGGCGATGATCCGTAGGGTGTGGTGGCCATGGCAACGCTCCCCGTGCAGGACGCTCAACCGCTCGGGTGCCGCTCGAGCGACTCGGCAAGCTGCAGATGCTTGTGCAGCACCGGCAGGGACTGCTCGGCATAGCTTGCGGCCGGACCGTTGCTCGACTTGGCCTCCTTCTTGTACTCGGCGATGTCCTTCTTGTGATCCTTGATCATATCCTGGGTAAAGGTCTTGTCGAATTTCTTACCGGAGAGCGACGCGAGCTTCTGGTACTCCTTCTGCTCCTTCGGGCTGGGCTCCGCCGGCGGCGCCACTCCCATGGAGGAAGCAGCCGTCATTGCCTGCTGGTTGGCTTGGGAGTGATCCTGCTCCAGGACGGTACCAAAGTGTCGCACGCCCTCGCTGTCACCCTTCTGCTGCGCGAGCTGCCCGACCTTGATCTCCGCCAGGTTGCCTTCGATCGCCTTCTGCATGAAGGCGTCCGCCTTGGTATCGGCGGCGAGCGCGAGCGGCGCCGCCAGCATGGAGGCCAGCGCGGCGGCCGAGACGAATCCGACGAGAGTCTTCATGGGCATTTCTCCGACAGGGCGAGAATCCTCCAACGGGAAATCGCGCGACCGGTTCCGCCGCTCGCGCCGAGGCCGCCCACGACGCCGCTCTTGTCATAGAGGCCGAGGCCCCCGGCGAAGTCGATGACGCCCCCGACCATAACAATGATGCCCGCGGCATCTCTTCCGGTCTCTTGAGCTTGACGGGCCACCCGCGTGCGGGTGCAATGGCGCCGCCCAGCTTCGAGCCCACCCGCACGACGTCCGCGACCCTGGTACACAACCTGGCACACGAGATCATCTGGCTGATCGCCGCGGTGGCGATTCTCGGCATCCTCATTCGCCCCTGGGGACTGCCCGAGGCCGTCTGGGCGGCGGCCGGCGCCGCCATTCTGGTGCTCGGCTCGCTGCTCCCGCTGCACGATGCCTGGACGGCCGTCGCGCGCGGGACGGATGTGTACCTCTTTCTGGCCGGGATGATGCTGCTCGCGGAGCTCGCCCGGACCGAGGGCCTCTTCGACTGGGTGGCCGCGCTGGCGGTGCGCTGGGCTCGCGGCGCACCCTCACGGCTATTCGGGCTCGTCTACCTGGTCGGTATCGTGGTGACGGCTCTGCTGTCGAACGACGCCACGGCAGTAGTCCTGACGCCAGCGGTCTATGCCGCCGCCACCAAGGCACGCACCGATCCGCTGCCGTATCTGCTCATCTGCGCCTTCATCGCCAACGCGGCGAGCTTTCTCCTCCCCATATCCAATCCGGCGAACCTCGTGGTATTCGCCAGTCATCTGCCGCCGCTGCCCGCGTGGATGGCCGCCTTCGCTCTGCCTTCGCTTGCCGCCATCGCGGCGACGTTCTTCGTATTGCGGGCAACGCAGCGCGGCGCGTTGCGCGCAGGCTTCGCGATCAGCGTGCCGTTGCCACCGCTGACTCGAGGCGCACGGCTCGCCGCGCTCGGCATCCTGCTCACCGCCGCGGCATTGCTTTGCGCGTCTGCCGCGGGCCTCGAGCTCGGCCTGCCGACCTTCGCGGCCGGCGGCATCACCACCGCTCTCGTACTCGCTCTCGATCGCCGCTCGCCGTGGTCCATCGTGAAGGGCGTCTCCTGGGGGGTGATCCCGCTGGTGGCGGGCCTGTTCGTGCTGGTCGCGGGGCTCGCTCGCACCGGTCTGCTCGCCGCGCTCGGCGCACTCCTGCACCGGCTCACGCTGCACTCCGGGCATGCGGCAACGCTCGCTGCCGGAGCCGGCACGGCAGCGCTATCCAACCTCATGAACAACCTGCCGGTGGCCCTGATCGCAGGCTCGATCGGCGTGGGCGCACGAGTCTCCCCGCAGCTCAAGGACGCCATGCTGGTCGGTGTCGACCTGGGGCCGAATCTTTCCGTGACGGGCTCGCTCGCGACGATCCTGTGGCTCATCGCGCTGCGGCGGGAGAAGGTGCATCTCGGCGGCCTGACATTCCTCAGGCTGGGAATTCTCGTGATGCCGCCCGCATTGCTGCTGTCGCTGGCGGTGATCGTGTTGCAGCAATCGCATTGAGGGCAGTCCGCGGCGACTCCCGCGGAACGGCGCTTGCGACACTGCCGCCGCTCCATCAGACAGGTCGCGGGATCGCCTATCGATGCTGGCTCTTTTGCTCCCGTGGGAGCTCTCGCCGACCGTGCTGCTCGCGACGACACTCGCGCTGGCGCTCTACCTGCGCGGTGCGGCCGCCAGCGCAGTGCCCGTCCCGTACCTGCGCCGCGCCGCCTACTTTGCCGGCATCGGATCCATCTACCT
>DASYGA010000020.1:0-6946 GCA_036000265.1 Steroidobacteraceae bacterium | reverse complement strand
ATTCCGTGAAATACGGGGAGCTCCCCGTTGCCGAAATGCCCATCGGCGGCAAAAGTCCACCTGGCCTTGGCGTTGCCGGTGCTCACCGATCCGGACAGCGAGCCGAACTGCCAGTGCGCACCGGCGAGGCGCTGATATTCGCCGCCGATTCCGAGGACCCCGGAGCTGAAATCGTGCAGCCAGGTGAGGGAGCCGCCGCCGCCGCCGCTGGCGCCCGTCAGTGTCGAGCCGTCGGCGCTGATCACCAGGCTGTTGGCCGACGGAGCGGAAGGCGCGGCGGGCGGCGCCGCGGTGGCTTCGACGGCAAGCGCGGGCTGGGGCGCAAGCCACGTCGCGGCGAGCGCGACCAGCGGTGAGTAGCGCAGTGGTCTCATCGTGTCCTCGGAAGCGAGGCGCCCGGCAGGCGGGCGCCGAAGGTTGAGTTCTCGAGCGCCTCGGCGCGCGCGACCGGGAGAAATGCGATCACACACAGCCGTTCCTGCTCTCCGGGAAGCGGCACGGCGGTGCTGGTCACCTGGAAGAGACGCGGCAGAATGCGCACGTGCATCTTGCGCCGGCCGGTCACGCCGGGCTCCCACCAGCGCGGCGCGGAGTCCGGCTGCGCCAGCAGTGCCGTGGCATCGGCTCCGACTCGCGTCGCCGAGAAGAGCGCGAGCGCCGGTCTGTTGAAGGCGAGTACGCGATCCTGCGAGTCGACGACCACCACCGCCTGCTCCGCGACATCGAGTGCGGCCCGGACGGCGAAGGCTTCCGTCATCCCCTCCATGAGAATCAGAGCCAGGCGGCGCCCCTTGTAGGGGATGTGTTGCGCGCGGATGCGCGCCAGGGAAAGCTCGGTGCCCCGCCGCAGCACCACGTGTTGCGCCGTGCCGCCGATTCCGTTCACCAGCTCCTCGACGATTTCCGGAAAGGAGAACGGGATCACGTCCGTGAGCTTCCGACCGGCCGCAGGCGCACCGTCAGCGGCGACCGTGACGAGCTCGGAGCTCGCCGCTACGACCTGCAGCGTGCGGGCATCGACGAGAGCGGCCGGCATCGGCAGCTCTTCGATGAGCGCTGCCCACAGCTGCTGTCCGCGCTCCGCCTCCGCGCGCGCGGCGGCCAGGTCGGTGTGCAGGCGATCGAACACGGTGCCCAGGTAATCGGCGGCGAATGCGCACGCCGCCATGAGGACCGCGAATACCTCCAGCAATACGAGGAAGTAGCCGGGAGGAGCATAGAACCCGGGGAAGGGCTCGCTGCCTCCGGTGCTGTCGCCGAACAGGCGAGTGAGCCAGGCAGCCTGCGGCGCAAGCCCGCTCGCGTACCAGCGCAGCTCCGGTGACTCGCTGAGCGCGACGGCCGTCATGGCCAGGATCGCCAGGATCGCGATGGCGTACGGCTGCCAGCGGGAGAGGAAGATCGCGCCGGTAACGGGCAGCACGAACACGAGCAGGAACGCCGGATTGTGAATGCCGCCGATGAAATGCCAGGTCACCGCGATCAGCACGACTCCCGCGGCATGCAGCACTGCGAGCGCCTGCTTGCGTCCGCGGTGGATGCCAGGCGCCGGGGCGGTGAGTACGGTGAACGCCACATGAATTGCCGCAAGACCGAGCAGGCAAAGGAGCGCCGCGCCGAACTGGATGTCGAAGGAGCTCACGAGCCAGGGCAGCGCGGCGGCAAGCAGGATCGCGAAGATCGCGAGCAGCCACAGGTCATCGAGCAGGTGCAGACGCGGGTCGGTCCACGTGGGCAGGGGAAGGAGCTGCGTGCGGTCGAGAGACTTCATGCCCTGCTCAGCGCAACGTGGAGCGCCGCGCGCGGCCGGCGGCGGCCGCGACCAGCCCGCCGAAGGAATTGTGATCGAGGAACGGCGAGCCCTTTACCGTGCTGCCGTCGGGACGGTCGTAGTCCTCCACGCGCAAGGCGAAGGCATGCGGCTGCAGGACGTGGTTGTGCCGCAGAATGGGGGCATCCCCCACGACGTCGATGCCATCGTACCGCGGCTGCATGATGATGTTGTCCACCGCGGTGCTCGGATTGCGGGAATCGCCCAGCACGAATGCCATGCCGTACGCGCAGTCGTAGAGGCGGTTGGCGCGTACCAGCGTGTTGCTCGAGCCGCGTATCATGATCCCGTAGGCGGCCAGCCCATTGAGCTCGTTATCTTCGATCACGGCCGACTGCGCGCCTTCCGCGATGATGCCCATCCCCGGACCGTTGCTCACGCGATTGCGGCGAACCACCGCGCCGGCACCCACCAGATCGACCGCGGCGGCCTGCGCGCCCGTGATCTCGTTCTGCTCGATGACAATATCGACGTTGCCGGCGACTATCGCCGTATGATCGTCGCTGAATCTGTTGGCGCGCACGCTGATCGAGCCGCCCTGCGAGCCTGTCTGCCCGCGCACGGCCCAGAGGCCCGCTTCCTTCTCGCCGGAGAACTGATTGCCGGCGACCGTCGTATCGGCGCTCGGCCCCGTGAAACGCACACCGATGCGGTCGTCGACGAATCCATTGTGCTCGAGCAACAGATCGTGCGCGCTCTGCGCCACGTCGACGCCGATGTCACAGCTTGCGAGAGTCGCGCCCTCGAGGCTGAAGTGGACGGCTCGAACCAGGATCGCGGCGCCGCGGCAGTCACTGATGGCGATCCCCTCGAGCGAGACATTCGCCGCCGTGACATCGAGTACGGGGCCGCCGCTCGAGGCGCGCGCATCGATGACGCTCCCCCCCTGATGCGCGACGATCCGGACTCCGTGCGCGTTGACGATCGGCGGCAGCGCGCTGGTGAGTGAGATCCTCGGCACTGCGAGCGAGATACGCACCGCGCCAGGGGCGGTCGCGGCAATGAACAGCGCCTCGCGCAGCGTGCCCGGGCCACGGTCGCCGCCGTTCGTGACGCTCAAGGAGAGGGTGTTGGAGAGCGGCTCATTTCCAGCGCGCCTGACTTCGAGCGACCATCCGGCGACGAGGAGTCCCGCGACTCCGAGGAACACTGCGATCGAGAATATCGAGCGGCGGCTGAGGCGCACGGTCACTCTCCAGACTCGTGCTGCAGGACGAATACGGCGTGCCAGGAACGCTTGGTGAACAGACGCCCGCAGAGCGCGTCGAGCGGAGCCGAGAGAGCGGTCACGAGAGCGAGCGCAATGACCCGCAGCGCACGGGGCAGGCGGGGCAGATGCGGCAGCAGCCACATCTTGAACGGCGCGGGATCGACTCCCGAGAGCGCCTGGATGCGCAATCCACATTCATGGAACAGCTCGAGGTAAAAGGCTCGCTCGCGTGCCGTGAACACGTGCGTGTTGCAGCGGCTTGCCAGACGCGCGGGCGCCGCCTCCAGGACCACCAGTCGGCCATGAGGGGCCAGGTGGTGCGTCATGCGGCGCAGAGCGGAGCGCAGCGAGCCGACATCGAGCATGTGCTGCAGCACCGTGACACACAGGATCAGGTCGAAGGGCCCGGCGACCTCGAGGGCTGCGGAATCCTGCACCAGGAAGCGGCATCGATCCGCGAGTCCGCTGGCTGTTGCCCTGCGCCCGGCCTCCGCGATCATGGTGGGGCTGAGATCGATGCCGGTGACACTGGCGCCGCGCGATGCAAGCAAGCGGCTCCAGCGGCCTATGCCGCAACCCACGTCGAGGACCGCTGTGCCGGGACTCACTTTCAGCCACGGCTCGAGCGCGCGACGCTGGCAGAACTGGATGAGCCCGTTATAGAACCGAGGCATGCCGTAGGAGCACACCGCGGCGAGGCCGTCGCCCTGCACGGCGAAGCGCCGGGCACGCTCCTCCCAGTACTCGGCGGGCCGGTAGCCCGGCGCTGCGGCAGCGGCGCGAGTCGTCATCGCAGCCTCCGGGTCACGAGTGACTGTATGCCTCTGGGCGCACCGAGGTCGCCTGGCTCGGGCTCATAGTGGTCGCGATACAGACGCCGGCCGATGAGCTTGACCGCGATCCAGTTGGCATATCCCACGGACATGGGCGCGATGTGCACCAGCGCGTAGAAGAGATACAGCGGCACGATCGGCGCCGCGTAGGCGCGCTCCGCCTTCGGCACCACCGTGAAAAGCGCGACGACTCCGAGCACCAGGTAGCTGCCGATCGCCGCCATGAAATAAGCCGGATTCGTCCAGCCCGGGATCGACTGTTGCCCGTGCGGGAAGAACAGGTTGTCGACGCCGCTCACGAAGCTGCCGAGCAGCAGCGCCGCGCTCACGATCTTCAGGACATGCAGGAGGAGCGTCAGGCCGCCGACGTAAACCAGGTAGTGATAGAGGGCGAACGGCGTGCGCCTCGCAATGCGCCAGATCGAGCCGAAGCGCTCCACGTAAACCCTGATCAGCCCGTGATACCAGCCCACGCGTTGCGAGAACCAGCGCAGGAATGAGCCGGGCCCCTCCGTGCCCACGACCAGCCGCCCGTCGTAATAGATCCGCTCGCCCCGGTCGAGGAGGATCACCGCGTTCTCGAAGTCTTCCGCGTATACCGACAGCGAGTGGTCCCTGAGGGCGCGCGCGAGAGCGGCGCGGCGATAGAGGGAGACACCGGAAGTGATGCTGTAGTCGGCCAGGCTCTGGCGCCCGGCCCGAAACGCCAGCGCGTACTCGAACGACTGAAAACGCGCGAGAAAGCCGTCGGGCTCGATCATGACTCGCGGGCAGGCCGCCGCGGCTCCCGACTGCTGGAACTCGCTGATGAATTGCTCGAGATCGATCTCGCTGCCATCGCCCGGCTGCAGAATACGGATGTCCGGATCGACGACCAGAACCGTCTCGATGTACTCCGGCAGCGTCTCGAGCAGGCGGCGCAGCGCGCCGGGCTTGCGCCGGTTTATGCCGTCATCGAAGCAGCGCCAACCCGCCTGACGCAGCCGCAACAGAGTGTGATCGGTGGAGCCGTCGCTGATGAGCCACATCCGGTCCCGGTAAGGGGCATACGCGGCGAAGAACTCCTCGATCCGCTCCTCGAGATTGTGGACCGAGGCGATGATGGCGTACGGCTCGAGCGGCACGACGGGGAGCGCTCCGGCCGGCAGCGCCGTGGTGAGATCGATCGAGATCTCGCGCTCGCGTCCCGTGCCGCGCGCCGTCGCGGTGTGCCGCCTCTTCATGTAGAGCCGCAGCACGAAGTCGAGCGCATCCGTATAGACGATCAGATTGGCCAGCGCATACACCAGCATCGAGAAGCTTGCGGCCTCGGCGTTCGCCGCCGAGAGAGCGACCCAGGCCACGAGAAGCCCGCAGACCGAGAGCGGCGCCGCGACGCTCACGAAACGGCGTGTGGTCATGCGCTGACGGCGGCCGGGAGGTCCGTCGCTCCTTCAAGCCGCGGCAGGCGGGCATCGAGCTCCGCTCGGACCGCGCGCGCGTCGCCGATGGAAATGCCGTGCTCGGCCAGCACCGACAGCGAGCTGAGAATCCAGACGAGCGAGCGGACCCGGGAGGGAAGATGCGTCACTCCCTGCTCGATCGCGGCAATCCGGCTCTCGAAACCGGCCTCGATGCGCAGCACCGCCGCGCGCACCGCAGGATCGATCGGCAGTATTTTCGCAGGCTGATCCCATTCCACGTCGGTTCCGGCGACGTGCCGGCGCGCGTGCGTCGTATGGGGCGCGAGCACGGGGTCGCGCGCGAACGCGGCGCCGGAGAACGGAATCACATAGGGGTAGATGCCGATCTCGCATCCGCGCAGCAGCCAGCGGTGAGCTTCGCGCACCGTCTCGGCCACATCCTCCAGGCTCGAGCGCGGCGAGCTCAGGATGAGATCGAGGAACGGGGTGATGCCGAGCTCGAGAGCGGCGCTCAGCGCCGGCTCGATGTGCCGGTGGATCTGTGCCTTGTTGAACTCCGCGAGGGTGCGCCGCGAGAAGCTCTCGATGCCGAAGCCGAGTACGCGAAAGCCGGCGTGGCGCATCGCCGCGAGGCGATCCGGCGACATCGCATCGATGCGGTTCGTGCTGATGAACTGCAGGCCCGGCGGCAGCGCGCCGCGCGCCTTGGCGGCGAGAATGCCTTCGCAGAGCGGCAGCACCCGCCGATCCTGGGTGAAAGCGAAGATGTCGTCCTGGAAGATGATCGTGCGCACGCCGGGGTGGGCGGCGACGATGCGCTCCATCATCGCCAGGCACTCGTCCGCCTCCAGCCGCGCGACCGCGGCGACCTGGCCTTGCGACTCGTGCAGGAAGTTCGTGGCGGAGCAGAAGGTGCATCCCATCGGACAGTAGTTGAGGGTGATCAGCCGCACGGAGCGGATCTCCGCGAGACGGGCCTCGCGGGCCGCTTTGCTCGGCAGCTGGCCCACCCGGTATGCGTGCTCGAGGCGGCTCCAGTAGGCCGGGTAGGGCATGCGCGCGTATGGAATGCTGAAGATCGCCGCGCGCAACTCCTCGCGGCTGAGCGCGCGCTGTGTGCGCTTGACGATCTTCCCGTCCACTCGCGTTGCGGTGCCGGGCAGGGCATCGAGCGACTCGCCGGCGCGCAGCCGGCGGACGATCTCGGTGAGCGGCCGCTCGCCTTCGCCGAGCACCACCAGGTCGAAGGGCCCGAGCTCGAACATCAGCTCCGGCCGGAAAGTTGCCTCCATGCCGCCCGCCGCGATGAGTGCGGCGGGCGCGAGGCGGCGCGCAATGTAAGCCAGCTCCAGATCGAACCGCAGTGTCATGCCGGTCGTCGAGACGCCGATCACGTCCCAGGGTGACTGCTGAATCTCGCGCTCGAGCGCCCGCTGCGGCGCTACCGTGCAGCAGTTCGGATCGAACACCTTGACGTAGGCGCCGGCCGACTCCAGCACCCCGGCGAGGCGCCACACTCCGAGCGGCGGAGCGAGAAACGTGTACTCTCCGCAGTGCGGGTCATAAGGTCCGATCAACAGGACCCTCGGCGAGCGCGTGCCTGGATCATTCATGGATGGCGAGGACCCTCCCGGAACCCTTGTCATGTCACCGGGGTGCTGCACACCTC
>DASYGA010000437.1:0-8764 GCA_036000265.1 Steroidobacteraceae bacterium | reverse complement strand
CCGGCCAGTGGTGGCGCGCCTGGACGGCGCTGACCCTGCACCTGAGCGGGCAGCATCTGGCGGCCAACCTCGGCGCCGGCATCTGGTTCGGCTATCTTGCCGGGCGCCAGCTCGGCGTCGGCGTCGCGTGGTTTCTCATCGTCGCGGGCGGCGGGGCCGCCAATCTGCTCGAAGGACTTTTCGGTCCACCGTGGCATCAGTCGGTGGGCGCCTCCACAGCCGTGTTCACGGCGCTCGGCCTGATGTCGGCTTACACGTGGCGCGAGCGCTTCCGGCTGCCGCAGAGTTGGGTGCAGCGCTGGGGTCCGCTCGTGGCCGGGATCGTTCTTCTCGGCTGGCTGGGCACCGCGGGCAAGGAGACCGACATCATGGCCCACCTGCTCGGCTTCGGGATCGGTGTGCTCCTCGGCGCGGCTGCCGCGCTTCCTGCCGTCACTCGACGCCTGCACGATCTGCCGCAGTGGCCGGCAGGCCTCGCCGCAATGTCCATCCTGGCGGTTGCCTGGGGTCTGGCCCTCGTGAGCTGAGGCACGGGCGCTGGCGCTCGCGCCCAGCTCGGTGCAATAGGCAGATTGAGCTCGGTGCAATTTAGCGATTGCACCGGGACATCAGGGGCCCTCGACGCGGTACCCCATGTGTCTCAGCATGGCGAGCGTTCCGTCAGGCCCGAGAAGCCGGTCCATGGATTGCAACGCGACCGTGGACTGATTGCGCTCGAGCGCCTGCACTGCTGCCGTCATCCACTCCTGCTGCGCTTCGGCAACGAGCGTGCGCACGCGCGCAGAGCCCGATACTGCATCGAGGCACGTAGTGCGGTTGTCCGTATGCGGCAGGCGACGCAGCAGCGCGACATCGCCGAGCGCCCAGGCGCGGGCGCGCGCCTGCATCGGGCCGATGTCGGTCTCCAGTCGCTCCAGCACGGACTGCAGACAGGCGATTTCCGCCGCGCGCGGAATCTTCGTCAGGTCCCGCATCACCTCCACCGGGTCCTTCACCAGCAGCTTGTCGCGGTGAATGGCGATGCTTTCCTGCTTCGCGAGCCCGAGCACCGTCCGTTGGATGTCGTTGTGAGGAGTCAGGTCGGAAGCGGCCAGCGCCTCATCGTAGAGCCGTCGCGCCGCCAGGATCGGCCGCAGCTCCTCGATGCGGCGATCGCCCGGGGCGAAGCGCAGCTTGAGCGCGCTGAAACGCGCGTAGAGGCCGGGCGGCAATACGGCTTTCAGCGGAAGGTGATCCGGATTCGTCTGTGCCTCGCGCCATAGCGCGTAAAGATGCACGGCCGTGAACGGGTGAAAGCCGATGCCCACCGACGGCCATGCCGGTATGACTTCCTGGCTGTGCGCAAGCAATCTCTGGATATCCTCCGTCTGCCACACCATGCGTTTCGGCAGCGGCGTCACCGTGCCCAGCACCCAGAGCGCATGGCCGTCCTTGCTCACACGCCAGAGCTTCGGCCCGCGATAGCGGCCGGAGATCACGATTTGCACGGGCGCTGCCACCTGCGCCGGGGTTTCGTTCCGGGCCGCAGTCGCGTTCTGGGCAGCGGCGGCTCGAGGCATCGCGCTCCAGAGGAGCGCAAGGGCGGCGGCAATCCCGGCGAGGCGGCCGGGTAAGCGGTTCAGGATCACGCGAGTTGCCGCGGGATCAGTTGTTGGTCGGCGGCGCCAGGGGCGCCACCCGCGTCGTGCGGTCGTAGACGCGAGTGAACCTGAAGCGGGTCCGCTCGCCGCTGAGCCGCACCGTCACGGCCAGCCTGCCGTCTTTTGTCAGCGTATAGCTCTGGATGATTTCCGCTCCCCATTGCGGTCTCGTATCGATCACATAGTCGGCCCCCTTCCATCCGGAGATCTGCTGGGCGTCGCCTTGCGCCGCAGAGATCTCACTCACCAGGCCCGGGGTGTACTCGTCGGAGGAGTCGCCAGAATTCACGGTGAAGGCGCTGGGACTCACCTGGATCCTCAGGTAATCGCCTCGCGGCACGCTCGACATCAGCTCATCGACCGGGGATGCGCGCGGTGTCAGCCCGACCCCGGCTCCCTCGCCGCCGCTATCCGGTCCCGGCAGGCTCTGGTCCTGATCGCCCGGACTGCCGTGCTGACCGTCCGGGCGGCCGCTCGAGCCCCGATGTCCGGTATGGCCATCCGCCGGCCCTGGCGGTAGTCCGCCGCTCCCGCTGTCTTTGCCGTGCCGTGCCTTCGCGCCCTGCGCGCGCAATTCCGCGACTGCCTTGCCGAGATCGTCGCTGCGCGCGGTGTCGAGCTTCCAGTTGCCGGCCAGCCGCTCGCCTGGCGGCATGTCCGCTGACAGCCCGCTCGTCGCGCAGCCCGCCAGGATCAGGGCGGCGAAAAGCGGGGCGGCACAGAAGGGAGTCGCGCTGGGGGGAAACGACGGCATCGGGTGCTCTGATCGGCTGATGAGGCGGCGCGGATTTCGACCGCCGCGCAAGCGGCTAAGTTCTGCTGGCTGCGGCCCGGGACGCCAATGCCTCGATGCGCTTCCAGTCGCCAGCCGCCAGGGCGTCCGCCGGTGACAGCCAGGAGCCACCGGCGCAGAGGACGTTCGGCAGCTCGAGGTAAGATCTGACCGATTCCTGCGTGATCCCTCCCGTGGGGCAGAAGCGAGCCTGTGGGAACGGGCCGGCAAACGCCTTGAGCATCGCGGTGCCGCCCGCCGGACCTGCCGGAAAGAACTTGAAACACTGGTAGCCGCCGGCAAGTCCCTGCATCAGCTCCGATGCGGTGGCGATCGCCGGCAGATAGGGGATGGCCGCCGAGGCCGCCGCGGACAGCAGGGCCGGAGTCAGCCCGGGGGAGATCGCAAAGGTGGCGCCCGCGCTGGCCGCCGCTCGCAGATCCTGCGCCGACAGCACCGTGCCCGCGCCCACGGCAATTTCCGGCACTTGCCGGGCGATGGCCTCGATGGCGGCCAGCGCCGCCGGCGTTCGCAGCGTGATCTCGACCACGCGGATCCCGCCGCGAATGAAGGCCCGCGCCAGGTCGGGGGCAAGTCCCGCCTCCTCGATGATGACCACCGGCATGACCGGTGACAGTCTGAGGATCCGCTCGATTTCCGTGCTGGGGGCCATGGGCTGCGACTCGATAGTTTTGCGTACGGGCGATATCGTGCAGCAAAATGGCGCCATGCGACAGCGGGCTTTACAAGCCGTACTGCTGGTTCATGCCATCGAACAGTCCGATCTGACCGGCGACGCCCTGTCGCTGGACGATCGCATGCACGGCAGTCGTGAGGCGGCCGACGGCCGCGCGCTGCCAACGGTCGGCAACGGACCGGCGCCGATCAACGGTGATTCCGAACGTTTCCTCGCGCGGCGCGCCGACGCGCTGCTCGCGCGTCTGCGCGTTCGATCGCCCGGCATCGATCGGGTGCTCGACGCCGCCGCCGCCCCGACGGCGCTCGACAGCACGATCCTGCTGCTCGGGTTCGTCCTCGGTGTGGCGATCGCCTTCGCGGAGGGCGGCCGGATCGACATCTTCGCCTACCCGCTCATCGGATTGGTGCTCTGGAACCTGATCGTCTACATCGTCCTCATCGTGCGGACGTTTCGCTCTCCCAGGCCCACTCGTCACGCGGCCGGCGCCGTGGCGGTTCGCGAGGCCGCCGCCCTCCAGCGCGACGGATTCTTCAGAGGCTGGTTCGCCAGGCTGTATGCCAACCGCGTGCACGCGCGCATCGATGCGCTGATCACCCATTCGATCGGCTTCAACGCGCCGCTGGCGCCCGGCTTGCGGCGGTTCGCGACCGACTGGTCGGAGATCGGCCGGCCCCTGTTTCGTGAGCGCGCGCGGCGGCTGTTGCATCTCGCGGCCATCCTCGCGGGAGTCGGCCTCATGGCTGGTTATGATGTTCGCGGCTGGCTGCTCCGTCAGGCGGCAGGCTGGGGCGCCACCGTCTTCGGGCCTGCGAGCGCCCATTCTGCGCTGGTGACGTTATATGGCGCTGCGTCTGCGGTGTCCGGCGTTTCCATCCCGCAGGCTCATGACATCCAGTCGCTGGCCTGGACCAGCCCAACGGCCGGCGGCGGCCCGGCGGGACCGTGGCTGTATCTGATCGACTGGACGGTGCTGCTCTACATCGTGCTGCCGCGCCTGATTGCCGTCATCGTCACCACGGTCAGGCTGTGGCGCTACTCCGCGACCCTGCGCGCGCCGCCGCAGTTCTCCGGGTACCTCAGCTCCGTGCTGCGCTCGCTCTCCCCGACGCCTGAACCGCCGCCGCCCACGCAGAGCGCCTGACTGCTCGCGGGCGGGCCGGCTCTACCCGGCCGCGCTCTCGAGAAAGGTGAGCCGGCGGCTGCCCGCATCCAACCGCACGCGCACGCCGAGCGGCACCGGCTGGTTGCGCGCGCCATGGCCGATCGGGAATCCCGCCGCGCAGGGCAGGCCGGTCGCCGCAGCCAGCTCGTGCAGCACATCGGTGCTTGAGTACTCCGCGTCCTTTTCCTCACAGCCGGTGAACTCTCCGAGCACGATGCCGCGCACCTGGCGGAATACTCCCGCGAGCTCGAGATGGGTCCACATCCGATCCAGCCGATAGGGACGCTCGCCGATATCCTCGAGGAGGAGGACGGCGCCCTCGAGCGGCGCGACGAACGGCGTGCCGAGAAGACGTGTGAGCACTGAAAGATTACCGCCGAGGAGCGGCCCCTCGGCCATGCCTTCGACGTACGTCTCCGCGCCCGTGAGGTCCGCGGCCGGCGAGTCCGACTCCAGAAGCTCGAACAGGCGCACATGGGTTTGAGCGTCGAGCCGTGCCAGCTGGGTGAGGACGGGACCGTGAACGCTGATGAGCCGCTGCCGCTGCAGCACCTGATGCAGGGCAGTGATGTCGGAGAATCCGATCACCGGCTTCGCCACCGGCGCGAGGCCCTCGAGTCCGGCAAGCAGCCGCATCATGCCGTAGCCGCCCCGGGCGCAGAAAACCGCGCGGCTGTCCGCATCTGCGAGTGCGCGCCACAGCTCACCGAGCCGCCGCGCGTCGCTGCCCGCAAGATAGCGATGCCGCGTCAGCAGCCCGGGATCGTAGTGAACCTGATAACGGCGGGAAATGATCTCGAGGCCGGCCTCGAACGAGGCGCGCTCGAAAGGGCCTGCCGGCGCAACGGCCACCACCGGATCACCCGCGCGCAGAGCCGGAAATGCGCGATAGCGCGTGGTTGTGGGCATCGGGATGACGGGTGCGACCTTCCTGGGACGCATTCTCCGCCAGCCACGCTACCGACTCAATCTGCCAGAGCCTTCAGATCCCGCAGCAAAGCTGCGCGTCCGCGCTCCAGCTGGTCCAGCCGGTGGGCGGCATCGCGCAGCGCGGTGATGTTCTTCACCGGCGCCTCGTGCAGCCGCCGATAGGTGGTGCGGGCAACCAGCCACTGACGGGTCGTGGTGGCATAGCGCGCCGCAAGGTCGCGGCTCTGGGTGACGACGAAAAGGGGACTGACTTGCATCACGGGCGAAGCATGCCACTCGTTCATGACGGGAGTGCGACAGTCCGGAAAGCAAGCTACGTTCCAGTATGCCATGCGAGCCTCACTCCAGCGGATCGGGCCGGCGGGCGAACTGCGCGCGGCGCTCGCGCAGCTGCTCCCGCCACGCCGACAGCATGCAGCCGCCGACCACGCCCAGGATCAGGACCAGGGCGGAAATATTGCTGTTGTCCTGCGCGAGCGCGGCGAGCGCGTGCGGCGCCGATGTCAGAATTTGCAGGTGCATGGACGACTCCCCGTGCGATATGCGTTGAACATAACACCGTGTGGATCAGGCCGGGGAGTCTCCGGATGGCGACTTTTGGCCCGCGATGAAAAAACTTTGAAGCAGTTCGCAGACGAATTCCCCGCAATGAGCTGGGGCGCAAACGACGCAATTGACACGCTGCTGCCGCGCTCACCGTTTCGCAAGCCGCGGTCGCCGCTCGTCGCCCGAAATTGCCGCCCGTCGTCTCAAACATCCCGGCGCCTCTGCCTCTGCTTCCTCTACGCCTCCATCAAACCAGAGTGCTTCTGAATGACGGCTGAATTCCTCGAGCCGAGCTCGAGCCCGTATGCGACCGTGCCTGTTCCGGAGCTCGGAGCACATGCCAAAGGACTGCCGCATCTCGCATACTTGCTCGGGATCTCGCAGGAAGTTCCGTTACTCAGCCCTCACGGGGTCGTGATGGTGGCTCTCGTAGAAGAACAGCCCCTTGGGTGCACGCGTGCGGTACCGGAGGTTGGCATCCATTGCCGATCGTGTGGCTTGATTGGGTACCGTACCCAGCGGGGGCGCGACGCGGCTGCCGACGACGCGCCGGATAGGCTGCTGGTCAGCACGGCTCCAGGGCTTCGGTGGATCGCTCAGGCAGGCACTGCGGATATCATTGAACGGTGTAAGCGAGTATTTATAATGATCAGATGACTACCCGAGAGGTTGGCTGCGCGAGGGCCCGGATGCCGGAGCGGCCTTCCGGGTGGCGGTCGTGAGAGCGCTCTACGAGAAGACCATCGCCTTCATTCTGCAGCACATCGATGAGAATCGACTGCAAGAGGGAGATCAGTTGCCGATCGAGGCCAAGCTCGCCGTCCAGGCGGGAGTGAGCCTGGTCACCGTGCGCCGTGCGCTGGCTGAGCTCGCCGCTCAGGGAGTGATCAGGCGCGAGCAGGGGCGCGGCACGTTCGTTTCCCGCCCGCGGGTGCGCGCCGAAACCACCCGTATCGGGGGCTTGCGCAACGGCCTGCACCTCGATGCGCGCTCCACGCTGCAGACCCGCATCCTGGGGTGCTTCTCCAGGCGCGCCAATGAGGAAGAGACCAAGGCGCTGGGTCTGCAGGGCGGGGCGGTCGTGTGGGAGATCTCCCGGTTGCGGCTGCTCGATCAGCGCCCGATGATCTGGGAGCTGTCCACGATTCCGAAGCTGCTCGCGCCGGATCTCGGCTCGTACTTCGAGGCGCGCGATTCGCGCTCCTTGTACGATCTGCTGGATGAAGTCTACGGACTGAAGGAAGCGCGCGAGGAGCAGACCCTGGTATGCCGGCCGGCGCAGCCGCGCGAGCAAGAGCTGCTGGAGCTGCTGCGCTTCGAGTGGGTGGTGGAGGTGAGCGGTAACAGCTACTCCACCCGACACGCCTCGATCGACGCCTTCCGCATGATTTTCGTCGCGAAGTCGTTCGCGTTCCGGCTCGCCACCGCTCCGGCCTTTGCGGTCGAGGCGGTCGAGCTCGCTCATACCGGCTGAGGGCCGGGCGCAGCGACCCTGGCTAGTGCCGGCTAGCGCGGGGCGAATCCCACCACCAGCTTCAGCACCTCGCGCGAGATCGGCAGCGGCTCGGCCTGCGCGAGGTTTGCCATGACCACGACGGTGGTGCCGCTCGCCGGATCGCGCTCGATCGCGCTGCGAAACCCCAGCCAGGAGCCATCGAACTCGATCACCCGGTGGCCGTCCAGCGTGATCGGATCCCAGCAGAAGCCGTGGCCGGTGAGCTTGCCGTCGCGCGTTCTGCCGCTGTCCCACAGCTCCCCCCATGACTGCCGTGACAGCAATGCGCCCCGATCCATCGCGTCGATCCACGCCGCCCAGTCATCGACCGACATGACCAGGCTCCCATCGCCGGTCGCATTCAGCGAGGCGGACGCGAAGTCCTGGTTGCGAATGCCGGTGGCCGTGCGGACGTAGCCCGCGGCGCGATTGGGGATGATGTCGGTGTTGCTGATCATGCGAGTGGTGCGCATGCCCAGCGGCCGGAAGACCTCTTGGGCGAGGAAATCGCCGTAGAACATCCCGGTCAGGCGCGTCACGATGATCCCGGCGAGGATGTATCCCATGTTGCTGTATTTCCAGCGGCTGCCCGGCGGGAAGTCGAGCGGGTAGGAGCGCGCGATGCGAATGATGTCGTCATCGGTGTACTCGCGCCGCAGATCGAATATCTCCCCGCCGTCCTCCTCCGAGTCGTGGAGTCCGGAAGTGTGATCGAGGAGCTCGCGCACCGTGATCGGGGCCCAGCTCGGCGGGTTCTGCGGCAGGTACTTGCTGATGGGGTCCGAGAGCGAGATGCGGTGGCGTTGCACTAGCAGCAGCATCGCGGTGGCGGTGAACTGCTTGCCCAGCGAGCCCGTCTCGAACACGGTATCGCGCTTCACGGGGACCTGCAGCTCGACGTTGGCCAGCCCATAGGTCGACACCCGCGGCGGGTGGCCGGGACGCATCACCAGCAGGGCCACGCCCGGGATCTTCTCCTTCTGCATGGTAGCCCTGATCAGGGTATCCACCGCGTCGGCATGCGCTGGCCGTACCCCCGCGAGCGCCAGCAAGGCTAGAGGTAGCGCGAGGAGGAGAGCGCTGCGGGTGCGCGGACCCCGGGCTGGCCGACTGTGACCTCGAGCGCGGCACCGGAGGGCCGTTGGGCGAGCCAAGGAGATATTCAAGGCCGACCCTCCAGAAGAATATTCATTGCAATGATATCAGAACTGCCCTATGATTAACACGTCTGCACAACACATAAAGGGGAGGTTCGACGTGGGGAACTCTCATAGAGCGGACGTTCGTGGCGGCATGGCTCTGGTGGCGTCCCTGGCTTTTTATCTGGGGGCGGGAGCGAGTGCAGCATGGGGCAACGACGCCGGGCCTGCTCCGGCCGCGCCGCCAGCGGCCGCCACCGGCAGCGGTGACAGCAATCAGCTCGAGACCGTCGTCGTGACGGGATCATACATTCCTCGCACCAACACGGAGACACCCTCGCCGGTGCAGGTCATCAGCGCCGACCAGATCGAAAAGAGCG
>DASYGA010000378.1:0-3564 GCA_036000265.1 Steroidobacteraceae bacterium | reverse complement strand
CGATCTCGTTCTCGTGGTGCGGGAACATCAGATCTTCGCCGCCGGCGTGGAGGTCGAGCGTCTCGCCAAGGAACTTCATGGCCATGGCGGAGCACTCGATGTGCCAGCCGGGGCGGCCATGGCCGAGCGCGGTGTCCCATGCATGCTCGCCGGGTTTCGCGGCCTTCCACATGGCGAAGTCGGAGGCGGAGTCCTTCTCGTACTCATCGACGTCGACGCGCGCACCTGCGGTATTGCCGGTCAGATCTTTCTTCGAGAGCTTGCCGTATTCGGGATCACCCTGGATACGGAAGTACCAGGAGCCATCCTCGGTGCGATAGGCGAGACCGCGCTGTTCGAGTTTCTGGATGAGCGCGACCATCTCCGGGATGTTCTCGGTGGCGTGCGGCATGAGGACCGGATCGAGACAGCCGAGAGCGCGCAGGTCTTCGAGGAAAGCCTTCTCATAGCGCGGGGTGTAGTCGGCGATGGAGACGCCTTGCGCGGCGGCGTTGCGGATGATCTTGTCGTCCACGTCGGTGATGTTCATGACGTGCTTGACGGGGACGCCTTGCTGCTCGAGAAAGCGGCGCAGGAGATCGACGTGCACGAAGGTGCGGAAGTTGCCGATGTGGCCGTAGTCGTAGACGGTGGGGCCGCAGGCGTAGAGGGTGAGGCTCTTGCCGTCCGCCGGGGTGAGAGGTTCGATCTGGGTGCTGAGGGTGTTGAAGAGGTGGAGTGTCATGCGTTCTGTGGGCGTCTTTTGATTCTACGGGAGCGTTGGAAAGTAGCGAGTTGACGAAGCCGGCCACCTGCGTTTGAGCTTTGAATCAGAACCCACCCTTCGCTGCGCTCAGGATGGGGCACCCACTCACGCACCTAGCGGCAGGCTGGCACGGGCGGAGAGCGATGGAGGCGCAAAGTCTCCGGCGAGCAGCTTCGGCCATGCGGCGGCGGCGATCATCGCGGCGTTGTCCGTGGAGAGTGCAAGCGTGGGGAAGGCGATGGGGAGGCCGCGTTCCGTCGCAGCGACGGTGAAGCGGGTGCGCAGCTCGCGGTTCGCAGCCACGCCGCCGGAGATCAACAGGCCGTGCGCGCCGTAGTGCTCGGCCGCGGCAAGGGTCTTGCGCTTCAGGTCTTCGATGACGGCACGCTGGAAGGATGCGAGCAGATCGAGTGTCTGCTGATCGCAAAGTGCCAGAGCGTCGGCGGGTGTGGTGGTTGGGGTGAGGTGCTGGCGGCGGGCGGCGATGGACGCGGCCATGTGGTGTGTTTCGACGTAGCGGAGGACGGCGGTCTTGATGCCGCTGAAGCTGAAGAGGAAGGGAGCGTGGGATGCTCGCTGTCCGCCCCGATACACCTTCGGCTTGATTTGCGCGAAGGAGAAGGGTACGGCCAGAGGGTTGCCGTGGGCGGCGAGGTGGTCGATCCAGGGCCCGCCGGGGTAGCCGAGGCCGAGCAACTTGGCGACCTTGTCGAAGGCCTCGCCGGCTGCGTCATCGACGGTGTGGCCGACGTTGCGGTAGTGCCAGGTGGTATCGACATGATCGGCGAGATAGAGGTGGGTGTGGCCGCCGGAGACGACTAATGCGAGGAGCGGGCCGGTAGTGGGGAGTGCTGCGGCGTGCTCGAGCAGGACGGCGTGGATGTGGCCTTCGAGGTGGTTGACGGCGATGAGCGGCTTGCCGAGCCCGTAGGCCAGCGCCTTGGCGTAGCCGATGCCGACGAGCAGCGCGCCGGCGAGACCGGGGCCCTCGGTGACGGCGATGGCGTCCAGGTCCTTCATAGTTACGTTGGCTTCGCGGAGGGCGGCGTCGACGACGGGGACGATGGCGCGGAGGTGCTCGCGGGAGGCTAGCTCAGGGACGACGCCACCGTAGGGCGAGTGGATGGCGATCTGCGAGGCGACGACGTTCGAGAGCTGGCGGGCACCGCGCTCGACGATGGCGGCGGCGGTCTCATCGCAGGAGCTCTCGATGCCGAGTATGAGGCCAGATGCAGTGTGCGGGACGTTGTTCACCATCCTCCATACTAGTGCCACATCAATGAGTGCATCGATGTGGCACTGCTGCTGCACTAATGCTTCACTAGAGGAGTGAGTGTCGCGTTCAGCAGCGGGTTGGAGGCGGCGGCGGCGGTGGTGCACACGCTTGCCGCGGCGGGCCATCGTGCGTACCTGGTGGGCGGGTGCGTGCGCGACCTGCTGATGGGGCACGGGCCGAAGGACTACGACGTGGCGACGGACGCGCATCCGGATGCAGTACTGAAGCTGTTCGGGCGCGCTTTCGGGGTGGGCGCGCACTTCGGCGTGGTGCTGGTGCCGATGCTGGTGGACGGGCAGGAGATTGTCACCGAGGTGGCGACGTTCCGGTCCGACGGCGTGTACAGCGACGGGCGGCGGCCGGATGAGGTGGCCTACACGGGCGATCCGAAGCAGGATGTGGCGCGGCGCGACTTCACCATCAACGGCATGCTGCTGGATGTGGATCGCTATCTGGCGAGCGGCGATGCGGCGGCGGCCGTGCTCGATTACGTGGGCGGGCGCGAAGACCTGCGGACCGGCGTGGTGCGCGCGATCGGGCAGCCGATGCGGCGCTTTACCGAGGACAAGCTGCGCATGCTGCGCGCGGTGCGGTTTGCGGCGCGCTTCGGCTTCACCGTCGAGCGGGAGACCTTCGCGGCGATTCGCGTGCTGGCTCGCGAGATCGGGCAGGTGAGCCGGGAGCGGATGCGCGATGAGCTGACGCGCATGTTGACCGAGGGGCACGCCGCGACTGCATTTGAAATGCTCGACAAGAGTGGGCTGCTGGAGCAGGTGCTGCCGGAGGTGGCGGCGATGCGCGGGGTGGCGCAGCCGCCGGAGTGGCACCCGGAGGGCGACGTGTGGGTGCACACCCTGCTGCTGCTAAAGCAACTGCCGGCGGGCTGCCCGGCGACGCTGGCGTGGAGCGCGCTGCTGCACGATGTCGGCAAGCCGCCGACCTACACCGTGTCCGACCGCATCCGCTTCAACGGTCATGCGGAGATCGGGACGCGGATGGCGGCGGCGATCTGCCGGCGCTTGCGCTTCTCGAACGAGGACACGGAGCAGATCGTCTCGCTGGTGGCGAACCACATGCGTTTCGGCGACATCGGCAAGATGAAGGAGTCGACGCTGAAGCGGTTCTTCCGGCTGCCGCGCTTCGAGGAGCATCTGGAGCTGCATCGTCTGGACGTGACGTCGAGCCACAATCGGCTGGAGCTTTACGAGTTCGCGAAGGCGCGCTACGGGTCGGCGCCGGCGGAGGAGGTCCGGCCGAGCCTGCTGGTGACGGGTGCGGACCTGATTGCGGCGGGATACCGGCCGGGGCCCGGGTTCCGGGCGATGCTCGACGCGGCGGAGGATGCGCAGCTGGAGGGTGCGATCAGGACGACGCAGGAGGGGCTGGAGCTGGTGCGGGAGATGTTCCCGCAGGCTTAGTCACGTTACTCCCACCCCCCTCCCCTCCGGTACGGGAGGGCCCAGTCTAAGTCCAGATGCTGCAACAGGTTAACCGGTCTTCCGAGACTCAAATTTGTCTTTCTAAAGGGCTTACACGTAAATAC
>DASYGA010000273.1:0-16741 GCA_036000265.1 Steroidobacteraceae bacterium | reverse complement strand
GAGGTGAGCGGTCTGGAACTCGCGCGGCTCACGAACATCGACGAGGACAATGCCGGCGCGAGTGCCCGCCGCCATCAGCAGATCACGCAGTGCGGACGCTGTGAGTCGACGCACGCGCTCCAGCGCGATGGCATCGCAGCGCTCCCCCGCGTCTGTCGGCGCAGTGATGGTGGGATGCTCTCCGCAAACCGCACAGTCGGCCCGCCATGAAAAGGGCAACTCCAGGAAGCGAAGCTCCAGCGCATCGTAAGTCAACAGCCGGCCGAGGAGCGGCTCACCGATGCCGGTCAGCACCTTCACCGCCTCGGTGGCCTGGATCGCCCCCAACACACCCGGCAGAACGCCGAGCACGCCCGCTTCGGCGCAGTTCCCGACCAATCCCTCCTCCGCCGCGGGAAACAGGCAGCGGTAGCAGGGGCCACGTCCGGGCATGTAGGTCATCGCGTGCCCCTCGAAGCGGTGAATCGCCGCCGCGACGAGCGGCTTGCCGAGGAGCACGCAGGCATCGTTGACCAGGTAGCGTGTCGTCAGGCGGTCAGTGCCATCGAGGACGAGATCATAATCCCGCAGCACCCCGAGCACGTTGTCCGCACGCAGATCCAGCGGGTGGGCAACGACTGCAATCCCAGGGTTGAGGGCGAGCAAGCGCTCGCGAGCCGCCTCGGTCTTCAGCCGCCCGAGGTCTGCACTGGCGAACAGCACCTGCCGCTGCAGGTTGGAAAGCTCGACCCGATCGAAGTCCACCAGCCCGAGGGTGCCGATGCCGGCGGCGGCGAGATAGAGCGCCGCCGGCGCGCCGAGCCCCCCGGCGCCGATCACGGCGACGCGCGCGCTCTTGAGCCGCTCCTGGCCGGCCCGGCCCACCTCAGGCAGCGAGATGTGCCGGTGGTACCGCGCCAGCTCCGAGGGTGTGAGCGTCACGGCTCACCCGCCACTCAGCGCGCAGATGACGTGGACGACATCACGCGCGCCAACGGGCTGCGACAGCACCGTCACTTCCGCGGTATTCACATACAGCCGGATGTGCGGACGGATCCGGCTCTGCTCGTCGACCATGCGGAAGCGGATACCGGCGAAGCGCCGCTCCAGACTGGCCAACACATCCGCTATCGTGCCGCCGTCGGCCGTGACCGTAGCGGCGCCGGCGGTGTAGGAGCGCAAGGGGCTTGGAATCCGGACGGTGCAGCTCATATGTCCCGAAGTGACTTACGCAGCGTGCGTCACCGAGTAGATCTCCGGCAGATGTCGCGCGATACAGCGCCAGCTCTCCCCGCCATTGGCGCCGGCCCAGACCTCACCGCCGGTGGTGCCGAAGTAGACGCCAAGCCGCGCTGCGCGACCGTCCGTACACATGGCCTGACGGAGCACGGTGAGCCAGGCCTGCGCTTGCGGCAACCCGCGATCGAGACGCCGCCAGCTCTTCCCGCCATCGCTGGTGCGATATACCGCGGGCTTGCCCGCGATGGAGGTACGCGGCCACACCGTCTGGCCGTCCATCGGCAACACCCAGGCGATCTGTGGATCGCTGGGGTGCAGCACGATGGGAAAGCCGATGTCGCCCACCTTCTTCGGCATGGCGCTGCCGATGCGCACCCAGCGGCGCTGCGGCCGATCCAGCCGGTAGATGCCGCAGTGGTTCTGCTGATACAGCCGGTCGGGGGCAGCGGGATGCAGGGCCACGCAATGCGGATCATGTCCGAAGGGCACGGTCGGGTCCGGCAAAAAGTCGGCGGCGCAACCTTCGTTGAGGGGCGCCCAGTCGGCGCCACCGTTGGTCGACTCGAACACGCCGCCGCCGGAGAGCGCGAGGTACAGGTGCCGCGGGTCGCGCGGGTCGATGTTGATCGAGTGCGTCAACTGCCCATCCGGCGTGCCGAAGCTTGCCCATTTCGCGTGCATGCGGTTGTCGTTGAAGCCGGCGACCGGCTGCCAGCGCTCGCCGCCGTCCTCGGAGCGGAACAGGCCCGCCGGCGATGTTCCGGCATACCAGGTGCTGCGCTCGGATGAGTGGCCGGGCGTGAGCCAGAAGACCCGGTCGACGGCGCGCGGCTGCTCGCCCTCGGCTGCCTTGCGAAACGCCGGCGGCTGGGCCGCCTCGCGCCACGTGCGGCCGCGGTCGCTGGAGCGGTAGACGGTCGGCCCAAGGTGCCCCGTCTTCGCCGCCATCAACAGGACCTTGGGTTCCCGCGGATCCTGTACGACGTGATGGATGATGTGCCCGAGAAAGTGCGGTCCGGAGAGCTTCCAGCCGCGCCGATGAGCGTCGGGCCGCAGTGCGAAGGCCCCTTTGCGGGTACCGATCCAAAGCGCAGTCGTCATGGCCGCGAAGCATCGCCGCGCCACGGCAGCGCTGTCAACAGGTGCGGGTATTGCAGTACCGTGGCCTGGCGCCTGCCGGTCCGGCGGCACTACAGGCACTCAATTCGGCCGATATCGCCGCAGGAGCTTGGCGCGTGAGATGACGACCCGGGTGTGACCGCGCCGCAGGACGGCGGCGCGGAACGCCATGGGGTTGGTCGCCAGCACCAACAGCCCCATCAGGATATTCTCGCCGATCAGCCGCAGCACGCCCGGCCGGCCGACGCGGGAATCCCTCGCCGCCTCGAAGCCGTAGCGCGACACGATGCGCGCCAGCTGGGCGCTCTGCTTTGCGGTCGCCAGGCGCATGTCGGCGCAGATGGCGACCACCGCATCGAGATCACTGCACTGCGCGACGTGACGCGCCAGCTCTCGCAGCGAGGTATCGATGGCGCGGCTGGCGCGGCGTGCCCAGGCGACTGTCGGCCCGTCCTGGCCCATGACCGGCATGTGCTCGTTCCACAGGTGGATCTTCAGGAGTGGGTCGCCGGGACGCACGCGCATGCCATCGGAGAGCAACAGACTCTCCTCGGCGAGGCAGCGCTCTGCGCGAAACAGGCAATCCCGGTGCGCGGTGAACTCGTAGATGCCATGCCAGCGGCGCAACCACCGGTCCAGGCTGAAGACCCACTGCTCCGGATGAATCGCGCGCAGGCCGCGTTTCTCGGAAAGCTCGACGGCCAAGGCGGTTGCTCCTTGCTGGTCGGCAACAGGGACCTGAACTCAGGGCGAGCACAAAAGTTCCAGCCTGGTCGTCAGCTGGCCGGAAGCGGGCCGTGAGCCGGTGGCGAGCCCCTCACGGCCCGGCTTCAGCGCGCGCCCTCCTGCGGCTCCTGGTAGATCACCCCGAGCAGCACCTTGATGCTGAGCGCAACGGGAACGGACAGCATGACGCCGACGATGCCGAAGAGCAGGCCGCCGGCGAGGAAGCAGAAGATCACGAGAACCGGCGGCACGTAGGCCGCGCGTCCGAGCACCAGCGGCCCCATGAACTGGTCGATGGAGATCCGCAGCGCGGTCGCGTAGATGCAGTAGGCGATGATGCTCCAGCCCGAGGAGGCCTGCTGCACCGCCACCAGACCGGCGATCACGGCGGAGGCGGCCGGCCCGATGAAGGGGATGAGCTCGAGCAGGCCGGTGATCAGGGCAAGGAAGACCGCGTGCTGGATGTGGAGCACGAGCCCGAGGCCGATGTAGGCCGCCGTCGAGGCGTAGAGCACCACCACGCCCACCCCGATGAAGTAGCGCCGCAGCACCGGCTCGAGGTCGCGGCCCACTCGCGTGGTGAATGGCCGGTAGCGCGGCGGTATGAGCCATGCAAGGCCGCGGCCGATGCGGTGGGCGTCGAGAAGGAAATAGCCGAGCAGGACTATGGTCAGGATGCCGCCGAAGATGGCGGCGACGCCGACGGCCGCGACTTCCAGGATGCGGCCGTTCTGGCCGATCCATGACTGGGCCTCGTGCGCAATCATGGCGCCGATACCCGCGGCGTCCAGCCGCTGACCCATCAGGTCGAGCGTGCCGTTGCCGACGAGCACCCGCACGAAGCCGGTCACCGTCCCCTGCAGATTGCCGGCGATACGTTCGATCTCGTGCAGCAGCGGCGGCGCCCCGAGCAAACCGAGGAGTGCGCCGAGGCCGATGAGCACGAAGAGCACGCCGAGTGCGTACGCCCAACGCGGCACTCGCGTCCGTGCGGCCAACGCATCTACGAGCGGGGTCGCCACGAAAGCGACAATGGCCGAGACGGCGAACGGCAGCAGAATCTCCTTGACGAAGTAGAGGAAAACGACGAGCCCGACGACTACGGTGATTGTCGTCAGGTTGGAAAACTGCTCAACGCGTCCATGCGTCGCACCAGGCGGAGAGTCGTCCGGCGGATGCTGCTGACTGCGCTTCTCGAGTCTCATGAGGTATACACACGCCCCTTCCAATGGACGCGGCGGGTGACGCGCCAGCGGACGCTATCGAGCGCCATGACACCTCCCGCGGTATATCCCAGGGGGAAAAGCAGGCCGTACCACCACGGGATCCTGAAGTGCACGGCGCCTCCAACATGCAACCCGACCACGGCCGCGGAGCCGAGGCTGGCAAGAGCGAGCGCGAGCGGGGCGCCGCTGACACCGTGCAGTACGGCTATGAGATCCCGCAGCGGCAGGCAGACCGCGGCCCACGCCAGCGCCACGACCACAGGTGCAGCCAGCACGGTACGCACCGGCCCCCCCAGCAACTGAATGAGGTTCTTGGCAAAGCCCGGCCACAGAGTCGACCAACCCGTGTACATGCGCGTGCTCAAAAGAGCATTGCCATCCATGAGCAGCACGCGATAGCCGCGGCGTTTCATCAGCAGCGCGAGCTCGACGTCCTCGCAGATTGCAGCGCTCACCGGCGCATGACCGCCGACAGCGTCGTAGGCCGCGCGCCGCAGCAACATGAACTGGCCCGTCGCCACGACCGCATCGCTCTGCGGTGCCTGAATCTTCGCCAGGTCCTGATAGAACCCGAGCAGATACAGGCCGCAGGGAAGCATCAGCCGCTCGGCGAAGCTCTTCAGCTCGTGTCGCGGCGCCAGCGTCAGCAGATCGAGCTTGCGATCGCCCGCCGCTGCCACCGCACTCGCAATCGCTCGCGGGGCCGCTCGCATGTCGGCATCCAGGAAGCACAGCCACTGCGCCTCCGGCGGCGCCGCCGCCACCCCGGCGCAGCAGGCGTGCACCTTGCCTTTCCATCCCGGCGGCAGCGGCGGGGTGTGGCGGAGCACAATGCGCGCATCCCGCGCAGCGAAGGACGCAACGATGGCCGCGGTCGCGTCGCTGGAGTCGTCGTCCACGACGATGAGGCTCAGGCGATCCGGCGGATATTGCTGCGCCGACAGCGACTCGAGACAGGGCCCGATGTTCGCCGCCTCGTCGCGCGCGGGCACGATCACGGCGACCCTGGGGGCGCTGGCTGCCGGCTCACCGGTGCTCACCGGCACCGCCGCAAGGACGCTGCGCTGGCGCACAGCGCGTGCGATCAGCCAGGTGACGAGAGCAAGCCAGAGGGATGAGAGCAGGAGCAGCATGGGGAGTCGTAACTTCACCTTGGGCGCGCTGGATCCGGCATCCCTGCCCGGCCCAGCGTGCCGCCAGCAAAAAGCGCGGTTTTGCTCGCGGCTCCGCCACCTACGGCGGCGGGGCACCTGCCTGTGCCTCTGCAGAAAGGCTGGCTAAAGCCTCAGGCGGCGGCCGCCTGCGGTGTGCGGCCCGCGCCCCGGGTCATGGCCCAGTCGAGCAGCCGGCTCGCCAGCCCCCCTCCCAGGCTTGCCCCGGTGACGTCGTGCAGCCGGTACTCTTTGCCGTGCAGGATGGCTTCGGCCGCCTCGAGGCCGCTGCGCACCGCGGGCCCGATACCCTCGGCCATGTCGCGGGTTGCCAGCCCGGCCGCATCGCCCGCGATGAAGGCGTTACCGCGATGCACCACCTCCACGTTGCCCCGCAGGTAGTAGCTGTAGCCCGATGGGTCGTATTGAGCGCCCTTGGCCAGGCGGCCGCCGAGCATGCGGGTGAAGAGCGACCAGTGGTCGTGGATCGAGCGGTGGCTGGCCTTGAGGCGATCGGCCATGCCGCCGATGCCGACATTGAGCCAACCGTTCTGCTTGGGCACGTACCAGGCGTATCCGGGGAGGCCGTGCTCGAAGAACCAGAGATGACAGTCGGGTGCGCGCCAGTCGTACTCGATCTCGTGCTCCAGGGTCACCGTCTGCAGGTCGCTCGCGCGCGGGTTGAGCTCGCGAAAAAGCGTGCGATAAACCGGGCAGCGCGTGCCTCCCGCCCCGATCAGATAGCGGCAGCGGAAGGCCTCATCGACGATGTAGTCGCCGGCCTGCTCGCGGATCTCGCGCACTGTGTGCTGCAACACCGGTGCGCCGGAGCGCTCCAGCAGCCAGGCGTCGAACTCTACGCGGCGGATCGAGTGCTGCACGCAGCGCACGGGCAGGTGCACCCCCTTGAGGTGAATGTGCAGCCGGTCGAAGGTCAGGAAGCGGTGCGGATAGGCACTGATGTCCAGCGACAGGTCGCGCACCACCTCCGGGGTGATCCAGCCCGCGCAGAGCTTCAGGCGCGGGAAGCGCTCCTTGTCGAGCACCAGCACGTCCGCGCCCGCCTGGCGCAGTTTCCACGCGGCGCTCGAGCCTGCCGGTCCGCCGCCGACGATCAGGACGTCACAGCTGCGCACGGTAACTCAGCGCACGTAGAGATGCTCGCGGGTCATCGGGACATCATTGTTGTCCCGAGGCGCGAACACCACCTGGAAGAGCTGCAGCGCCCCGGTCGTGAATCCGGCGATCGAGCCGGCGAGATACATCCGCCACATGCGCACGAATTTCTCGTCGAACATCTCGCGCACGCGGCCGCTCGCGGCCTCGAACAGCGCCAGCCAGTCGTGCAGCGTCCGGGCATAGTGCAGGCGCAGGTTCTCCACATCGAGCACGGAGAAATCGTACGGCTCGAAGATCTGCATCATCTGCGCGAGCGACGGCGGACAGGCGCCGGGGAAGATGCGCTTCTCTATCCACGGCTGCAGCGCCGCCGGGAAATTGCGCCCGATCGAATGGATGAGCCCGCGCCCGTGCGTGCCGATGCTGCGCGCGATCACCTGGCCGAGAGCCGTGTAGTTGGCCACGCCGACGTGCTCGAGCATGCCGACGGACACGAAGGCATCGTAGCGACCGGAGGCGTTGCGGTAGTCGTCCTCGACGTACTCGACCTGCGAGCTCAACCCCAAGCTCGCCGCGCGGGCGCGTGCGAACGCGACCTGCTCGCGCGAGATGTTGAAAGCGCGAACCTTGACGCCGTAATGGCTCGCCATGTGCACGGCGAGCGTTCCCCAGCCGCAACCCGCCTCGAGCACGCTCTCGCCCGCACGCAGCCGCAGCTTGCGGCAGACGTGATCCATCTTGGCGGTCTGCGCCGCATCGAGCGTGGTCGCCGGGGTCGGGTAATAGGCGCAGGTGTACGCCATCGTCTGCCCCAGCCACAGAGAGTAGAAGTCGTTGCCGATGTCGTAGTGGTGGTGGATGTTCTCGCGCGAGCCGGACAGCGTATTGACGTGCGGGCGGTGCAGCCGCTCCACCAGGCGCCGCAGCGCCGAAGGCTGCGGACTGCGGCGGCCGGAGTGGTAGACCTCCTCCATGAGGCGCACCAGATCACCCTCGATCTCGACCCGCCCCTCGCTGTAGGCATCCGGGAAGCGTACCTGCGGGTCGGCGAGGATCCCGAGCAGGGTCGCCCGGCTGGAGACCCGTACGCGCGCGATGATTGCGGCACCTGCCGGCGCGATGTGCTCTCCGGTCCAGAGAATGAACTCGACCGGGGGATTGCCGAGATGCTCGAGCAGATGCGCGAGCAGGCGCCCTTCCACGGAGCGGGCGCCGCCGGCGCCCCGGGCCGGACCGTCGACGATGCCCTGCGGCATCTGCCCGGCGCCGCCTGTGTCCAGCCCTTCGGGCCGGCTTTGCCAGCCGAAATCGCTGCCCGCAATGTTATCAGGGGGCAACCCCGCCGGCCGCTCGCTCGATCCTGCGCGCTTCACGCTCTCGTTCAAGGCACTCACGGTTCTTCTCCCCTTCTTCTCATACGGGGTAATTTACCACGCGTTTCCCAGTGAGGCGTCCGGCTTCGCGGTGCGGGCCTCAGAGGGGGCCGGTACGGCTACGGAGCCAGGGTCATCCGGTAGCAGTCGATGAGTCGCCGGACGTGTGCTCCCAGCCCGAAGCGCTCTGCGCTGATTGCGGCGCCTCGCGCATAGGCGAACCGCCGGCCAGGCTCGCGCAGCGTGTCGATCACCGCACCGGCAAACGCACCGCAATCGCCAGGCGGCACCAGCCGCCCGCTGACCCCGTCGGCGACCACCTCCGGCAGGCCGCCCGCGGCGAAGGCGATCACCGGCCGGGCCGCCGCCAGGGCTTCGATGGCAGCCAGGCCCAGGCCTTCCGATTGCGACGGCATCAACACCAGATCGATGGCCGAGAGCAGGCGGGGAACGTCGGCACGCCGCCCGAGAAACCTCACGTGCGGCGACACGCCGAGACTTTGCGCGAGCTGCTCGCAGGGGCCGCGCTCCGGGCCATCGCCGATCACGAGCAGCAGTGTCCGCGGGCAGCTGCGCACGATAACGGGCAGCATGGAGAGCAGCGCTCGATGGCCTTTGACCGGATGCATGCGGCCGATGATGGCGAGCACCGGCCGTCCAGGCTCGATGCCGAGCTCGGAGCGGACCGCACTGCGAGCGCCGGCGCCGGCACTGCGCAGCGCTTCCAGGGGTACCCCATTGCGGGCAACGCGCACCCGCTCGGGCCGCACGTGATACCGGTTCACCGTCAGCTCGCGCACGGCTTGGGACACGCATACAGCTGCATCCGTAGGCTGCGCTACCAGCCCCTGCAGCGCGCCGAGGAGCGCGCCGGGATCATTCAAGTCATGCACGTGCAGCAGGGTGCGGGCACGGATGAGCCGCGCCGCGATGCGCGCCGCGAGCGTGCCCTTCACACCGGTTGCATGCAACAGGCGCACACGCCGGCGCCGCGCAAGGGCCGCGACGCGCAGCGCGACTGTTGGATCCCACTTGCCCGCATCGAGGAAGGTGGGACGGATCCCGTGCGCGCGCAGGTCAGCCGCCGCCGCATGCTGCTCGCGCAGGAAGCATACCGTCAGATCGATGCCCGCAGCGGCGAGTAACGGCAATACGTGCAGGAGGTAGGTCGTCACACCGTGGCGAACGCCGTCGGCGTAACCAATATGGTCGGCCAGCACCATGACCGGCGGCAGATCGGAGGCAACCGGTAGCGCCGGCACGGGGGGCCGCTCGCCATCGATGCCCGGATATCCCCCGGGCTCCAGAACCAGCTTCACCCCGCTTCGGGGTCCGACCTTCGCCCTCACCATGCATATCTCACAGGCCGTACCGCTTGGGTCATCCCGCTGCGCCTCGCATGAGATGGCATGCAGCAAAGCCTATGCCCAAAGCCCTCGCACGCTCGTCGGAGAATCGAATCTTGCTGGACCGCCGGCCATGGACCCCTCCCCCATCCCGAGCGCTCCGGCGCCCCTGCCGGTGCGCACCTCGCGCGCCAGCCTCGCCAACATCATCGGCTGGCCTGCGGCCGCGCTGCTGACCGCCGGCTATGTCGCCCTCATCGCGCGGCTGACATCGTTCCCGTTCGAGGACCTGCCGGATCACCTGGCGCGCGCCAAGGTGCTCGCAGACCTGCTGTTCCATCACGGCCAGTCGTGGGGCGGCATCTTCGCGTTTCACTTTCGGCTCGTCCCCTACCTGCTGCACGACCTCATCCTGACGAGCCTCGTCGCCGCGCTCGGCACGGCCGCCGGGGGCGCGCTCTTCAACGAGCTGCTGGTGCTGGCGCTGCCCTGCGCCCTGCTCTACTACATGCATGCCAACAGGCTCAGCCCGCAGGCGCGGCCGCTGGTCGTGCTCATCAGCCTGTATCTGGCCACCGATTGGTTTTTTCTCGTCGGCTTCGCCGCCTTTCGCCTGGCGGTGGCACTGCTCATCGCCTGCATCGCGCTCGCCGATTCGCTGCGTGAGCGCTGGTCCACACGGCTCTACGTCGTCTATCTCGCCACGGTGCTCGCCGGATACCTGGAGCACCTCACGGTGCCCACCTTCCTCGCCGCGACGCTCCTGATCGGCGCGGCCGTGCGGCTCTTTTCCGGCCGCACCGACTGGCGCACCGAGATGCGCCTTGCGCTGCCGGTGTTCGGGCTGCTCGCGCTCTATTTTGGCGTGCTCGCAGGTCCGCATCATGCCGCCTCGCCGGCCATCTATTCGCTCGAGTGGGGAACGGTGGCGGGCAAGATCCGCGGCCTGCACGACGAGTTCTTCCGCTACGGCGGCCGCTCCTGCGGGCCGATGATGCTGTTGCTCGCCTTCTGTCTTCTCTGGCCGGTGCGCCGCGAGCTCGCCTCCCCGCGACAGCTCCTCGCGCCCGAGGTGCTCGAGCGGATGGTCCTCGCGGCGAGCTTTCTCGGCATCTATGCGGTGCTGCCCGGGACCTATTCGGGGGCGGCGTATGTCGATGTGCGCGCGCTGCCCATGGTCGTGATCTTCATGCTCTTCGCGGTGTTGCACCTGGCCCCCGCAGCTGCCGCCGACTGCGAGTTCGCGAGCGCGCCGGCGCTCGCGGCCGCCGCTGTGCTCGCCGCCGTCAACCTCGCCTATATCGGCTGGCATCTGGATAAGAACAATGCCTGGATGATGCGCTATCGGGCAGTCGTGGCGCAGATCCCGCGCGGCGCCCTCGTGCTGCCGATCTTCACTTACCCCAAGGTCACCATCCTGCCCTTGCCGCACGCAAGCGCCTTCGTGCTGCTCGATCGCGACGGCCTCATCCCCGACCTCTTTGCCGGCAACCTCGGCGATCCGATGAGTTATTTCGACTACCTCGAGCACCCCTATGCCCCGGTCGAGCAGTGGTATCGCTTCCAGGAGATCTGGAACCGCTCGCCGGTCTTCAGCTTCCGCTCGCAGGGGCAGTCCTACAGCTGGCGCTTCCACTACGATCGCGACGAGCACGACTGGCGGCCCGCGGTGCTCGCGCCGGTGAGCTGGGCCGCGGTGGCTTGCCGCTACCCCTACATCCTCGTGACGCAGCCCTACGACCCGGCCTACATCGGGGTGCCGACCCGCCCGCTGACGGCCAACAGCAGCGCGGCGCTGCTCGCGGTCGATCGGCGCGCCTGCCGGCGAGGCGGCGATGCTGCATCCAGGATGACGCTGCCGCCCGCGCAAGTCACGTACTGACCTGACCTGCAACATTCTTCACCGCAGCAAGCACACGGCTCGTCGCCGCGTCCGCCTGCAGGCTGGAAAGCGCGCTCACGCTTGCCCTATCATGTCGCATCGACTTCGGCACGTCTGAGAACAATTACACGGACGGACCGCATCCGGCCGCCCGTGGGAGGCAAGGTTATGCGAGGCACCACTGACTCGGCACGCTCGCGCGGACTGCGGCTGCTCACCGCGGGTGCGACGGCGCTTCTTGCGGCGGCGCTCACCACCGCCTCCGCGGCGCCCCTTCGGGGTCCTGATGCCAAGCTCCAGTGGCGCAGTGTCGGCCCCTACATCGGCGGCCGCGTCGTCGCCATCACGGGCGTGCCCTCGCAGCGCGATCTTTTCTACATGGGCGCGGTCGACGGCGGCGTCTGGAAGAGCGCCGATTATGGCGTGAGCTGGACCAACCTCACGGATCACCGGCTCCCGGGAACGAGCGACAGCATCGGCGCGCTCGCAGTGGCGCCATCCAACTCCAAGGTGATCTACGCCGGCACGGGCGAGAGCGACATCCGCGGCGATGTCATCACCGGCGATGGCGTATTCCGCTCCGACGATGCCGGCAGGCATTGGCACCCGGCGGGCCTCGGCGACACCCACACGATCAGCGCCCTCGCGGTCGACCCGCACAACCCCGAGGTGGTGTATGCCTCCTCGATGGGCCATGTCTTCAAATCCAACCCGGAAAGAGGCGTATTCAAGTCGACCGACGGCGGCAAGACCTGGAAGAAGATCCTCTACGTCGATGACCGGACCGGCGCCATCGACCTGGTCATGGACCCGGGCAATGCGCAAGTCCTGTACGCCGCGATGTGGCAGGCCTATCGCACGCCGTGGAAGCTCGATGACGGCGGCCCGGGCAGCGGCCTCTACAAGAGCACCGACGGCGGCGCCCACTGGAGCGAGATCTCCCGCCATTCCGGCTTCCCGCAGGGGACGCTCGGGCGCATCGGCGTGTCGCTCGTCGCCAGCCGGCCACAGGTGGTCTACGCAATCGTGCAGGCGAAGGCAGGCGGCGTTTTCCGCTCCGATGACGGCGGCGGCAGCTGGCACCGCGTCAATTCCAGCTGGAGCCTGCGCCAGCGCGCCTTCTACTACATGAGCATCTACGCCGACCCGACGGACCCGGACGTGGTCTACGTGCCGGAGGTCGATGCGCTCTGGGTATCGCGCGATGGCGGCAAGACCTTCTCCAAGCTCCATACCCCGCACGGCGACAATCACATCGTCTGGATCAATCCGCACGATCCCAACGTCCTGCTCGAGGGCAACGACGGCGGTGCCACGGTCTCCACCGATGGCGGCAAGACCTGGAGCAGCGAGCACAACCAGCCGACCGGCCAGTTCTATCACGTCGCGCTGGATGAGCAGTTCCCGTTCCACATCTACGGCGCGCAGCAGGACGAAGGCTCCTTCGAGGGACCGAGCGCGACGCCCCAAGGAATGATCCCGGTCGGTGCCTGGCACGAGGTCGCCTATGGCGAGAGCACCTTCGTCGCCCCGCGGCCCGGCGATCCCAATGTCACTTACGGCAGCGGCTACTTCAGCATCTTTCTCAGCTACAACCTGGCGACCGGGCAGTTCCGCGACGTCAGCCCCTGGCCGGATTACCTGGAGGGCGCCTCCGCCGCGGAGCAGAAATACCGCTTCGGCTGGACGCATCCGATCTTCTTCTCGCCGGCTGACCCGAAGGAGTTGCTGATCGCCTCGCAGGTCGTCCTCAGGAGCGATGATTACGGCCGCACCTGGAGCGCGATCAGCCCCGATCTGACACGCAACGATCCGGCCACCGAGCAGACCAGCGGCGGACCCATCGATGCGGACCAGTCGGGGGCGGAGCTCTTCCCCGACGTCGCGGCGCTTGCGGTCTCACCTCTCGACCGGCAGGAGATCTGGGCAGGCTCGGCGGACGGGCTGGTGCACATCACCCGCGATGGCGGCAAAACGTGGCAGGCGATCACCCCGCCCGATCTTCCGCAGTGGTGCGAGATCAGCGCCATCGAGCCCTCGCATCAATCCGCGGGCACCGCATATCTGACGGCTTCGCGGTACATGTGGGACGACTTCCATCCCTACGTGTACGAGACGACCGATTACGGCCAGCACTGGACGGCGATGACAACGGGACTCCCCGATGATGAGTATGTCCTCGCGGTGCGCCAGGATCCATCCGATCCGCGACTCCTCTTCCTCGGCACCAGGAGCACGGTGTTCGTGACCCTCGATGGCGGTGCGCACTGGCAACCGCTCGCGCTGAATCTGCCGCACGTGCAAGTGCGCGACATCGCCATCAACACCCGCCAGGGGGACGTGACCATCGCGACGCACGGAAGGGCATTCTGGGTGCTGGATAATCTGGCGCTGCTGGAGCAGATGTCGTTGCAACCGTCCGTGGGCGCTGACGACGTGCAGGTCTTCGCGCCGGAAACGGCGTGGGAGACTCATGCCTACGGCGCGAATCCCACCGCGAAGTACCGGCACGATGTGGGCAGCAATCCGCCGTTCGGCGCCACTGTGTTCTTTCACATTCCCGACACCTACCATGGCAAGGTGCCGGCGAGCCTGACATTCCTCGACGATCAGGGCCACGTGGTCCGCACGTTCGCGCTGCACTTGAAGACCCAGCAACCGAAGCTGACGCCGCCGCAGCGTGACAACCTCACTCCGATCCAGGAAAAGCAGCAGGCAGACGAGAAACTTACCGCTGTCACCGCCGGCAACAACCGCTTCCAGTGGGATCTGCGCTACCCCGACGCCACGGAGGTTACAGGCTTCGAGACGCCGATCGCTGCGGGCGGTCTCGACGATTCTGCGCAGGGGCCGATGGTGACTCCCGGCCGTTACACCGTGGTGCTCGACTACGACGGCCGCAAGTCACAGCGGGCCTTCCAGGTGGCGCTCGATCCGCGGCTGCATCCGGTACCCGACGCGTTACAGCAGCGTCTGGCGCTGGAGATGCAGATCCACACGGCTCTCGACACGCTGGATAAGACCATCAACCGGGCGATCGCGGCGCGTGAGAAGCTCCAGGCTGCGGTAGCCCATCACAGGGTGACGGCCGAAAAGGCGCACGACGCGCTCGCAGCGCTCGACCAGGCGATCGGCGAGAGCGTGCAGCTCGACCTGCACTCCAGCGAAGGCACGCTGCTCCACGAGTCGAAACTGCGCAGCCACCTGGCCTACCTCGCGGCCAACATCGACCTCGCTTACGAGATGCCGACGGCGGCCGAGCACCAGGTGTTCGACGACCTCGACCGCGAGGCACAGGCCAGCGAGCAGCAACTGAAGGCGGCGGTCGCCCGAGGAGAGCAGGTGCTGTAGTACCTGCCGGCCGCCCCGCTCACCCGTCTTGCCGGGCCTGGCGCTGCGCCAGGCCCTTGAGCCCCGCCGCGACGAACGGGCCGAGGCGCGCCTTGAGCGCGGCGACGTCGGTCGAGCGACAGAGGCCGCCCGAAAGGATATCGAGTCGGCCGGTCTCGGCGAGTGACAGGGTGAGCGCCCCGGTGAGGAAGTTGTAGCCCCAGAACACGTCCTCGGGAGCGGCCTCCGGGAGGGATTCCATCAGGGCGCGGATGAACTCCCGGACGGTGTCGTTGAAGGTCTTGCTCATCAGGCGCCGGCCCCATTCCGGGGAGTTGTTCACCCAGGCGAGCAGGGTGAAGTAGCTGTGCCAGCCCGGCCCGGCGTGCGCGAGGAAGTCCAGGATCGGATCGAAGAAGGCACCGACCACCGCTTCGGTGCTCGCCGGCCGCGGCGCCGCGCTCGTGCGCACAGCGGCCAGGCGGCGTAGCCGCTCTTCGTTGAGCACCGCGCCGCGACGCTCGAGCACGGCGGCAAACAGCGGCTTCTTGCCGCCAAAGTGGTAGTTGACGAGGGCGAGATCCACTCCGGCCTCCCCGGTGATGTCGCGCAACGACGTCCCGTGAAACCCCTTGCGGGCGAAGAGCTTCTCCGCCGCATCGAGCAGCTTCTCTTTGGTCGTGCGCTTCGAGCGAGCCATCGCGTCCCCCGTTGATCGCATCATTCTAGCGGTAGAGTTGCGGCCGCCTGCGGGATTCCTCAGGCCAGCGCGCGCATAGCGGCCGGGTAATGCCGCCCGGCTGCCCCATGCCGAGGGCTCCCAGCCCTGCACCCCCTGCACCCCCTGCACGCGTGCTCGCCGGCGCGCCCGCCGGGGTGCGCCCGCCGCCGCGACCCGCCGCCGCAACCGGGTACCCTTGCCGCCCACGCCTGTTGAAGTTCAACGATCGTTGCACTAGACTTCAACGGTTGTTCAATAGATGTCACCGGCAAACGGCACCAACAACAATCTGGTCAGAGGGGCTCGGCAATGTCGAACAAGCTTCCAGGCGCATTCCTCGTCGCTTGCGGTCTTCTCGCTGCGGGCGCGGCGGCCGCGCAAAACGCCGCCAATACGAACGCGACTTCCACGTCCAGCTCCGATGCAGCCGCAAACGCGAGCCCGGCGGAACTGCAGGAGGTCGTCGTGACCGCCCGTCATCGCGCGGAGAACCTGCAGAGCGTACCGCTCACCGACACCGCCGTGACGGCGAAGTCGATCCAGACATGGGACATCACGAATCTCGAGGATCTCAACGGCTTCGTGCCCAACATGAAGATCTCCGCGGATCGGGCGACCAGCAGCACGATCAATGTCTACATTCGCGGCGTCGGCCAGAGCGATCCGCTCTGGGGCTTCGATCCGGCGGTGGGCGTCTACATCGATGATGTCTACCTCGCCCGGCCCCAGGCCGCCCTCCTCGATGTCCTCGATGTCGAGCGGCTGGAAGTTCTCTCCGGGCCGCAGGGCACCTTGTACGGCAAGAACACCATCGCCGGCGCGATCAAGTACGTCACTCGCGACATCGCCGGCCCGCAGTCGCTCACCGCCTCCGTCACCGGCGGCAACTACGGCGAGCACGACTTCAAGCTCAACTTCTCCACGCCCATCATCGAGGATCACGTCTATTTCGGCGTCTCCCTCGGGGAGCTCAAGCGCGGTGGCTATGGCCACATCGCCGCACAGCCGGGCGAGCCGCCGAGCTCGCAGAATTTCATCGGTGAGGACGTTTCGAACAAGAACGTATTCGCCGGCCGCGCGAACGCCACCTTCCTCTGGGGATCGAGCTCGAAGCTGGTGCTGGTGGCCGATGACATCCTGGACAATTCCAATGCGGCGGGCGGCCATCGCCTGAACAACTACCTGGTGCCGCAGCTGTCGAACCCCTTCGACATGTACGATGACATGCCCGTCGGCAGGGACTACTTCCATCGCAACGGCTTCTCCGGGACGTATAGCCAGAAGCTGACCGATCAGCTCGATTTGAAGCTCATCGGCGCCTATTACGAGGGCCATGGACAGCAGTTCATCAACTTCGCGGAGACCGACCAGAACCTCTTCGAGGTGCCGGCGCTCTACAAGGACCAGCAGACATCCGCCGAAGGACGTCTCACGTTCACCAATGACCTGGTCAAAGGCGTCGCGGGCGTGTTCTTCATGGACAGCACCGCCTGCGGCGACTACAACGCGTCTATCGGCAGTCTCAACCTG
>DASYGA010000239.1:0-7177 GCA_036000265.1 Steroidobacteraceae bacterium | reverse complement strand
GGCAAGCATCCTGGCGAGGAGCGTTACCGTCTCGCGCCCACGTTCATCGCACCGCAGGGCAAGTACGAGTGGCTCAACAGCCACATCTTTGTCGCGACGCTCGTGGACGTGCCGCCGCAGCTACGGCTCGCCAAGGGACCGAATCAGAACGACAGGCTGATCGAAGTCTATCAGGTGAATTGACCACGTACTTAATGACACGCCATTTCTGCGGGAAGTCGAGCGAGGACTTCATGTGACGGGGCGCCCAAATATTGGGAAATATCTACGACTTAAATAAAGTATCTAACTGATGGATATTCCCTAATATTTTACATAATCCTGAATCGCGGCCGAACGGGGTTCGTAAGGAGCTCCTGACTCGGGCAGGCCCGTGAAATTCGTACGTAGGAGGAGTTCCCAGACGGGCCGTGTAGCTCAGGCGCTCAGCAGGGATTCGATCTCGCGGCGCCCGCGGCGCAGCTCGGCGATGAGCCTGTCCGCTTGGCGCGCGAAGCGCGCGGTCGGGACTGGTATGGACACGGCGAGCGCTCGCCCCAGCGGATCGAGGAAGGCCGTGCCTACCGCCGAGATGCCCTCGGTGTGCTCCTCGCGGTCGTAGGCCAGCCGGGAGCGGTGGCATTGCTCGATCTCACGCCGCAGGTCCTCGGCTGGCGTCATGCTCCTGCCCACATCACACCACCGCGACGGGATTCTCCATAACCGCCGGCGCGGGTCTCAGGGCAAGCGCAACCAGGAACACGATGGCCGAGCCTCCGGCGGCCATCCATAGCGCTATTCCGAGGCCATGCCGGGCGGCGAGCGCGCCGGCGACGATCGGCGCGGCGAAGCCGCCAAACATCTCGCCAAACAAGGTGGCGAAGCCGATTGCTGAGCCGACCAGGCGGCGCGGCACACTCTCGGCGGGCACGAGCACAATGCAGATGGCGGCCATGGCCTGGCCGCACTGTGTCAGGAAGAGAATCGTCGCAAGCACCCAGAGTTGGCCGTAGAGAGGCCGGAACATCAGAGCCAACGGCAGAACGACGGAGAGAAGGCCCATCGCGCCCAGCACCGGGCGCCTTCCCAGGCGATCGGAAAGCGCCGGCGCGACCAAGCCGCTCACGAAGCTGCCGAGCCCGGCGGCTCCCATCAGGAATCCGGCCGTGGTCGGGGACTGGTGCGCGACATTGGTGATGTAGAGCGGCGCGAATGCATTCACCAGGAACAGCCAGCTCATGAAGCCCACCGCGCCGATGGCCCCCATCCAGACATTGCGATACGAGAGCAGCGACCGTAGATCCGCGAGGCCGACACCATGCGACTCGCCATGCCGCTTCTCTTCGCTGCGGGGCTCATGCACGAAGCGCCCGATCAGGAATGCCATGATGAGTCCGGGCGCCCCCGCCAGAAAGAAGGCCGAACGCCAGCCGAAATGCGCGGCGATCTGCGTCGTCAGCACCGGTGCGATCGCGAGCCCGATGATTGCCGCCGCGCTCACCACGACCCCGACGTTGCGGCCGCGGGTGTGCTCGCTCGAGCTTTCTTCCACGAGCGCCATGGTCACCGACCAGCAGGGACCCTCGGCGAGCCCGAGCAAGGCCCGCGCGAGCAGCAATTCCCCGAAAGTGTGGGCGAGGCCTGAAAGTGCCGAGAGCAGCGAGAACAACACCACCATCGGCACGAGAACCGCCTTGCGGCCGAAGCGGTCGGAGATGGCGCCGAAAGCGAGGGCGGAAACGGCCCAGCAGGCCGCCATGATTCCGGCGAGGAAGCCGATCTGCGCGCTGCTCAGGTGCAGGGCCGGCGCTATGTAGGGGGCCAGATAGAGCACGGCCATGCGGTCGAGGAACACAATGCCCCAGGTCATGAACATGATCGCGACGACCTGGCTCTCGCGCGAGCGCGGAACAGATGGGACGCTCATGATTTCTTTTCCCCCTAAAGAGCGGTCGGTCGACTCGCTACATTGATCGGGTCACGGCTCCGACGGATCGACCGTCATGAGCGCATCGAGTATTAGAACGCCTTGTCCTGCCGGATAGGCGATCACCGGATTCAGGTCGATCTCGCGGATCGACGGGTGACTGCAGAGTACGCGGCCGACCCGGTCGATCAGCTCCGCTACGGCGGGTAGATCGAGCGCCGCAGAGCCTCGGTACCCGTCGAGCAGCGCCCCGCATCGGAGGCGGCGGAGCGCCGCGATGATTGACTCCCTGCTCTGACCGGGAAGGATCAGCCCGACATCGCGCAGCAGTTCGGCCTGCACGCCGCCAATCCCGGCGAGCACCACGGCGCCCCACTCCGGGTCGTTACGGCCGCCGATGATCAGCTCGAGACCCGGCCGCGCCATCTTTTCGATGAGCACCCCGTCGAGTGTCAGATCCGGCCGATGCCGGGCGAGATCCGCGTGCATCTTGCGCCATCCCGAGGTCAGCGAGTCCCGATTCTCGAGGCGGAGTACCACACCGCCTGCATCGCTCTTGTGTGAGAGCGCTGCCGATTGCGCCTTCAGCGCCACCGGATAGCCCAGGGACTCGGCGGCTTGCAGCGCTTCCTCCAGAGTACGGACCAGACTTCCGGCGGGCACGGGGATGCCCAGGGGTCCGAGATACGATTTGGCCCGATATTCAGGGATGATGCCCGAGGGCAGCGGCGAACCGGCGTGCGCGAGGGTCCCGACCGGCTCGAGCGCGGCGGCCGACGCCGCCGCAGCCAGGCGCGCAATGGCCCTCACGGCCCGATCAGGCGACGGGAAGTAGGGTACGCCGAGTGCGCGCAGCGCCTCGATGTAGTGAGTGGGAACCGGAGCGCCTTCGTCGAGTCCGGCACAGACGATGAGCGGTGAGGTCTTCAGCTCACGCAAGCCGGCGAGTATCGGCGGAAACTTCCGCTCGCAGGTCGCCGGGTCGGTTTGGATGATGTCGAGGACGATCGCGCCGATGCGCTCATCGCCGGCGAGTGCCAGCAGCGTGCGCCTGTAGATATCCGGATCGACGAGTCCCTGCGCAGTCAGATCGAGCGGATTGCTGACCGGAACGAATGCCGGCATCGCTGCCCGCAGCTGCGGAGCATTGGAGTCGTCCAGCGACGGCAGTGGGAGTCTCACCTGCTCGCAAAGATCGAGCGTCAGCGCTTTGAAGGCGCCTGACTCGGTCATCACTGCGGTGCCGGTGCGGCGCAGGCCGGGAGTGCGCAGTGTGATCTCGAGAACGTCGCCCAGCTCCTCCAGGGTCTCCACCGTAACGACCCCCTCGGCCTCGACCTTGGCGCGCATCAGCGCGTAGTCCCCCGCGAGGGCGCCGGTGTGCGTTGCGGCGGAGGCGCGCGCGGCGTTGCTGCGGCCCGGATGCAGGAGCACGAGGCGCTTGCCGAGCTCCCGGGCGCGGCGGGCCAGGGATAGGAAGTGGCGAGGCCGCCGGAACTGCTCGACGATGAGACCGACGACCGCCGTATGGGATTCGGTCAGCAGATACTCGATGAAATCCTCGACGCCGCTCGCGGCCTCGTTTCCCGTCGACACGGAATAGGACACCCCGAGAGCGCGGCTGGCCAGCATCGTGCCGAGGACACAGGCCATCGCGCCGCTCTGACTCACGATCCCGATCCCCGGCCGTTGATGCAGCGGCGCGGAAGCGGTCTCGACGAACGTGAGCGCCACACCGTCGATGTGGTTGACGAGACCGAGGCAGTTCGGCCCTTCGACGAGCATGCCATGATCCGTGGCGATCCTCGCGATCTCGCGCTGCTCGGCACGGCCGGACTCGCCACCCTCCGCGAAGCCGGAGGAGAAGATGACGGTTGCCCCCACGCCGCGCCGTGCGAGGGAGGTGACTGCCTGCAGCACTCCGGCCCGCGGAATGGCGAGGACGGCCGCGTCGACTCCGGGCGGCAGCTCCTCGATGCTCTTGAGACAGGGACGACCGTTGATCTCGGTCCTGTTCGGATTGATGAGGTGAATGTCCCCTCGATAACCCATTCGCTGCAGGTTCGCCAGGACGGACGCACCCAACGCACCCGGCGTGGCCGAAGCCCCCACGATGGCTACCGAGCGGGGACGCAGCAGACGCTCTATGGCCTTGTCGCTCACCCGCGGATCCTCACGTCTCACGAGTTGCCGCCACCTCGGCGGGATTTGTCATAGGGCCCCAGGCCGGGCTTGAAGGTCTTGTCGTCGATGAACTGATGGATTCCCTCCTTGCGGCCTTCGTTGTCGAAGAAGTTGGCAGCCTCCTGGGCGCGGATGAGATAGTCCTCGGCGTTGTCATAGGTCATCTCGCCGACGCGCCGAATCGCATCCTTGGTGGCCTTCAATGCCACGGGATTCTTTTTCAGCAGCGTCCTGGCGACGTCCAGGACTCGCGCCTCGAGCTGCTCGTGCGGCAGTGCCTCGTTCACCAACCCCCATTCGGCAGCGGTGCGCCCGTCGATGTTCTCACCCATCAGCGCGTGATACATGGCGCGGCGGAAGGGGAGGAGCTCGCGTGCGACCTTGCTGGCGCCGCCGCCGGGCAGAATTCCCCAGTTGATCTCCGACAGCCCGAATTGCGCGTCCTGGCTCGCGAAGGCGAGGTCGCAGGCGAAGAGGGGACCGTATCCGCCGCCGAAGCACCAGCCGTTCACCATGGCGATGGTGGGCTTCTGATACCAGCGCAGCCGCCGCCACCAGCTGTAGGCTTCGCGCTGCGCCTGGCGAATGGCACCGAGACCCTTGACTTCCGTCTCGCGGAAATACTCCTTGAGGTCCATGCCCGCCGACCATGCCGTTCCCTCGCCGGTCAGCACCAGCACGCCGACGTCGGCCCGATGCTCGAGCTCATCGAGTACGCGCAGCATCTGCCGATTGAGCTTGGGACTCATGCAGTTGCGCTTCTCCGGCCGATTGAACCGGACCCACGCAATGCTCTCGCTCACCGTGAATGCGACGGTGTCCGCTTCCACTCGCTCAGTGCTCATATCTCCACCTACGTTTCAAACTGCCGGATCGGTCAGATCGGAAAATGGCCCGGAGCCGTCTCCATGGTGATCCAGCGAAGCTCCGTGAACTGATCGATGCCCGCCGCGCCGCCGAAACGCCCATAGCCCGAGGCGCCGACGCCGCCGAAGGGCATCTGGGCCTCATCGTGCACCGTCGCGCCGTTGATGTGACACATGCCGGAGCGGATCTGACGCGCAACACGCAATCCGCGGGCGGTATCGCCGGTGAAGACGGCAGCGGAGAGCCCGTATTCGCTGTCGTTTGCCACACGGATTGCATCGGCCTCATCGGTCGCCCGGATGATGGCGACGATCGGTCCGAAGCTCTCCTCGCTGTACAGCTTCATCTTCGGTGTCACGCCGTCAATCACCGTTGCCGGCATGACCACCCCCTCTGCCTTGCCGCCGGCCAGTACGCGAGCGCCGGCGGATACTGCATCGTCGATGAGGGCGTTCACGCGATCGACCGTGCGGCGGTCCACCACGGCGCCGAGCGGCGCCTTGCCCTCGCGCGGATCACCGCTGCCCATCGAGCGTGCCTTCTGCGCAAAGCGCTTCGCGAACTCGTCCGCGACGGCTGCCACCGGGATGATCCGCTCCGTCGACATGCATATCTGACCCTGGTTCATGAAAGCGCCGAAGGCCGCCGCCTTTACGGCCTCATCGAGATTGGCATCCTCGAGGACGATCAGCGGCGCCTTGCCGCCGAGCTCGAGCAGGCAGGGCTTCAGGTTTTCCGCGCAGCGCCTGGCGATGACCCGGCCGACGGCGGTGGATCCCGTGAAGTTGACGCGGCGCACGGCCGGATGGTCAATGAGAGCACCGACTACCTCGCCCGCGTCCTTCGGATCGTTGGTGACTACGTTGACGACCCCCTCAGGGAATCCGGCTGCGGCAAATGCCTCGATGATCAGCTCATGCGTGCGCGGGCAAAGCTCGGAGGCCTTGAGGATCACCGAGTTACCGCAGGCGAGCGGTGTTGCAATGGCACGAACACCCAGGATGATCGGCGCGTTCCAGGGTGCAATGCCCAGCACCACTCCCACCGGTTCGCGAACCGACATTGCCAGGCAGCCCGGCTTGTCCGAAGGAATGACCTCGCCGCCGATGCGGGTCGTGATGGCCGCGGCTTCACGCGTCATGCTGGCGGCGAGCATCAGATTGAACATGGCCCAGCCGGCTGTCGCGCCGACCTCGTCCATCATTGCCTGGACGAACGCGTCGCGGCGCTGCTCGAGGGCCTCGGCGGCTTTGCCGAGCATGGCGCGGCGGGCATTGGGTCCCGTGTCTGCCCACGCCCGAAATCCCGCGGCGGCCCGGTCGGCCACTGCGCGGGCCTCGGCGGTGGTCATCGCGGCGGCGCTGCTCACGGCTCGACCGGTGATCGGACTGATTCGCTCAAAGCGCATGGCACATCCCCCATAGGGCGTGAAAGCTATATCATATAGTTATTGCTCCGCGCCGATCAAGCGATGTCGAGGTGTTTCAGGGACAATGCCAGCGTGATCAACGATCCAGTGAAAGACTTGCCGGGCTATACGCTCCGGCGCGTGTCCGCCGCGTTCATGGCGAAACTCGCCGCGCGGCTTTCCAGACTCGAGCTGCGGCCCGCGGAATCTACCGTGCTCCTGGTGATCGCAGCCAATCCGGGAGTGACGCAGAGCGAGGTCGGCCGGCTGCTCGGAATCGCCAGTGCCAACATGGCGCCGCTCGTGGCCCGGCTCGCCGATCGGGATCTGATCGTCCGCGAGGCGGTCGATGGCCGTTCGCACGGACTGACGCTCGCCGAAGCGGGCCGCCGCATCACTCAGAAGGCCAGGGCCGTTGTCGATGACCTGGAATCGGAGCTGCTGGCGCGTATCCCGCCGCCGGAGCGGGCGGGATTCCTGAAGGTCCTGGCTGTGCTGGCGAGCGATCAAGAAGACTGAAATAGGCCGCTCTCCCAGGCGGCTGCGTAGGGACCCCAAGCTGCCCAAGGCGGCGGCGCTTGCCGCCGTTACCCCTGGCCTTGCCCGGGACCTGGCATTGTCTGAGTTGTAGCACGGTTTACAATATTTGTAGCCCGTGCTACAAATGCATCGTGAACAGCTATTTCGTATAGCGCTATTCACGAATGACATCGTGGGGGGTACATGAAAAATATGAAGGCTCCGCTGTTCCTCTGGGTGGCGGCAATATCCGCGGCGATTCCGGCAATCGGTGTCGTGGCGGCAGCTCCTGC
>DASYGA010000203.1:0-11737 GCA_036000265.1 Steroidobacteraceae bacterium | reverse complement strand
CGTAGTTCGCCACTGCAGAAGAGCGTTGGTAAGTGTATTCCGTCACGGCATCGGCGATGCCATTGTCGAGGCAGCGGTTGAGCGTCCGAAATTCGTCGATTTCGATCGGCGCCTTGAGCTCAAACGCCAGATCCGTGATGGCCTGACACAGATCGCCATAGTCGTGAACGACCTGATCCACCGTAAAGCCCTGCTGCATCAGCTCGCGCCCGTGCAACGCCGCAGCGGCGCCCATCTCCGACAATACCGGCGGCCCGCCACCGGCCGGACCGGAAACCCTGCGGCTGAGCATGGGGTCGGAGGTCTGCTCGACCTGGAGCGTCTTGATCAGCTGATCAAGAAACAACGGAATTCCGTGCGCGAGCTCAGCTTCGGTCACTCGGGGCGCGGTCCTTCGAGCAACCTTGAGACGGCAGCGCTCTATAAGATCGGCGCGATTGCTGGTGAGAAACTCGTGGAGCATCTGTACAGTGTACGCTGTGCCGTCTCCGCCATATGTGCGGTTCCGTACGCAAGTTCCGTGGCTGAGGTATGGGATATCAGTGGGAGGCCCGGGAGCTGGAGGGCAACGGCCTGGGGAAAACCAGCCTGTCAATCGCCTGCGGGTAGAGCGGGCGCGGCCGATCGCATGGAACTGGCGTTCAGACCTTCAGCCTGCCAGCAATGGCGCGCGGAGCTCCTCGGCAAACAGAGATCGCAATCCAAAAGAAGGTCAGGGCCCGCCCCTCAGCCGCACTCCGCCACTTCGCGTTTGCCACCGTGCAGCCATCACGCGTACGCAATGGCCATTGATCAACAGCAGTCGCCAATCGGGGAAGCTCTTGACGGACGTCCGCTGCCGGAGCCGGGGGCTAGGGGCTGGCAGCGTTGATAACTTGCAGCGGCGTGCCACCCCTCTCCCCAAGCCAGGAGTGGCCGTTACCGTGTAATGTGAAGGAAAGTCAGATCACAATACAGACCAAGAGTTTGGGCCACCGTTACAGCCCCACCGCAAGAGCGGACATCGCGCAGCGATCCTGTTGGTGGGGCGTGCTGCCGCATCTTCTCGCAAGGTTGCCCGGGTCAATTGACGCCGCGCGCCCGGACCGCGCGATCCCTTACGCCGCCGGCCGTACGGCTCCCTCTCGCTCTCGAATTGCGCAAGGGAATCCCCTCACGCGGCGGTCACCGCAGCGGATTGTCAATAACGCAATGGCGTGCCACGATCGGCAACTCCCGAGCCGCCCTCATTCTACAGCAGCCCACCGAAGCAGTTCTCCAGCAGACTCCTTGGGGCCGGATCGCCGCTCGATCGCTCAGCGGTGCTGCAGACGCAGGCTCTGCCAGGAGCCGTCAGCCGTCCAGCCGCCGTCCACCGCGATGGCCTGACCGTTGATGAAGCTGCTCCCGGCGTCTGCTAGAAAGCTGACGGCGTTCGCTATGTCCTGCGGCGAGGCAAAGCGGCCCATGGGGACACGATCCGTGATGTCCGCGTCCGTATAGCTCCCGCCGGCCTGGTCGGCCGCGTCCATCTCGGTTTTCACCCACCCTGGGCATACGGCATTGCAACGTACGCCGTACCCACCCCACTCAGCCGCCAGCGTCCGGGTCATGCCGATGAGCCCATGCTTGGAAGCGTTGTAAGCGACCCGGTCACCGATGCCCAGCAGACCCGCAATGGAGGCGATATTGATGATGCTCCCGGAGCGCTGGCCGAGCATTACCGAGCCTGCCGCGCGAGCGACGATGAACGCGCCCAGCAGATTGATTTCGAGAACGCGGCGAAACTGCGCCACGGAAGTATCCTGTGCACGGCGGATGCAGCTCACTCCCGCATTGTTCACGAGGGCATCCAATCGTCCCCAGCGGGACACAATCTGTCCGATACCTGCCTCGATCACTCGCTCATCGGCAACATCCCCGACGAGTTCGATGGCGTCGCACCCGGCATCACGCACAGAGGTCAAAGTGTCCGTCGGCGAGCGCACATCATTGAGAGCAAGCACATACCCGCGTGACCCCAGCGTCTGAGCAATGGTACGCCCGATGCCTTGTGCCGCGCCTGTCACCAAAGCGACCCGTCTGGATTCCACCACCACTCCAAGTTAATCGTGACCGCCGCAGAGTATACTCAGTCCGAATTCCGCCGCCATCGGCCAAACCAAGCATTTTCTGGGAGACCGCACTTGCCCGATACTCAAGAGCATCCCTCGTTTTCCGAATCATGGCCGGCCGTTGCAAGTGCCGCCCTTCGGATTGCCTTCGGTATCATCTGGGCGATCGGTGCAGCATTCACCTGGACATCGCAATTCGCCGCCAACTACGTTGGCTACCTGCACAACGCAGCGCGGGGCCAGCCCGCGTGGTCGGCGTGGTGGTTCGAGATGTGGATCGCCATTGTCACGCCGCACGCCTCCTTATTCGTCTGGCTCACCCGCATCGCGGAAACCCTGCTCGCCCTTGCATTGCTGCTCGGGTTTGCCCGCAAAACCACCTATGTGCTCGGCGCGCTGTTCAGCCTTTTGATCTGGGCCACCGCCGAGGGTTTCGGCGGCCCCTATACGGTGGGCGCGGCCAACATGGGTACCGCGATCAGCTATGTGCTCATCTTCGCGGCGCTGATCGGGATCAACTATCGCGGCGGACCCAGCCCTTACAGCATCGATTACCTGATCGAGCGGCGCTGGTCGCGATGGAGCCGCATCGCCGAATGGAGTGGCGACGCTCAGCTGCATGCTCCGCGCCCGTCGTCCGTCGCCGCGCAGATGACGGCCATCCTCGCAATCGCGCTGCTGGTGTTTTTCCTGATTGGTGGCCTGCACAGCACCGTGCACGTCGCGGCGCCCACACCCACAGCTGCCGCCGCCGCCGTATCGCCCCTCTCGCTCGCCTCCGAAGAGCCGATCGCGACCCCGCGGGATGCGCGCCTGCCGCCGCTCACGCCCGGGCCAAGCGTGAACGTTGCTCTTGTCGTCACCGATGACAACATCGAAATCGCCAGCGGAGTGTACTACCAGGCTTGGACGTACAACGGTACCGTGCCCGGCCCCGTCATCCACGTTCGTCAAGGCCAGACTGTCAACGTGACGCTCACCAACCACGGCACGATGCAGCATTCGATCGACTTCCACGCCGCGCAGGTCGCGCCCAATCACGACTTCGTGGACATAGACCCCGGCAAGTCGCTCCATTTCTCGTTCGTGGCGAATGTGCCCGGCGCCTTCGTCTACCACTGTGAAACCATGCCGATCCTGTTGCACGTCGCCAATGGCATGTACGGCGCGCTGATCGTTTCTCCCAAGACGCCGTTGCCACCCAGCGCCGAGAGCTACGTGATCGTGCAGAGCGAGTGGTACACGCAGCAGGTATCAGGCCATCTGATGGGACCCGACTATCAGAAGATGACCGAGGAGCGGCCGGACGAAGTGGTTTTCAACGGCCGGGCTTCCCAGTATGCAGAGCACCCGCTGCCGGTAACGGCGGGCAAGCGCGTGCGGATATATCTGGTCGATGCTGGCCCCAATCTGGGGACTTCGTTTCACGTCATCGGAGCGGTGTTCGACAAGGTCTATCCGGGCGGAGATCCAGCCCAGGCGTTGAGCGATGTTTCCGCTTATCCCGTGGGGCCCGGACAGGGAGCGATATTCGACCTCGTGCTGCCGAATGCGGGCAAATACGCCTTCGTTGATCATGACCTCGCGCACCTGATGATCGGTGCTCATGGGGTCCTCGAGGTCACGGCGACTGGTGCACCGTCGCCGCAATCTCTCGCGGTCGCATCGGCGTCCCCCTCGCCGGCAATGAAGGCTGCACCGCCGAGTGCGACGACCGCCGAGCGCCCCCCGTCCGGGCCGTACAAATTCGACCCGGCCCGCGGCGCTTCGCTGTTTGCGGCCAATTGCTCGGCGTGTCACCAGGCGACCGGAATGGGGTTGCCAGGCGCCTTCCCGCCGCTCAAAGGTAACGGGGTGGTCCTGGATCCCGATCCCCGCAAACAGATCGACGTGATCCTGCACGGATTGCACGGTGAAGCGATCAACGCCGTCACCTATCCGAGCACGATGCCGCCCTTCGGCGTGTCACTCAGCGATGCCGATATCGCCGACGTCGCCAACCACGAGCGTACCTCGTGGGGCAATCAGGCCAGGTTGATTACGGCCGATCAGGTGAAGGCGGCGCGCACCGGGGCAGCGAAGTAGCATCTCTCCGCAAGAGAGACTGCCGCAGCTCGCCCCGTGCCGGCAGACCGTCGCGTCAACGCGCCGCGCGATCCGCGGCCCTCGGTTGCCGCCCTTTCGTCATGGCCGGCCGCTCTTGAGCTTCACGAGCGCGCGCTTGAGCGCCTCGAGCTTCTTGCCCGCCTCGGCCAGCTTGCCGGCCGCCGTGAGTTGCTGATACTCCGCGAAATCCTGTGCGGCCGCATCGATCAGGGCATTGGAGGCGGGGCCAGGAGCCGACCCCTCGACACGTCCCGCGGCGGCACTGGCCGGCGCCGCGGCCGAGCCGGGCGCCTGCTGTGCGCTCAAGGTCGAGGGCGCCCCCTGGAACAGCGCCGCCATCGCGGTCTCAAACGTCGGACCGTAGGCAAGCTGGTTCTGCAGCGCGAGCACTACGAGGCGCAGCTCCGGCATCGGGCTGTTCGCGGCCTGCAGGTAGATTGGCTCTGCATAAAGCAGCGCCTTGCCGACCGGAATGACGATGAGGCTGCCCCGCCGCACGTGGGACCCTTGCTGATTCCAGAGCGATAGCTGGCCCGAGATCGCAGCGTTCTGATCTATCCGCGCCTCCACCTGCAAGGGACCGTCCACCAGCTTCGACTTCGGAAAGTCGTAGACGACCGCCTCGCCGTAATGCGCGCCGTCGCTGCGGCCGCCGATCCAGCCGATGAGATTGTTGCGGTTGGCGGGAGTGAAAGGCAGGATGTCGATGAATTCCGGCGTTTGCTCGCCGGGCAGGGTCATGAGCACATAATTCGCCTCCACGTCCTGCGGACCCTCCTCCTGAGTACGAACCTCCGTGGCGACTTGCCAGAGGTCCTCGCGGTTGTAGAACACTTCAGGATCGGTCATGTGATATAGCCCGTATACCTCGGCCTGCGCGGTGAGCAGCAACTCGGGGTAGCGCACGTGCGCGCGCAAATCCGCCGGCATGGCCGATTTGTCCCGGAACAGAGCCGGGAACAGATTACGGTACGCACCGAGAACGGGGTCCTTCGAGTCGAATACATAGAACGTCGTCGCACCGGAGTAGGCGTCAATGACGATCTTCACGCTATTGCGTATGTAATCGAGCGGCTGATCGCCAAGCAGATAGCGGCGCGAATAAGGATAGCTATCCGAGGTTGTATAGGCGTCGATGATCCAGTAGAGCTTGCCATCGCTCGCGACGACAATGTATGGGTCGGGGTCGAACGTGAGGAACGGCGCGAGCGTGCGCACTCGCACCAGGATATTGCGGCGCATCAACAGGCGGCTGTCGTCGGTTATGTCGTCGCTGAAGGGGAGCTTGGCGATGTCGCCCCGATCGTACGCAATGAGCGTACGGCGCAGCAGCCCGCCGAGCGGGATGCCGCCGCTGCCCTGAAAAGACGCCAGATTGTTTTGCTCACCCTGCGGGTAGTTGAACTCTCTTTGACGGGTCTTCACGTAGACGTCGGTGTCGGTGAGCTGGCCGAAGTAGATCTGCGGCTGCGTAACCGTAAGGCCCGGGAGGGAGCTTTCGACCGGCATGTTCTGCAGCACGAGGGCCGGCAAACCCTCGGGGGTGAAGCCGTTGACCGAGGTCATCGCGACACCGTACCCATGGGTATAGATGAGCTTCTGGTTGATCCACGTCTGGCTGCTTACAGGGAGCTTCTGCACGTTGAGCTCGCGCGCCGCCAGCATCATCTCGCGCAGGCGGCCGCCCACCCGGTACCGATCGATGTCGATCTGCGGGAAGTCGTAGTAGGTGCGGATCTCCTGGATCTGGCGCAGCGTGTCCTGTAATGCCCGCCAGTCCCACAGGCGGATGTTGTCGAGCGTCGTTTGATTCTGCGACGGATCGACCGCCGCAATTCCCGCGTCGGCCGGGAAAGGATGGGCCTGGATCCGCTCCAGGTCATAGGCCCGGCGGGTGAGCTCGATGTTGTGCGCGATGTACGGCCGCTCGCGGTTGAGCTGGTTCGGCCTGACGATCAGGGTGCTCACGTACCATCCCACGAGCTGAACGGCGATGTAGCACGCGATGGCGGGCACCACCGAGCCGACGATCCAGGTGAGGCGGGGCGCGCGGATCGCGGCCGTCAGCGCCGTGGCGGCGCCCACCACCAGCGCCCCACTCACCACCAGCAGCCCCGCAAGCGTGATGTGGGCCTGCGTGTAGTCCACTCCCGAGAAGCTCGTATGATCGCCGAACAGGCGGTCAAAGCGCCCGAAGTACACCTGCGCCGCCAGGGTGAGCAGCAGCGCCGCGACCGCGATCGCAAGCCCGCGCAAGGAGCGTGTTGGGTTGGAGAGCGTGGGCGGCCGGGTGAGCGCGCCCGCTCCGGCGGTGATGCCGACCAGCACGGCCGCGATGGCGCAAACGATCGCGGCGAGCATCGTGAGCCAGCCCACGAGCAGCTCCCATGCGGGAAGCTGGAACAGGTAAAAGCCCAAGGACCTGCCGAAAATCGGATCGAGCATGGCGGTGTGCGGGGCGTACCGCCAGAGCACCAGAGTCGTCCAGCTCCCGGACAGAGTCGCGCCGGCCTGGGCGGCGACCGCAAGCGAGACGGCGAGCGCCCCCAAATTCATCAGCAGCCCGATGGGCAGGCTCACGCGCTGCCCGTTGATCAGAATTGTCGAGCCCGGCAACTCGCCGAGACGGGCGGGCCGCAGTGCCCAGTACGCGCCGTAAAGCACGCTGAAGGTGGCGAGCGCGAAGGCGCAGAACACCGCGACTCGCAGGGTGAGTCGCGTCCAGAATACCGGCGCATACCCGAGCGCGCCGAACCAGAGCGAATCGACGTAGTACGACGCGGTGGTGGAGCAGAGGTAGGCTACGGCGGCTGCCACCACAATCACGAGCGCCAGGATGCGTGGCGCGCGCGACCGCGGACGCGGGGGTCTCGGCTTGTAGGGCTGGCCTACCCGCTCAAACGGGTTACGTCTCACCTTTACCCCCCCGCTGTAATCGACCAGGACTTGAAGCCCGGCCAGCATAACAGAGCCACGACTCAGCGCACGGTGAGGCGCCAGAGAGAGGTCACTTCCGCTGCGCGCGCCGCGTGCAGCGGGTCTGTTTCGTCCGACGCCCGGGGATGATCCGGTCGCACATCGCTTCGATCCACGACCTGCAACCCCGCCGCATCGAGCGCAGCGAGCAACTCCGACCGGCTCCGCAGGCCCAGGTGCTCCGCAATATCCGAAAGCACCAGCCAGCCCTCTCCCCCTGGCTCCAAGTGCGCCGGCAGCGCCCTCAGGAACTCCCGCAGCATGCGACTCTCGGGGTCGTAGATCCCGCGCTCGATGGGAGAACTCGGCCGCGCGGGAAGCCAGGGCGGGTTGCACACGACCAACGCGGCCCGGCCTTCGGGAAAGAGATCCGCCGGCACGACTTGGACTTGCTGTGCCAATCCCAGACGCTCGAGGTTCTCGCGAGCGCAGGCCAGCGCGCGGGGATCCCGATCGGTTGCCACCACACGCCTGAGGCCGCGTCGCGCGAGCACGGCGGCCAGTACGCCCGTCCCGGTACCGATGTCGAAGGCCACGCTGCACGAAGACCCAAGCTGTGGCAATGGCGCCTTGGCGACCAGATCCACGTATTCACGGCGAATCGGCGCAAACACCCCGTAGTGCGGATGGATCCGGCCGCCGACCGCCGCGATTTCAATTCCCTTGGTGCGCCACTCGTGGGCCCCGATGAGGCCGAGCAACGCTCGCAGCGAGGAGACCGAAGGACCCTCTGCGGGACCGTAGGCTTCCCTGCAGGCTTGCCGCACATCAGGCGCACGCCGCAACGGAACGCCGTAGTCCTCATCCAGCGGCACCAGCAGCATGCCCAATGTGCGCGCCCGCTGTGATTGCGCCTGCCGATGGCGATGGAAGGCTGCGGCCGGCGATGTGACCACCGAGGACGCAGCCAACTGCTTCGGTTTGCGCTCCTTGCGGTCGATGCGCTTCGCGAGGGCGAGCAGCATCTGACGCGCATTCTGGAAGTCGCCGCGCCACAGCAGCGCGGTGCCTTGGCACGCGAGGCCATATGCCTCATCAGCCGTGATGCGGTCATCCGCAATGATCACTTGCCTGGGGGGCGGCGCACCACTCTCGGAGCGCCACCGCGCCGAGTGCGGTCCGCCATCCTCCATCCAGCTGACCACCGGATGCGCGTGCGCGCTACAGCCCGGTGCGGTCATGGGCGCTCGCGGTGAGACTCCCCCTTGAGCCGGCGCATTTCCGCGTGCACGCGCGCCGCGAACTCCGGCGCTGCGCCCAGGCGCTCGAGCTCGACTCGAGAGGGAATGCGCTGTTCCTGTCTGAAACGCCGCGTGCGCGAGCGTTCACGGTCCTCCGAGGCCAAAAGGTCCGCGAGCGAGGTCAGGCGAAGCGCAGCCGCCGCGTTCACCGAGGCATGGGCGGCAAGGCGCGCGGCGTGGCACCTGACGATCACCTCGGCCGATGAATCGGCCGGCAGGCGCTCATCGTCGATGAAGTCGGGTACGTTCCACGTCAAGCGCACGTTGCTGGTGGCGAGATAGCCACCATCCTCGAACTCGCTCTTGAGCACAAGCATCTGACGGGGTGGATTGGGTTCGGCCGCAGCCATCTGGAATGCGTCCGCACGTGTTATGCCATCGGTCGCAAGAAACTTGCGCGAGAACCCGAGGGACTTGGGTATCGGCAGATCGGTGCGTACCGTGGCGATGTCTCCCACGAACCGCAGGCCATGGGACGCGAGCACCCGGGCCACCTCGTCGTACCATCGCAGCCAGTCGGCTGAATACGCGGCAAGATCCGCAGGGGGGCGATCATGGCTGCCGGTCCACAAGCTCTCGAAATGCTGCAATGTCTTCCTGGCGGCGGCCTCCACCCGCTCGCGTTCCTCGTCGCCGTCGCCGACCTGCGGAACGGCGAGCCGGCGCGCGAGTGCGTCCATGGCCGGCTGATGCTCGAACTCCTCGCCGGTCGCGACGGCCAGCGCCCGCGGACGACCATCGCGCAGGAAAAGGAGCAGTGAGCCTGCGGGCGCGCCCAGCGAAAGCAGCGTCGCGCGGGCGAATTGCAATGCGTCCTCGAGATTGCGCAGGACGAGCTCGATGTCCATCGATGCGATCCGCCGCTGCAGGCCCAGCAGCGATCCGCCGCCCGACACGCGCCCCAGCCCGGCGCCTTGGAGTGCCAGGTCCAGAGGATCCTCATACTTGGCACCGCGGGCGACAGGCGCAAGCGCCTCGGCAATCTCCGCAATGACTGTGAACAGTGGCCCTCGCTCGCTCATTCCACCTCCTGCTCGATGCCCGGATGGTTCCGTTACATCCCTTTATGCTAACGTGTAGGCTGAAGGTTGTCGCGGCCACCACTTCCTCAGGAGGCATACGTGTCGAAGGTTCTTCAGCAGCCGCCAGACTGATCGCGCCGTTCGCAGTCGCCCTGGTGTTGACCATGCTCGGCGGCTGCGCTCAGCAGACTCCGCTGCTGAATCAGCCGTTGGCGTGGACACCGACCAAGACGCTCGACCTGGGCGTAACGCAAAAGATCAGCGGCACCCCGGCGACCGTCCGGATCGAGACATTCAGCGACACGGCTCCCGATCCAAGGCTGGTTGGGGAGAACCTCGAGCACGGCGACCCGAGGCCGGTGACCACCGCTGATCCGGTGGGCGCGTTCGTCACTCAGCACCTGCAGCAGCTGTTCGTACAGGCCGGGTACCCCGCCGGCGGCGCGGACGCCGAGCGGGTGGTCTCGGGCGAGGTGAGCAAGTTTTTTGTCAGCGAGAAGGACAACTACTCCGGCAGCGTGGTCCTCGATGTGACCGTGAGAGACCACGACGGCAAGGTCCTGTGGCAGGGCACGGTATGGGGCAGCAACGAAACCTTCGGCCGTTCCTACCACCTCGACAACTACCAGCAGGTGCTGTCGGATTCGCTGCTCGATGCCGCGAACAACCTGCTGAAAAACCCGGCGCTGCGCGACATCCTCACGCTGAGCCATTGCCGGCCGTTCTGCGTGCGCCCTCCAAAGCCATAGGCGTCTCCATCCGCGGCGTGAACCAGTACATAGCTCTCCTCGTGCAGAGGGCCCAGAAGCCCTTGCATGCCTTCAAAGGCAGCGCGCACGAAGCGCGTCGTTTCCGCCTTGCTGTTGGTCCCGGCAGTGATCTTGATGTCGAGCCAGAACGCCGAGAGACCGGCTTCCGTGGGACGCTTCCCGCCTATGAACCAGCCCTCGGGATCGGCCGGCTCGACCAGGACGGCGGTGACGCTCTGATCTTTACCCAGATGCTCGGCCCCCAATTGGGCGGCAAGCGCCGCGATTTCCGGACGCAGTTCGGGCCGCGCCTTCGGGGTGACATAGCGGACGGTGATCATGGGCATCGGGATCTCCTTGGGAGTCGCGAGTCTGCCGTGGAATCTGCCATGGGCACGGTGCTGGGATCGGACCCGCTTGGCTGGCGGGCCGCAGCGGATGTCGCCTTACCGGTGGATCTCCCAGTTCCGTTGGCGACCCGTGGGCAGGCTTGTGGCGTGCGAGCGGTAGCAGCACGCGCGCTCGATCGAGCGGGCCTGAAGTGGCAGGAGACATTCGTCGGTGGCAGTTGCGCGATGCTGCTTGCCGCGACCCGGGCCGGCGTTGGGATCGCACCGATGGGGCGGCTCGCCTCGGGAGGCGCTGCGGACAGAGGCCCCGCCTTGGGTCTTCCGCGGCTGCCGGAGTCGCAGATCGTTCTTCTGGCGCGCACCGGATCCGCCAGCGTCGCCGCCGCGGTCCGCGCATTGGAGGCCGCTGTTCGTGCCAGCTTTCGTTAGCTCCCCGCGGGTGTGGTGTGGTTCAACGTCAGCAACTGGCCCATAATCGCAGCTCGACGGCCACGGAAACCCGCTTCATGACCAAGCACGCTCTGCTCGCGATCGTTCTCGGCCTTTGCATCTCCGCTGCCGGAGCGGCCGATGCGCCACGGGCGCCCAAGCTCAAGCCCACTGAAGTCACCTCGACGGGCGCGGTCACGATAAGCGGATCGCGCATCGACTATCAGGCCGCGGCGGGCACGCTGGTGGTCCGCGCCGATGGCTCCGACCCGAGCACCGCTGCGCAGGACGACAAGAGCCCGCCCGCCGAAGCCTCCATGTTCTATGCCGCCTACTTCAAGCGCGGCGCTGCCGCAGCCGAGCGCCCCATCACCTTCCTGTTCAACGGTGGCCCCGGTTCCTCTTCGCTCTGGCTGCACATGGGCGCCTTCGGCCCCGTGCGGGTGATCACCGGCGATCACACCCACACTCCCGCGGCGCCCTACCAGACCGTGGGCAATGAGGAGAGCCTCCTCGATGCCAGCGACCTTGTCTTCGTCGATGCGCCCGGCACCGGATTCAGCCGCATCCGCGGCAAGAACGCCGACAAGTCCTTCTATGGCGTCGATCAGGACATCAATGCCTTTGCGATCTTCGTCCGCGAGTTCCTGTCCAAATACGATCGCTGGAGCTCGCCCAAATATCTCTTCGGTGAGAGCTACGGCACGATGCGCGCAGCCGGCCTGTCACTCGCGCTGCAGAAGGAGGATATCGATCTCAATGGCGTGGTGC
>DASYGA010000144.1:0-8836 GCA_036000265.1 Steroidobacteraceae bacterium | reverse complement strand
CCGGATAGACGGTTTCCGGGAACCACTGCACTATGCGGCGGCCACGCCAGCTGCCGTCTCCGAACCACACGGCGACATCGGCCTCCGCCTGCCGCAGGTCGACCTGCCGCTGCGCCGTCACGAGCTGCACCTCGACTTCCGGCACCCGCTCGCTCCAGCGCCCGAGCCGCGGTATGAGCCACCAGGCGGCGAAGCCGTAATCCGTGAAGACGTGCAGGATCTTTGGCCCCGTGCGCCGCCGCAGGGCCGAGGCCGCATCCTGCATCGTTGTCAGACCCTCGCTCACGGCATCCAGCAACTGAGCGCCGGCTGCAGTCAGGACCACACCGCGATGCAGGCGGCGAAAGAGCGGCATGCCCAGCTGCCCCTCGAGGGAGCTGACCTGGTGGCTGACCGCCGGCTGGGTCATGCCCAGCTCCGCGGCCGCGCTGCTGAAATTCAAATGCCGGCCTGCTGCCTCGAACACGAGCAGCGTGTTGAGTGGTGGCAGCCGCGAGAACCGTCTTGCCATTAGCAGATCTTATACCAGTATGAAGAGATTGTCCCTTCACTGGTCGGGCGGCGCAAGTGATGATGCCATGTCCAGTCAGCCGTGGCGCAGGAGTGTCGCAAAGTGGCCTACAAGCCGAATTTCCTGATTCTGATGGCCGATCAGCTCGCCGCGGCGGCGCTCCCCGCCTATGGCAACCGCGTGGCGAAGACACCGCACCTCGACCGCCTCGCGGAGCAGAGCGTCGTTTTTCGCTCCGCATACTGCAACAGCCCGCTATGCGCGCCATCGCGGTTCGCGTTCATGACTGGCCGGCTGCCCTCAAAGATCGGCGCGTTCGACAACGCCGCGGAGCTCGCCGCTCACGTGCCGACGTTCGCGCATTATCTGCGCGTCGCCGGCTATCGCACGGCCTTGAGCGGCAAGATGCATTTCTGCGGCCCCGACCAGCTGCACGGCTTCGAGGAGCGGCTCACGACCGACATCTATCCCGCCGACTTCGGCTGGACCCCCGATTGGGCGAATTTCGGTGATCGTCCGAGCTGGTACCACAACATGGACTCGGTCACGCGGGCGGGAGTCTGCGTGCGCACCAATCAGATCGACTTCGACGATGAGGTGGTGTTTCAGGCGAAGCGCCACCTGTTCGACATGGCGCGCGGCAGCGATCCGCGGCCGTTCTGCATGGTCGTGTCGCTGACGCACCCGCACGATCCGTTCGCGATCCCGGCCGAGTACTGGAACCGCTACGAGGAGGCGGCGATCGACATGCCGCGGGTGCGGATCGCCCCCGAGAGCCTCGACCCGCACTCACAGCGGCTGCGCCACGTCTGCGGATTGGATGCGCAGCTGCTCGCCCCGGAGCAGATTCGCGCCGCCCGCCACGCCTACTATGGCGCGATCTCCTATGTCGACGATCAGATCGGATCGCTGCTGCGGGCGTTGGCGGACGCGCGCCTGGCCGAGGACACCATCGTCATCCTGTTGGCCGACCACGGTGAGATGCTGGGCGAGCGGGGCCTCTGGTACAAGATGAATTTCTTCGAGCCCGCGGCGCGCATTCCGCTGCTGGTCCATGCGCCGCGCCACTTTTCACCCGGAACGGTCACCCAGTCGGTCTCCGCGATCGATCTGCTGCCGACGCTGGCCGAGCTCGCCGGCGACGGCCAGGCGCCGCAATATGCCACCGAGCTGGAAGGGCGCAGTCTGCTGCCCCATCTCGAGCGGCGAGCGGGTCACGATGAGGTACTCGGGGAGTACCTGGCCGAGGGCGCGGTGGCACCGATCGTCATGATCCGGCGGGGACGCCACAAATTCGTCCATAGCCCCGTCGATCCCGACCAGCTCTACGATCTGACGCAAGATCCGGATGAATTGCGTAACATGGCCGGCGTGGACCAGAAGGCAACCGGTCACTTGCGCGCGGAAGTGCGCCGACTCTGGTCGCTCGAGTCGCTGCATGCCCAGGTGCTCGCAAGTCAGCGCCAGCGCCGGCTCGTTGCCTTCGCACTGTGCCTGGGACGGCAGGCCCCGTGGGATTACCAGCCGCAGGTCGACGCCAGCCAGCAGTACGTGCGCAGCAGCAAGACACTGGATGAGATCGAGGCGGCGGCGCGGTTTCCGCGGCCCGCCTGACCGGTGAGCGTCCTGCGCGTCATCGCGCTGGCCATGATCGTCGGGCTCACGCCTGCGCGAGCGAGCCCGCCTGCCGCTGCTTCCCCGACCGCCACGGCCCAGCCTGCCCCGGTAGGCGCGGGCGCGCAATGCCGCACCATCCGCCTCTCGGATATCGGCTGGGCGGACGTCACTGCCACCACGGCACTCTTCAGCGACATCGTCCAGGATCTGGGTTACCAACCTCAGGTCACGCTGCTCTCCGTGCCCGTCACCTTCGCATCGTTGAAGTGGGGCAACATCGATGTGTTTCTCGGCAACTGGATGCCGGCGCAGGCACCGATCATCGCGCCCTACACGCGCGATCGCTCGATCGCCGTCATCGGCCCGAATCTCTCCGGCGCCCGCTATACCCTCGCCGTCCCGGACTACACCTATGCGGCGGGCCTGCGTACATTCCAGGACATCGAGCGCTTCGGCCCGCAGCTCGATCACACCATCTACGGCCTGGAGCCCGGCAGCCCCGCCGACCACATCGTGCTCGGCATGATCCGCAAGGATCTTTTCGGCCTCGGCAGCTTCCACATCACCGCCTCGAGCGAGGCGGGCATGCTCGCGCAGGTCGCCCGCGCCGTGCAGGCTCACCAGCCGATCGTGTTTCTCGCCTGGGAGCCGCACCCGATGAACATGAGGTTTCATCTGCGGTACCTCTCCGGCGGCGATCAGGTCTTCGGGCCCGCCTACGGCAGCGCCGAGATCTTCACCAACACCCGTGCCGGCTATGCCACCGAGTGTCCCAACATTGGGCGGCTGCTGCAGAACCTGAGGTTCACCACCCGCGGCGAGACGCAGATCATGTACGACATGCTCGAGCGCCACGAGCCGCCCCGCCAGGCCGCGGCCGCCTGGATGCGCTCGCATCCCGTGACAGTGGCCGCCTGGCTCGATGGCGTGAAGACCTTCGATGGCCAGCCGGGGCTCGCGGCCGTGCTCGCCGCTCGCACCCGGCAGGCGCCGCACACGTTCCAGGGCTGGATCGCGAGTCACAAGCTGCCGGTCGGAGCGGGCGCCACGGTCGCCATCGACTACATCAAGGCCCACGGCCAGGGCTTTTTCGATGCGCTTTCGCGCGTCGTGCGCGGCGGAGTCGATGGCCTGACGGCGCTCCTCTCGTTCATTCCCGCATGGCTTCTCATCCTGGGGCTGGCGGCGCTCGCCTGGGGATTGCGCCGCTCGATCGCACTCGCGGTGTTCGTGGCCGCAGCGCTGCTCCTCATCATGAATCTCGGCTACTGGGCCGATACCTTGGAGACGCTCTCCCTGGTCATCGTGGCCACGCTCGTCTCCTCCCTGCTCGGCGTGCCGATCGGCATCGCCGCCGCGCACCGGCCGGCAGTCAATTCGCTGCTGCGCCCGGTACTCGACCTGATGCAGACCTTGCCGAGCTTCGTGTACCTCATCCCGACGCTGGTGCTGTTCGGGCTCGGGGTCGTTCCCGGGCTCATTTCCACGGTGATCTTTGCGCTGCCCGCCCCGATCCGCCTCACCCAGCTCGGGGTCAGCTCCGTCCCGAAGCCGCTGCTGGAAGCCGGTGAGGCCTTTGGCGCCACGCGGCTGCAGCTGCTGTTGAAAGTCGAGCTCCCCAATGCCGCCCCGACCATCCTCGCCGGCATCACCCAGTGCATCATGCTCAGCCTCTCGATGGTGGTCATCGCCGCGCTGGTCGGCGCGGGCGGGCTGGGAGTGCCGGTGGTGCGCGCACTCAACACCGTGCAGATCGGCATGGGCTTCGAGGCGGGACTGGTAATCGTGCTGCTGGCGATCATCCTCGATCGGATCACCACCCGCCCGGCAAGCAAGGAGCCCAAGCCGTGAGCGCGCTCGAGTTCCGCGATGTCGACATCCTCTTCCCTGCCGCCGGCCTGCCGCGCCGCCGCGCGAGAGCGGCGCTCGCGAGCGCCCTCGCCGCGCTCGATGCCGGCAGCTCACGCGCGGATATCAGGGAGCGCACCGGGATCATGGTCGGGGTCTGCCGCGCCAATCTCGCAGTCGAGCGGGGCCAGATCTCGGTGCTCATGGGGCTTTCGGGCTCGGGCAAGAGCACGCTATTGCGCGCAGCCAACGGCCTCAACCGCATCACCCGCGGTCAGGTGCTGGTGCGCGACGGCACGACCGTCGTCGATGTCGCCCACTGTGATGCGCCTACGCTTCGCAAGGTGCGCCGGGCCCATGTTGCCATGGTGTTTCAGCAGTTCGGTCTGCTGCCCTGGAGGACGGTGCGCGACAATGTCGGCCTCGGACTCGAGCTGCGTGGCGATTCCCGCCAGGATCGCCGCCGCATCGTCGACGAGCAGCTCGAGATCGTCGGACTGGCCGAGTGGGCGGACCGCCACTGCAGCGAGCTGTCCGGCGGCATGCAACAGCGTGTCGGGCTGGCACGCGCGCTCGCCACCAATCCCGAGATCCTGCTGATGGACGAGCCGTTCTCCGCGCTCGATCCGCTCATCCGCAGGAAGCTGCAGGACGAGCTGCTGGCACTGCAGGCGCAACTGCACAAGACCATTCTCTTCGTCAGCCACGACCTCGATGAGGCGCTGCGGCTCGGCGATCGCATCTCGATCCTCGAAGGCGGGCGCATCGTGCAGACCGGCACCGCGCGGGATATCGTCGAGCATCCCGCCGACGAATACGTTGCGGAGTTCGTCCGCCACGTCAACCCGCGCACCGAATTCAAGCGCACCCTGCAGCCATAAACCTGTCTCATACCGCCATTAGGAGATTGGCTCTTCACACGCCCCCTGCGAGCGAGCAACGATCACCCGGTCTGATCCGCCGTACGCGGGCATGTACACGGGGGGCATCGAATGAGAACGAATTCCAGGCTCACGGCTGCTTCGAGGACGAGCCGCAACAGCACGCTCGCCCGTGCAGTCGCCGCCATTCTCGGAGCATCCGCCGCGCATGCGGTACTGGCCGTCGGCGCTGCCAATCCGATCCCAGACCCGGGCAGCACCGGCTCGGGTAGCGCCAGCAACGCTTCGCAGCTTCAGGAAGTCATCGTCACCGCGGAGCGCCGCGTCCAGAACGCTCAGGATGTGCCCATTACCATCCAGGCGCTGACCGGGCAGACGCTGCAGGCGCTGCACGTGGAGACTCTGTCGGACTACCTGAAATACGTGCCCAATGTCACCATGGCCGAGACCGGTCCCGGCGAGGACACTCTGTTCATCCGCGGCATCAGCACCGGCCTCAGCGGCGTGCAGGCCCTGGCCGCGACCGGCCAGTTCCCGAATGTCGCGCTGTATCTGGACGACCAGCCGACCGACATGCCCGGCCGGCAGCTCGATGTCTATGCGGTCGATCTCGAGCGCATCGAGGTCCTCGAAGGGCCGCAAGGCACGCTCTTCGGTGCCGGCGCCCAGGCGGGCGTCGTCCGCTACGTCACCAACAAGCCGGCGCTGAACAAGCTGGAAGTGTCAGCCAACGCCGGCTACGGCACGACGGCGCATGGCGATCCGAACAGCAGCGTGAACGCCATGCTCAACCTGCCGCTGCTCAAGGACACGCTCGCGGCGCGCGTCGTGATCTTCACCGACCACCGCGGCGGCTATATCAATAACCTGCCGGCGACGTTCGCGCGCAGCGGCACGGATCTGGGCCTGAAAGACGAGAACGGCGGCGTAGTGCCGGCGAACAGCCCGACGATCGACAACTATGACCTGGTCGCGAACGCCATCAATCCCGTGAGCTACCAGGGCGGCCGTGCCTCCCTGCTGTGGAAGATCAATGATGATTGGAGCGCCCTGGTAGAGCAGACCTACCAGAGCATGGATGCGCAGGGGGTGTTCTACGAGATGCCTTACGGCTCCGCGGGCACGGTGCTCAGCGCCTCGGGCGTGCCGAGCGGCGGCCAGCCGTTGCCGCCGTACTCAGTCAACATGTTCGAGCCCTCCTATAACAAGGATACGTTCGAGGACACCGCGCTCACCGTCAAGGGCAAGGTGGGCCCGATCGGCGTGGTTTACGCGGGTTCCTACCTCGATCGCAACACCCAGTCGCAGGGCGATTACACCAACTACGCCCGCGGCCGGTACGGCTATTACTATCAATGCACGGGAGTCAGCTATTCCGCGACCAAGGCTGGTGCCGGAGCCACCTGCTACTCCCCCGGGGTGTTCTGGCATGAGACGCTGCGAAATACGCATCTGAGCCAGGAGCTGCGGGCAAGCACGCCCGACGACTGGCGGCTGCGCGGGGTCGTGGGGCTGTATTACGAGAACGAGAAGATCTATGACGTCACGGACTGGCTGTACCGCACCGTGCCGCAATGCTCTCCCAGCGGCCCGGCGTCCAACTGCTTCCTGCCCGTCGGCCCGCGGCCCGCCGAGAGCACGAACGAGCCGGGACTGCGCAACTCCCTGACGGCGTTCTCCGACGATTACATCAGGACGTTCATCCAGAAGGCAGCGTATGTGTCGTCGAGCTTCGATCTCATTCCCAAGGTGCTGACGATCACCGGCGGAATCCGCTATTTCGACATGTACGACGCGGTGACCGGCGGGGATTTCGGCAGCTTCGGTTGCAAGGCCTTCGGTCCGACCAGCTCTTTCGGCCGCTGCCTCAGCTCGAACGGTGTGAGCTTCGACGCCCAGGATCCGCATACCCAGGTCCTGACCGGACATCTCGGCCGGGCCAACCTGAGCTGGCACGTCACACCCGATGTGATGCTCTATTACACGTACTCGCAGGGCTACCGGCCGGGCGGCTTCAATCGCGGCGCGACCGGACACCTGCCGGGCCCCGATACCCTCAACCAGTTCTATACGCCGAAGGAATACGGATCGGATCTGTTGACGAACAACGAGGCGGGATGGAAGAGCGAGTGGTTCGACCACCACCTGCTGTTCAACGGCGCGCTCTACCAGGAGCACTGGGACAACGCGCAGACGGTGTTCTTCTGCTCCGCCTGCGGCTTCGGCAATGTCAGCTTCCAGACGAACGGCCCGTTCTACCAGGTGCGCGGCCTGGAGCTGCAGCTGGCCGCCCATGTGTTCACGGGGCTGTCGGTGCAGGGCTCGGCATCCTGGAACAGCAGCCGCCTGACCAATTCCCCGGCGCTGGTCGACAACAATCCGGACAGCGTGAACTTCGGCAAACCGATCACTTCCCGCTACCTCAACGGCGTCGCGACGCCCGTTGCGAACGTCTACGGCCCGGAGGGCAGCTCACTCGCGTTCTCGCCGCCGTTCGAGGCCAATCTGCGGGTGCGCTATGACTGGTCGGTCGGCTCCTACCTGCCATACGTGCAGGTCGGCTTCCAGCATCAGGCACACACGCACTCCGCCACGGGATATCTGACGGTGTACGACCAGCCGGACTGGACGACTTACGACGCATCGGTGGGCGTGTCGAAGGACGACTGGACGCTCTCGATCGACGGCTCGAACCTCACCAACGTGAACAAGAGCCTGTTCAGCAACGCCTGGCAGTTCATCGAGACCCAGACCCCCATGCGTCCGCGGGTGCTCGAGCTGAATTTCCATTACCAGTTCCAGCAGGCCGAATAGCGCCTCTCTTCCCGGACACTACGACGAACCCCGGCGCCTCTGGTGCCGGGATTTGTCTCGGCGTCCGCCTCCGGAAGCGTCGCCGAGGGTATCCGCAACATATGCCCCACGCTCACCCATCGGCTGAGATGGTCCCGTGGTGGTATCCACAGCCGTCTGATGCTCCATCTCAGCATTGAGCTCCGCCCCGAGGAGCACCGCGAAGCTGCCGAGATAGAACCACATGAGCAGCAGCATCACTCCGCCGAGCGCGCCGTAGGTCTTGCCATAGCTCCCGGAATTCTGCGTATAGAGGCCGAAAAGAACACTGCCGACGAGCCACAGTGTCGCCGCCGCGATCGACCCCCATGTGACCCAATTCCAGCGCGGATTCTCCCGGCTCGGCGCATAACGGTAGACGATGGCGAGCGCGAAAGCGGCGAACCCCCAGAGAAGGACCCAGCGCAGCGCGAGTGCGATGTCCTTGCCTATCGGACCGAGCGGCAATGTGGCGAGGACGTATGGCACCGCAATCGCGAGGCCCAGTAACACCAGGAAGCCCACGAGACCCCCGAGCGTGAAGGCAATGGCGATGCCGCTCAATTTGATGAAGCCCCGCTTCTCCGTCTCGTGGTAGGCAATGTTCATGGCCGAGGTGAGCGCCGATACACCCTGGGTCGAGCTCCAGAGCGTCACGGCGAGACTGATGGCCGCCCCGATCGTCAGAGTGGTATTCGCGCGCCCGGCGAGATTCTGCAGCTGGTACTGCAGGAGCTTCGCGGAGTCCCCGGGCAGGATTGCGAAGAACGGCCGCACCTGGCTCGCCACGTCTGCCGCAGAGGCGAACATGCCGTATATGGAGATCAGCAAGATGAGCGCCGGGAACATCGCGAACATCGCGTTGAAGGCGATGCCCGCGGAGACGAGCGTTACGTTGTCAGCGCTGATACGGCGGAAGACGCGAAGCAGGATATCCCGCCAGCCGTGGCGCGGGATCTCGGCGGGGCGATCCGCGCCGCGGCCGCGGTCGCCCGCCGCAGCCTCATCGGCAGCGTGGGTCGAATCAGCTCCGTTGGTGCGCCGAGCTGTCATGGCGCACCCCGGCGCGGTCAGGCCTCGGCTGCAATGCCTCGGAGCTTGCGTATGGCATGCGAGACATCTAGCAACGGTTGTTCCGGCAGCAGCG
>DASYGA010000135.1:0-3024 GCA_036000265.1 Steroidobacteraceae bacterium | reverse complement strand
CGCAAGCGGCCTAGCTCCGAGTCGGATTGCGCCCCGGTACGCGCTCCGATACCTCGCCACCGCCGTGCGCCCGTCGCCGGTCAGCGCATAGGCGGCCCCCGCCCGGCGTTCAACCTCGGCTCGATCGAGCGGAAGCTCGAGGTCGGCAAAGATCGTCAGCGCCCGCTCGAACCTTGCGGCTGCGGCCGCTGCGTCGCCTTCGGTCATCAGGCCCTCGGCGAGCGCATTGTTGGCGGCGGCGTCCGCTTCTGCGTCGGGCTGCGAGGCGATCGTTGTGAGGGCGGCGGTGGCCGCGCGAAGGATTTCGATGTCCGCCGCCTCGGCGGCGAAACTCGCGATCCACCGCAAATTTGAGATCGAGTAGTGGCGTTCGCAATCGGTCCGTTCCCAACGCCGAATGACGCGCATACAGCGCTCGCGCGCCTCATCGAGCCGGCCGCCTGCGGCCGCGAGACGAGCCAGGTGAGTCTCGGAATCGATCTCCGCGGCGGCGAGTCCGATGCGGCGCGCGAGGACATTGGAGTTGTGCAGCTCGGACCTGGCCTGCTGTAGGCGGCCGCGATGGACCATGATGCTGCCGAGCACGCCGTGGGCAACCGTCTGTGCGTGAAGGTTGCTGGATGGACTGTCGAGGACCTCCTGGCACAGGTCGGCGGCGTGGTCCCAATCGCCGGCCTGGCGCAGCACCATGGTGAGGCAGGCCAGGCAGACGTCTCCCATTGCTGCAGCGCCATTCGAGCGGCAGAAGTCGGCGGCTTCGACGTACGCCGCTCGAGCCCCGCGGTAATCGCCGGCATGCTCCAATGAGTCGGCCAGTCGCTGATACGCCTCGGCGGCCGTTCCAAAGTCGCCGCGTGCGAGGGCGCCGGCCAGCGCTGTTCGCACGACGGACACGCCGGCGGCGCCTCCACCCGATCTGGCCATCACATTGCCCTCGAGGGAAAGAAGGCGCAGCTCCAGATCCGTCCGACCGGCTGCCTCAGCCTCGGCCTTCCCAGCAGAGATGAGCTCCAGCGCAGCCTTGAAGCTGCCCGCAGAGCGAAGCCTCGCCGCGGCGGCCAGCCGTTCCACCGCCGCCTGCGCCGGTTCGCCCGCGGCGGCGAACGCTGCGGCCGCCATCTGCCGGACGGTCACGGCCCTGTCCCACGCGCCTTGCACCTCGAGCGCTGCGGCCAGTCGGCGCTGAGCCTCCGCGTGGCGGCGGCGATCACCGCTGGTTTCAAGCAGCTCAATCGCCTCGGTCAACGCGCGAACGGCGAGGCTGGTCGGTCCGCCCAGCTCGGCGCAGCGGGCGAGCAGTTCAAGGACCTCGAGCCGCCCATCGATGTCGGTATCGGGCGGCCACAGGTCCAGCGCACGGCTGAGTTGCGCTGCCGCATCTTTGTACGCGCACACCGCGTGCGAGGCACGCGCCGCGTTGATCAGCCAGGTCCGCGCGGACGTCGAGTCGCCGGCCGCCATCCAGTGGGTAGCGATAGCGTGCGGCGGAGCCGATGCCGCCTCCAGACGTTTGGCGACTGCGCGGTGCATTGCTCGGCGCCTGCCCCATGGAATCGTTTCGTAAAGCGCGTCGCGGATGAGGGAGTGCCGGAACGCCAGGCGCCCATCACCCAGTTCAACCACCAAACCGCGGGCGGGCAGGCTGTCCCGGGCTTCCGCGCCGATGGTGGCGACATCGAAGTCCCGTCCCGCGACCGCGGCCATCGCCAGAGCGTCGCGCTGCTCGTGGGTGAGGCGGTCGACACGCTGAAGCACGGCGTCCCGAACGCTCTCTGGCAGGGGCAGTGCGACGTCGGCGTCGAGCTCGAGTCCTTGCGAGCCCTCGCGCAGCGAGCCACTCTCGGTCAGGGAGGCGGCAATTTCCTCCACAAAGAATGGAAGGCCCTCCGTGCGACCGAAGATTTGCTCGGCAAGAGCCGGGCCCGCTTTGGCAGCTAGCCGGGCGTCGAGCAATCGGGCCGTGTTCCCCGCGTCGAGCGCCTCGACTGCGATCTCGACGAGGAGGCCGTTGCGCCGGAGGTCGGAGCGAAGGCGGCGCAGCTGGTGACCGCGAGGTATGTCGTCGCTTCGGTAGCAGGCAATCAGAAGCACCGGCATGCCCGAAACGAGATCAGCGAGGAAACCAAGGGCGTCCAGGGTCGCCGAGTCGGCCCACTGGCAATCGTCGAGCACCAGGCCCAGTGGGCGGGAGGCCGCGATCTCTCCCAATGCCGCGCCGATGGCTTCATGTATCAGGTGCTGGTCGCGGCCTTGTTCCGCCGGCGGCGCCCCAAGCTCGGGTAGAAGCACGGCGAGCGGCGAGCGGTCGCCACGCTTCAGGTATCCCTTGCGGATGCCCGCCCGGAGTATGCCTGTGATCGGCGCGTATTCGAGACCGGGGGTCTCGCTGGCGGCAACCTCGATGCGCTCCAGCACGCTGGACTCAAGCGCTGTGCGGGCCAGCGCCGTCTTGCCGGCGCCGGCCTCGCCGCCGATGAGCACCAGGCTCCCGGTGCCACTGGCAGCCCTGTCCGCGAGTGCCGCGAGCCGGGCGAGCTCTGACTCACGACCGATGAGCTGGATCGTCATCACAGAGCGCCTAGTGTAGGCACGCGGTCACTCAGGCCTGCGCGATCGGCAACCCCTGCTCCTTCCACGCCTTGAACCCCCCGTCGAGGTGCGCTACCCGGCTGTAGCCGAGCGTCGCCAATGTGTCCGCCGCCAGCGCGGACCGGCCCCCGGATGCGCACTGGAGGATGATCCGCCGGTCGAGCTGGAACTCCGGGCGATGGTATGGGCTGGTGGGGTCGGCGTAGAACTCGATCATTCCGCGGGGGGCGTGCACGGCGCCCCTGATGACGCCGTTCTGGACACGTTCGTCGGCCTCGCGGACATCGATCACGAGTGCCGCTCCGTCCTCGATCTCGCTCATCACCATCGCTGGTGTCAGGTTCTCGATCCGAGATTTCGCCTCCGCGACCATCGCCGCCGCCGTCTTCGTCTGTGTGGTGCTCATCAGTACCGCCTCCTGACTCAATCCGGGAA
>DASYGA010000121.1:0-6008 GCA_036000265.1 Steroidobacteraceae bacterium | reverse complement strand
GGATCGAGGGTCTTCGCGTACGCCCCCAGGTCCGTAAGGTTGATCCCCTGAGCCCGCCACGCGCCGAGCAGCCGCTCGAAGCCCTCCAGGTATGCGCCGCCCTCGAGCTCCGCATGCAGGGTGAGCACCTGATCTTCGCCCTCCTGCGTCAGCGCGAGAAGGCGCTCGACCGGGTCGACTCCTTCGAGGTCCTCCCTGCCGATCAGCTCATCGAGCGTGGGCAGCGTCGTCGGCAGCTGCGGTACCGATACTTCCTCTCCCGCAACGACCGGCATGAACGGGCCGACTCCTCGCGTATCCGAGACATAGCGGAACCCAAGCTCCCGCTCCAGCCCCGGCACGCTGTCATTCACCTGCCATCCCGCTGCGCCATGGGTCTCGGGTGCACGCTCGAACACCCGGATGAACTCCTCGCGCGCCAACATGAGCTGGCGCCGGGTCCACGGCTCGCTTGCGCGCACGACGCCGTCCTGCCACTTGATGTGATCGTAGGTGTGGACCCCGACTTCGAACCCGCGCCGCGCGATATCCCGCATGACATCGCCGCACCGGCGTCCGATATGCGGCCCCGGGAGGAGCACACCGTACATCAGCGTCTTGATGCCGTAGTGTTGGGCGACCGAGGTCCGGCGTACCTTCCGCAGAAAGCCGCGCCGAAACACCCGCTTGATCGCGCGGCCGGTGTGATCGGGTCCCACGCTGAAGAGGAATGTCGCCCGGGCACCCGCCCGCTCGAGCGCCGCGGCCAGCCGAGGCACCCCCTCGAGGGTGCCTCGATAGGTATCGACATCGATCTTCAGCGCGATGGTGCCCATGGTTGCGCGTCAGCTTAGCGCATGGGTGGTGCAGCGCTCGGACTAACTCAGCGCCGCCGGGCGCGCCTCGAGCTCACCTGCGATATGCGCCAGATCGACCGGGCCCGCCGCATTTGCGGCCGAGAGAACCCTCAGGACACCGCCATCCCGGCAGGCCGCGTAGCACATTCCCTGCGAGCCGAACAGTCTCGCCCGCTCCGAGGGTGTGATGATTCTGGGCTCCACCCGTGTGCGATGAATGACCCAACGCTGCCCATCCACTTCGGTGAATGCACCGGGGAAGGGAGGCGCCACGGCGCGCACCAGGTTGTGGATCCGCAGGGCCGGCTGGCTCCAGTCGATGCGCCCGTCCTCGGGCCGGCGCCTGCCGAAGTACTGCCCCGGCTCGATGGGCTGTGGCCGGCGCGGCGCATCCCCTGCCAAGAGGCCGGGCAGGGAGCGTGCGAGCACGATCTCCGCCGCGGTGGTCACCTTGGCGAACACCTCGCGCGCATCGTCGTCATCGAGTATGGGCACGGCGAGCTGGTCGACGATGTCGCCGGCATCGGCCCGCTCCACCATGTAGTGCAGGGTGGCGCCGGTCTCGCGCTCCCCGTTGAGGATTGCCCAGTTGACCGGCGCCCGTCCGCGATACTTCGGCAGCAGGGAGCCGTGCATGTTCAATGCGCCGCGGCGGGCGCTGCGCAGCAACGGGGCACCGAGCATCGAGCGATAGTAGAAGGAAAAGAGAAAGTCGGGGTCGAGTTGCGCCGCCCGCTCGGCGAGCTCGCTACTGTTGGCGTCGTCCGGCATCGCGAGCGGCAGTCCGTACTCGCGGGCAGTATCCGCGACGCTCGCAAACCACCGGTTCTCTGCCGGATCGTCCTTCACGGTGACGACGAGAGCCACTTCGATGTCCGCGGACAAAAGCGCCTTCAGGCAGCGGACGCCTACATCGTGGTAGGCGAAGACGATCGCCCGGGCGGCGCTCATGGTTGCTCGGCCCCCGGACCGCGCGCGCGCTCGGCGCGCAGCATCTCGGTGTGATCGAGCTCCGGGTGCAGACCCCGCCGGACCTCCGGAAGGGCCCGGCGCTCGATCGTGCGCGGCTCGCCATCCTCCAACACGGCAGAAATGGTGTACCGCGGACGCTGCCTCACCTGCTCATAGATGCGCCCGACGTATTCGCCCACGACGCCGAGGCCGATGAGCAGCACGCCGATCAGGAAGAATGCGATGCCGAACAGGGTGAAGACGCCCTGCACTTCCGGTCCGACGAAGATGCGGCGGACCGCGAGCACGACCACGAAGAAGAGCGACAGCAGCGCCAGCGTCATCCCGGCCATGGTGAAGAACTGCAGCGGCGCCACCGAGAAGCCGGTCATCAGGTCGAAATTGAGCCGGATCAGGCGGTAGACGGAGTACTTCGACTGTCCCGCGGTGCGCTGCGCGTGCGCCACCTCGATCTCCACCGGGCGGCGCGCGAAGCTATAGCCCAATGCCGGCACGAAGGTGCTGACCTCCACACAGCGATTGATCGCCTCCACGACGTTGCGGTGGTAACCGCGCAGCATGCAACCCTGATCGGTGATCTGGATCTGCGTGGTGCGCTCGCGAATGCGGTTCATCAGGCGGGAGGCGGCCTTGCGCCAATACACATCATGGCGCCGTGCCCGGACCGTCCCTACGTAGTCGGCGCCCTGGTCCATGGCGGCAACCAGCTTGCCGATCTCCTCGGGCGGGTTCTGCAGGTCCGCATCCAGTGTGATGACGTAGTCGCCGCGCGAATGGGCGAAGCCCGCGAGGATCGCCATGTGCTGGCCCGCATTGCGAGTCAGCAGGATCACCCGCGTGGTATCCGGACGGCGCTCGAACTGTTCCCGCAGCACGGCTGCGGAGCGGTCGCGGCTGCCGTCGTCGACGAATATCACCTCGTACGGCCGCTCGAGCTGATCCAGTGCGGGATAGAGCCGCGCGAAGAGCGTCGCAAGGCCCGCCTCCTCGTTGTAGACGGGAATGACGATGGAGACCGTCGCGGTCACTTCGCCGCTCCCCTCAGAATGTCGGTCACTGCCTCAACCACGCGGTCCACGTCCGCCAGCTCCATCGCTGGAAACAGCGGCAGTGTCACGGTCTCGCGGCCGATCCGCTCCGCGTTCGGGAACTGGCCGTCGCGGTATCCCAGCGCGCGGTAGGCGGTGAAAAGATGAATGGCCGCATAGTGCACGCCGACACCGATGCCCCGCGCCGCCATCTGCTCCATGAACTGCAGGCGCGAGATCCGCAGCCGCTCGAGCGGCAGCAGCGGCGCGAAGATGTGCCAGTTATGTCCCTCATCGCCGCGCGCGGGCAGCCGCACGGGCGCATCCTCGCCCCACAGGCTGAAATAACGGGCGGCAAGCTCCCGGCGGCGTGCGTTGAATCGCTCCAGCGACGCCAGCTGCCCCAGGCCCACCCGTGCCGCCACATCCGACAGGTTGGCCTTGCCCGCAGCAAACAGCGTGTCGAACTCGTCCGCCGCGCCCTTGCTCTGGCCGTGGAAGCGGTGGAGCTCGAGCTGACTCACCTCCTGCGGCGAGCCGCCGACCACGCAGCCGCCCTCGATGGTGGTGAGATTCTTGTTGGGATGAAAGCTGAAGCAGACCAGATCGCCGAAGCTGCCGATGCGCCGGCCGCGCCAGGCGGAGCCGATCGCGTGCGCGGCATCCTCGATGACACGCAGGCGGTGACGCTCGGCGAGCGCGTACAGTCGCTCCATGTCCACCGCCAAGCCGGCGAAATGCACCGGCATGATCGCCCGGGTGCGCGGCGTGATCGCCGCCTCGACCTGATCGAAGTCGATGTTCCGGCTGTCGAGATCGACGTCGACGAACACCGGATGTGCGCCCACCCGCACGATGACGTTCGCGGTGGCGACGAAGCTCATCGCCGGCGTGATGACCTCATCGCCCGCCCCTATCCCGGCGGCGAGCAGCGCATGCTCGAGGCTCGCCGTGGCGGAAGTCTGCGTGCGCACCGGACGTCCGCCGAAGTACTCCGACAGCGCCGCCTCCAGCTTCTTGACATTGGGACCCGTTGCCAGCCACCCGGAGCGCAGCACCTCGACCACGCCCTGGATGGTCTCCTCATCGATGGTCGGCCGGGTAAACGGGAGGAATGGCTTGCTGCCCAGCGAATTGCTCATGACCTGGCCACCAATACGACTCCAAACACGATGATCGCGATCCCCAGCACCCGCTGCAGGTTGGGCACCTCGCCGAGCAGCCACCAGGCGAGTCCAATGTTGAGCACGTACCCGAGCGAGAGCAGCGGGTATGCCTGGCTCACCGGCACGCGCGACAGGCCGAACAGCCAGACGACCACGCTCACGCCATAACAGGCGAGCGCGGCCCACAACCAGGGCACCGTCAGGAGCTCGAGCGAGCGCCGCAGCACGACGCCCTCGGCGCCGACCAGCGGCCCGGTGGCATCGGTGGCCGCTTTCAACCCGAGCTGCGCCAGAGCGTTGAGCAGCACTCCACAGCAGAGGATCGAGAAGTCCGACAGTCTCACGAGCGGCTCACCGCGACCGTGAAGCTGTCGCGCGCTATGACCCGGCCCGGAAGACCCTGCCGGCGGTAATGATCCCACATGCCGGGTGCGAAGAAAGCGATGGCATCGCGGCTGGCCTCCCACTGGCGAATGAACTGCGCCGGGGTGGCCGTCTGCCGTTCGGGCTCCGCTGCCTCGCCGAAATCGAGCTCGCCCGTGCCCGCGAAATCGACGAGGGTGAGCAGCCTGCCAAGGTAGGGCGGAATGGTCTGACGGTACTGCCCAACGCTGTAGAGAGCAGTGCCAGGATGCACGTCCGGTGCAACAGCCTGAACGAGCGCGTATGCCGACCGCGAGGGCGGAATCACCGCGTACTCGCAGAGAAGCGCCTGCCAGACAAAGATGAAGACGAGCGAGACTGCCAGCGGCTGCCAGACGCCTGTTGCACGAGTACGCCCGCCGGTGTCAGGAGCACCAGGCACATCCAGCCTGTCCAGCTTATCCGGCGTTGCTCTTGCGATTGCGCTCCACGTCGCCGCGACGCCAACTAGGGCCGCAATCCCCGCGGCAATGGCCCAGCCGACAGCCTCAGCGGGAATCGTCCCATTGCGACGCTGCGCGTAGACGAGCAGTCCTGCCGCAACGAAGAGCGTGAGACCGGCAGCGACTCGCGCACTGCGCGTGAAAAAGCCCGGACGCCCGGCGACGGCAACGCCCGTGAAGGCGGCAAGCGGCGGGAACATCGGCAGGATGTAGGTGGCGAGCTTGGAGTCCGACGTGGAGAAGAATACGAGTGTGACGGCGGAGAATATCAGCAGAAATTTCAGCGGCTTGAACTTTGAAGTTGATGCTGATTCTCGCCACGCGCTCACCGACGCCCGACCGAGCGTCAGGAGCCACGGCAAAGCGCCCAGAGCAAGAAGCACGAGGAAATACCACCACGGCTCCACACGCTGCGCCTCCTTGGTGAGAAAGCGCTGGAAATGTTCGTGCACGAAGAAGTACTGCGCGAAATCGGCATTGCGCAGCGACACCAGGATGAACCACGGCGTGGTGAGTGCCAGGAAGAGCGGTACCCCGAGGGCGAAGTGCATGCGCCGCCAAGGGCGCAGGTCACGCTCCACCGCGCAGTAGGCGATCAGCGTCCCACCAGCGAGCACGAAGACGACGATTCCCTTGCTGAGAACCGCAAGCGCCGCGGCCGCCCAGCAGATGAGCATCCAGTCGCGCTCCTTGCCGGAGCGTACGGGCGCGCTCTGCGCCAGCGCGAACGCCAGGATCGTGACGCACATCCAGAATGTGAAGCTGGCATCCAGCAGGTCGAGATGGCCGATCATGCCGAAGTACGGACTCATCGCGAGGATTGCCACCGCAGCGACCGCTGCGCGCCGGTCATAGAGGCGAGCCAGCCAGGCGTAGATGAGCGGCAAGCAGGCGAAGCCGAGGCCGACCGTCCAGAGGCGTGAGCTCCAGTTGCTCACGCCGACGACCGAGTAGAGCGCCGCCGTCGCCCAGTACTGCAGCGCCGGCTTCTCGAAGTACTTCAGTCCGTCGAGCCTCGGGGTGATCCAGTCGCCGCTGCTCACCATTTCACGCGGGATCTCGGCGTAACGGCCCTCGTCGGGATCCAGCATCGGACGGATCTGGATCGTCAGCAGCCATAGCGCGGCCAGCGCGACCCAG
>DASYGA010000103.1:0-7821 GCA_036000265.1 Steroidobacteraceae bacterium | reverse complement strand
CGGTATCGCGACCGTCGTCGACATGAGCTCCCTCGAGGTCGACGTCGACGTGAACGAGGCCTACCTGCACCGCGTGCAGCCGAAGCAGCCCGCCACGGCGGTGCTGGATGCGTATCCCGACTGGCAGATCCCGGCGCATGTGATCGCGATCGTGCCGACGGCCGACAAAAGCAAGGCAACCGTGAAGGTGCGCGTGGCGTTCGAGAAGCTGGATCCCCGCATCCTGCCGGACATGGGCGTGCGCGTGTCGTTCCTGGAGGCGGCGGCGGGAAAGTCGGGTACGGTTAGCTCGCTACCGGCGGGCACGGTGTGGGTGCCTGCCTCGGCCGTGGTGCAGCGCGATGGCCACCCGGTCGTGTTCGTGGTCCAGGGAGACAAGGCGAAAGCGGCGTCCGTCACGCCCGGGGCGAGCCGGGGGGACCTTCAGGCCGTGCGGGGTATCGGCGACGGCACGGCTGTCGTGAAGGCGCCTCCCGCCCGTCTTCACGACGGCTCACGCATCGCGGTGACAGCGGACAATGGGTGAGCCTCTGCGAGATGACGATTGTCATACCAGCTGGTGATGAACCGCACTTCGGCGCATGGCCGTCGGTGGGAGATACTCGTGTTGCAGCCGTCAGGGGAGTGATCGCATGAGTCCATTGGTCGAGATCCGTAATCTCAGCAAGATCTACACGCGCGGCCGGCAGAAGATCGAGGTGCTCCACCACGTCGATCTGGACATCCCGCAGGGGGATTTTCTCGCCCTCATGGGACCCTCGGGCTCGGGCAAGACAACGCTCCTCAACCTGATCGGCGGCCTGGATTCCCCGACGGAGGGAACCCTTGCGGTGGCCGGGAAGCGGATCGATCGCCTCGGGCAGAGCGAGCTCGCCCGCTGGCGCGCCTCCAATGTCGGCTTCGTATTCCAGTTCTACAACCTGCTGCCCATGCTCTCGGCGGCGCGAAACGTCGAGCTGCCGCTGCTGCTCACCAAGCTGGCCGCCGCCAGGCGCCGCAGCCACGCGGCCGTGGCCCTCGAGCTGGTCGGACTTCCCGACCGTGCTGCCCACAAGCCGGGCGAGCTCTCCGGAGGCCAGCAGCAGCGCGTTGCCATCGCCCGCGCCATTGTTTCCGACCCGACATTGCTCGTGTGCGACGAGCCGACCGGCGACCTCGACAGGCAGTCGGCGGTGGAGGTGTTGACGCTGTTGCAGCGCCTCAATCGCGAGCACGGCAAAACGATCGTCATGGTGACGCACGATCCGAAGGCGGCGGAGTACGCAACTCATACCCTGCATCTCGACAAGGGGACGCTGGTCGAGGCGGCTGCGATGACAGAGGCGGCGGCGTCGTGAAATATCTGCATCTCGTCTGGTCGGCGCTCTTCAGGCGCAAGACCCGGACGGTGTTCACCCTGCTTTCGGTCATGGCGGCCTTTCTGCTCTTTGGCCTGTTGAATTCGGTGCGCGCGGCGTTCGCGAATGCCGGACAGAGTGTCGCTGGCGCAAGCCGCCTGATCACCATCTCCAAGGTCAGCTTCATGGTGAGCCTGCCGAAGAGTCTGGAAATGCGCATCCAGGCCCTGCCCGGCGTTGCGGCAGTGAGCTATGCGAACTGGTTCGGCGGCATCTATCAGGATCCGAAGAACTTTTTCGCCAACGAGGCGGTGGCACCGAACTTCTTCGATGTGTATTCGGAGCTCAAGCTGTCCGCGGCCGAGCTGCGGGCGTTCGCGGCCACCCGCACCGGCGCGGTGGTCGGGGCAAGCCTGGCGCAGAAGTTTCACTGGAAGATCGGCGATCAGATTCCGCTGCAGGCCACCATCTTTCCACAGAAGGGCGGCGGCAACACCTGGACCTTCAATCTGGTCGGCATTTACCACGTCGCGAACCCCAGCGAGAAGGGACGGGAAAATGCGATGTTTTTTCACTGGAAATACTTCGACGAGGCCACCCAGTTCGGCGGCGGCAACGTAGGCTGGTACATCGAGAAAATCGCGCAGCCTAAGGCTGCTGACCGTATCGCCCAGGCAATCGATGCGATCTCCGCCAATTCCGACCATGAGACCAAGACGCAGAGCGAGGACGCCTTCCAGGCATCCTTCGTGAGCCAGTTCGCCGACATCGGCCTCATCGTGGGCTCCATCATGGGCGCGGTGTTCTTCACGCTGGTCCTGCTCACGGGCAACACCATGGCGCAGGCGGTACGCGAGCGCATCCCGGAGCTCGCGATCCTCAAGACCATCGGCTTCTCGAACCGCAGCGTTCTCGCGCTGGTGCTCGCTGAGTCGGCGCTGTTGCTCGTCCTCGGAGGCGCGGCCGGGCTCGGCTTGGCGGAGCTGGCCGTGAGCGTGATCCGGGCGCGGCTCGGCGCCATCCCGATGCTGCCGGTGGGGCTTGGGAGCTGGCTGCAGGGCCTGGCTCTCATGGTGCTGATCGGGCTGCTGGTCGGAGCGCTGCCGGCGCGGCGTGGCATGACACTTCGGATCGTGGATGCCCTTGCGGGACGCTGACGGGAGTGCATATGTGGCGCAAGATCGGATATGTACTCTCGTTGATCGTCGCGGCAGTGGTGCCCGTGATCGTGCTGGTGCTGCTTCCCGCGTGGGGGATCCTCGCCGCTGTGGCGCTCCTCATCGCGTGGCTGGCGCTTACGCGCACAGGCCGTCAGGCCTGGTCGGCCACCGCCCTCGCCATCACCACCATTCCGCAGCGGATTGGATCCTCCTGCGTGGTGGTCATCGGCATCGCGGGAGTGGTGGGCGTACTGGTCGCGCTGTTGGCGATGGCCGAGGGCTTTCGGGCCACGCTGCAGCAGACCGGGAGCGATGACACTGCGATCGCGCTGCGCGCCGGATCCCAGACCGAAATCAACTCCGTGCTGGATCACGGCTCGGTCGTCGTCCTCTCCCAGGAGCCGCAGGTGAAGCGGGATGCGCAAAACCGGCCGATCGCTTCGCCCGAGATCGTGGTGGCCGCGGCAATCCCCAAGAAGGCCAGTGGAATCACGGCCAACGTCGAGATCCGGGGCGTCGGCGAGCAGGCATGGGAACTTTACCCGCGCCTGAGGATCATTGCGGGGCGGCGCTTCCGGCCCGGGCTGCGCGAGCTCATCGTGGGCAAAGGGGCCGCGCGGGAGTTCGCGCACACCGGGATCGGCTCGAGTCTCGACCTCAACGGCCAGCCCTGGACGGTGGTGGGGGAGTTCGACTCCGGCGACTCGCACAACTCCGAGCTCTGGGCCGATACCGCGGCGGTCGCGACCACCTATCAACGCGGCAACAGCGTGAGCTCGGTGACGGTGCGGCTCGAGAGCGCGCGATCCTTCGATGCCTTCAAGGCGACGATCGCCAGCGATCCGCGGCTCAAGGTGGAGGTGCAGACCACCCGCAAGTATTTCAATGCCCAGTCAGAGGGGTTGGCCAAGATCATACGGGTACTCGGCACGGCCGTGGCCGTGATCATGGGGATCGGTGCCCTTTTCGGTGCCCTCAACACGATGTATGCCGCCGTTGCGACGCGCGCGCGTGAGATCGCGACACTGCGCGCGATTGGCTTCAGGGGAGCGCCGGTGGTCGTCTCGGTGCTCATCGAGACGCTGCTGCTCGCCGTCGGCGGCGGGGTGATCGGCGCCGCGATCGCCTGGCTGCTGTTCGATAACTACACCGCCTCGACACTCGGGGCCAACTTCAGCCAGGTGGTATTCGAGTTCCGCGTAACGCCGGCTCTGCTCGCAACCGGCCTCAAATGGGCACTCGCCATCGGCTTCCTCGGCGGACTGTTCCCCGCCGTGCGCGCCGCACGCATGCCCGTCACCGAGGGCCTGCGAGAGCTGTAGACAGCCAAAGCGACCGCGTGTGTCAGCCTACGCGGGCGGGCGGGCGGGGCGGGCGGGCATGCGGGCGCAGTCGAACCTGTTGGCTTCCTACTTTGCGGACAGCGCGGTGCAGAGCGCCTCGACATGGCGCTCGTCCTGGTCCCAGGAGGCGACCAGGCGCGCCTCGCCCGCGGCGGGCGGTCCCCAGTCGTAGAACTCGAAGCCCGCCGCCCGCAAGGACTCCTTGCCCTCCGTCCCAAGGCTGACGAACACCTCGTTCGCCTCGACGGGGTGCAGCAGGCGGGCGCCCGCAGCCAGTCCGATGCGGTGCGCCAGGGCGTTGGCGCGCTCTGCGTTGCGCCGCCAGACACCCGACTCCACGTAGGCCAGAAGCTGTGCCGCGACGAAGCGCGATTTCGACAGCAGATGACCGGCGCGCTTGCGCCGCAGCTCGAAGTCCCGCACGCGCTCCGGGTGGAAGAACACCACCGCCTCCGCGCCCAGGGCGCCATTCTTGGTCGCGCCGAAGGAAAGCACGTCGACTCCAGCCCGCCAGGTGACATCGCCCGGGTGACAGTCGAGGTATCTCACTGCGTTGGCAAAGCGCGCTCCGTCCATGTGGACCTGCAGTCCGTGGCGATGCCCGACTTCGCACAATGCGGCGACCTCGGCCGGGCGGTATGCGGTGCCGACCTCGGTCGCCTGGCTGATCGATACCACCGCCGGCTGCACACTGTGCACCGACACCGAGTGCCCATCGAGCGTGGCGGCGAGCGCCTGGGCGGTGAGCTTGCCGTCCTTGCCATCGATGCGCTCGAGCTGCGCGCCGCCACAGAAAAATCCGGGTGCGCCGCATTCGTCGACGGCTATGTGCGCTTCCGGGTGGCAGTAGATCGCCCCATATGGCGGCGACAGCGTTGCGAGCGCGAGCGCGTTGGCCGCGGTGCCGGTCGCCACCGCGAAGGCGCGTACCTCGGTGCCGAAGAATCCGCCGAGCACCTCGTCCAGGCGCCGTGTCCACGGATCATCGCCGTAGGCGACCATGAGGTCGTGATTCGCCGCGGTGATTGCTTCCAGGATCTCCGGACAGATGGAGGCGGTGTTGTCGCTGAAGAAACGCATGGCTTGTTTCAATCGACCCTCCAGCGGAACGACCACGCGCCGAAAGCCAGGAACACGAGGGTCGTCGCCGCGAGATAAACGAGGTTGGGCGTGATTCTGCGAATGCCGGCGCCGTCGAGCATGACCGCACGCGCCGCATCGATCACCTGAGTCAGAGGGAAGAGGTCCGCCACCCACTGTACCCAGCGGGGCGCGCCCTCGATCGAGAACCAGATGCCGGAGAGCAGCATCATCGGCCAGGTGAGCAGGTTCAGCAGCCCGTTGACCACCTCTTCGCTGGCGAAGCGCGCGGCAATGGTGATGCCGAGGGCGATCATCGACAGCGAGCCGGTGACGGCGATTAGAAGGAGGAGGGCGATGCTGCCGGCGTTGTGGAAGTGGATGATCGCGCCGATGCCGACGTAGAGAATCACCGTCACGAAGACGATCAGGCTGAGACGGGAGAGTACCTGCGCACTTAGAAATTCGAACGCGCTGAGCGGCGTCGCATGCAGCCGCTTGAGAAACCCGCTCTTGCGGTATCGCAACACGACGTATCCGACCCCGAACAGGCAGCTGAACATCATGTTCATGGCGAGGATCCCGGGGAAGAGCCAGTCGACGTAACGGATCGCCTGGCCGGTCACCGGCTGGCGCCGCGCCCCGGGATCGGCCGCGATGAGCAGCTTCTCGACGATATAGCCCTTGGGCGAATCGGTGTTGACCCAGTAACGCGCGCTGCCGTCGAGATCGACCAGCAGATCGATCCTCTGGTGGGTCACCTCGGCAAGTCCCGCGGTCTCATCTGCGACGGGCACGAACTGCACGTAGCGCTCGTGGAGGAACGGGTTGCTCCGGGCCGCCGCGGCGGTGCCGAGGACCCCCACCTTGAAGAGCGGGCGCGGTGGGCCGCCGAAGATGAAGCCCATGCCGATCACCAGGCCCACGGGCAGCAACAGCGTGAACAGCAGCGTCGGCCGGTCGCGCAGGAACTCGAGGTTGCGCGCATGCCAGACGGCGAGGAGCCGCTTCATCACGCGCGCAGCTCCTTGCCCGTCAGATCGAGGAAGAGATCCTCGAGATTGGCGGGGCGGATACGCAGGTTGCGCAGCGACACCTGCGCATCGATCAGCGCCCGCAGCGTGCCGTCGAGATCGCGCGTGCTGATCTCGACCCGATCGCTGGATTCGATCAGTTTCAGCGGCAGTCGCCGCGCGCCCTCGGGAAACTCCTGGCGTGGCAGCTCGAGGAGCACTTCCGAGAAGTGCTCGCGCACGAGCTGCTGCGGCGGTCCCTGCGCGATGATCCGCCCGCCGTCCATGATCGCGATCTGATCGCAAAGGAGCTGTGCCTCCTCCATGTAATGCGTGGTGAGGATGATCGTCTTGCGCCGCGCCTTGATCGACTCCACCAGGTCCCAGAAGTTGCGCCGGGCCTGCGGATCCAGGCCGGTCGTCGGCTCATCGAGGAAGAGCACCTGCGGATCGTTCACCAGCGCGATCGCCAGCAGCAGGCGCTGCTGCTGGCCGCCGGAGAGCCTGCGGTTGTCGCGCTGTGCGAGCTTCTCGAGCGCGCACAGCTTCAGCACCTCATCCACATCGAGACCGTGCTCGTACAGACCGCGAAACAGCGCCACGCTCTGGCGCACAGTCAGGAACTCCTGCAGCGCGGTCTTCTGGAAAAGAATGCCCGCCTCCTCGCGAAAGCGCGCGCTCACCGGCTCGCCCCGGTAGCGCACCTCGCCCGAGGTCGGCGGCAGGATTCCCTCCATGATCTCTATGGTGGTGGTCTTGCCGGCGCCGTTGGGTCCGAGCAGGCCGAAGCACGTGCCCTCGGAAACGGCGAAGGAGATGCCGTCCACGGCCGTGACGGCGGGATACTGTTTGGCGAGATTGTGGACTTCGAGTATCGGTGGGCTCTCGGGCACGGCATCTCCTGGCCGGACGCGCCGCATGCGCCGCGCCTTCGACTGGTATTATGGGCTGGCCGGGGATTCTGCCGCCACGCTGCTTTGATTTCCAATATGGTGACGTCCCAGTTGCCGTTATGGTCCGACAAGGATGCCACCGAAGGGTGGAGCGTCCGCGAGAGCCAGCGCGCGCGCCGGTTGACGGTGCGCGTCTTCCATACCGGCCGCGTGGAGGTTGTGGTGCCATTCCGCACATCGGTGCGTGCTGTGGAGCACTTTCTGGAGAGGCATCGCTCCTGGATCGAGCGCAAGCGCGAGGAGGCGCGGCGCCGGGCCGGGCCGCCGGTACCTTTCCCGCCGCCGCGGCTGGAGCTGCCCGCGTGCGCGGAGACCTGGCGGATCCATCTTGCCGATGGCCCACGCCGGGCACGGATCGCCGCGGCGGGCTCGGGCCTGCTCACCCTCGCGGGAGGGACCGGCAACGGCCAGTCGGTGCGCCAGGCGCTGCGCCGCTGGCTGACCGAGCGCGCGCGCCAGGTGCTCGCGCCGCTGCTGGCTCAGTGCGCACGCGAGCTCGGCTTCAGCTACGATCGCGTCCTCATCCGCCGGCAGCGCACCCGCTGGGGAAGCTGCTCGACGCGCGGCACGATCAGCCTCAATTGTTGCCTGCTGTTCCAGCGGCCGGCGGTGGTGCACTATCTCATGATCCACGAGCTCGCCCATACTCAGCACATGAATCACTCGCGCAGGTTCTGGCAATGCGTGGCGCGGCATTGCCCGGACTACCGCAGCCTCGACAGGGAGCTGCTCGACGGCTGGCGGCGCGTGCCGGAGTGGGTCTTCGCGGACGAGTCGACATGAGCTCCAAGCGCTACGACAAGTCCGAGCGGGTGGACCTGGCCGGCGAGGCCATCCATTGGGACCTCGGCTCCTCGCTCTCGTACGGGGAGTATCTGCACCTCGACAAGGTGCTCGATGCGCAGAAGCCGCTCTCCTTCGAGCACGACGAGATG
>DASYGA010000100.1:0-6606 GCA_036000265.1 Steroidobacteraceae bacterium | reverse complement strand
CTCCTTCTTCCAGATGGGCACCCGGTGCTTGACCTCGTCGATGATGTAGCGACAGGCACGGAAGGCCTCGTCGCGGTGGCGCGATGCCACCCCGACCCACACCGCCTTCTCGCCGATCTCGAGTGTCCCGATCCGGTGCACGCACGCCGCGTGCTCCACGCCGAAGCGCGCCACCGCCTCCGCAATGATCCGCTCGCCTTCCTTGATCGCCAGCGGCTCGAACGCTTCGTACTCCAGCCGGCGTACGCGCCGGCCCTCGTTATGATCGCGTACCCAACCCTCGAAAGCGGCGTAGCCGCCGCAGGCGGGATCGCCGAGCTCGGCGCGCAGCGCGGATTCGTCGAGGGGAGTGGAGGAGAAGCGGAAGGTCATTCGTCTGGATCGTACCACTGACCGTCCATGGTGGCAGGGCACCCGGCCCGGCCAAGAGCGAGGTACCGCACGTTCAGTGCTCAGCCGTCCGTGGCACTCTCTGAGACCCACTCCCGGGAATGCAAGTACCCCAGGATACGGACACGTTAAGTGTCCTCGATGAAGGCACCGCGCTCACCCCCCCGCGACCGGCGGAATGAACACGACCGAGTCCCCTGCGCGCAGCGGCTGATCCCAGTCGCCGAACTCCGAGTTGACCGCGACGCGCAACATCTCCGGCGCCAGCGAGAAAGGGTAGCGCCGCTGCAGCTCCTGATAGAGCTCGCGCGGAGTGCCGGCCGCGGTGAGCAGCGACTCCGAGCTGCGCGCCGCCTGCTCGCGCAGCAGCGCGTAGTACTGGACATCGATCCGGCGCGACGCGGCCGAGGGCGCGACCGCGGAATCGGCCTCCCCGGCGCCTGCGGAGCGCCGCACACGGTCGAGCGCGGAACCGTACTCGTTTGGTGTGTTCACGTTGTCGAGCGCGCCCGGATCGGGCTGATCGACCAGCGCGGTGTCCGCATTGAGCAGGAACTTTCGCGGGCAGTCGCGGCCGCTCGCGACGTATGCGCGGATCGCCTCGCCGCTCGCGGGCTCGTAGATGGCACAAAGAGGCTCCGGCAGGCCGTCGCGGCTCGACCGGTAGGCCGTCGATTGCCGCTCCGGCTGCCGTGAGTGCAGTAGATGCTCCAGTGTCTGCTGATCGAGGAGCGGGAGATCGCAGGCGAGCACGAGCCAGGCCGCATGGGGATGGGCGGACTGGGCGGCGATGAGGCCGGCAATGGGTCCGTGGACTTCGCCGGAGTCGACGATCTGCGCGAACCGCGCGCGCAGCGGGTCGCCCGTCTGGTCGCGCCGGACGGAGACGAAGGCCCGCTCGACGAAGGGGGTGATCAGCTCGATCGTGCGCTCGAGCTGCGTACGGCCCGCATACTCGAGCGCTGCCTTGTCGCGCTGCATGCGGCTGCTGCGGCCGCCGGCGAGCACGAGTCCGTAAAGCGGCGCCGCGGCCGTGCCCGTTTGCCGGGAAGGGGAGGTTGCAGTCAGTGCGTCCATATCAGCTCGCATTTTACGCGCGCGATCGGACTCGCGCCTGACGGGCCACGCGCTTGTAGGCGCGCTTGCCACCCGTTTTCTCGAGCAACCGGACGCCTGCGATCTCGATGTCATGCGAGAGCGCCTTGCACATGTCGTAGATGGTCAGCGCCGCCACCGCCGCACCGGTCAGCGCTTCCATCTCCACACCCGTGCGGTGATGCACGGCCACCCGGCAGCGCACCACGACCTCTCCGCCGCGACGGTCCTCGATCTGCACGGAGCAGTGCTCGAGCCCGAGCGGATGACAGAACGGGATGAGCTCGTGCGTGCGTTTCGCCGCCATGACGCCCGCAACGATGGCCGTGTCGAAGACCGGGCCTTTCTTGGTCCGATGACCGCTCGCCCGCAGCGCAGCGGCGACATTGCGCGGCAGGCGCACTGTGGCCTCCGCCACGGCTTCCCGGTGCGTGACTTCCTTGCCTGCCACATCCACCATCGTCGGGCGGTTGCTGCTGTCGAGGTGAGTGAGTCCGGAGCGCCCCATCAGCCACCGATGTAAAACATCTCGACCTTGCGGCTATCGCCGGCCGAGTCACGCTGGGCCTGCCGCTGCTCGCTGTAGTTGTCGGACCGGTCCACCCAGACCCGGCGCAGGACATCCAGCAGCTGATCATCGCTCGCACCGCTGCGAAGCGCGTCCCGCAGACCGGTCCCCTGCTTGGCAAAGAGGCAGGTGTAAAGCACGCCGTCCGATGACAGGCGCGCTCGCGAGCAATCGCCGCAGAAGGGCTGAGTCACCGAGGAGATGAAGCCGACCTCGCCGCCGCCATCGGTGAAGGCATAGCGCTCGGCCACTTCGCCCCGGTACTCGCGGCGCAGGGGCGAAACCGGCCAGCGCTCGGCGATGCGCGCCAGCAGCTCCCGCGAAGGCACCACGAGCTCCGGCCGCCAGTCGTTGCGGTTGCCGACATCCATGTATTCGATGAAGCGGACGATCACGCCGGTGCCGCGGAAGCGCTCGAGCAGATCGAGAGCGGTGTGGTCGTTCACACCGCGTTGCACCACGGCGTTGATCTTGATCGGCTCGAGACCCGCGCGTTGCGCGTGCTCGATTCCCGAGAGCACATCTTCCGGTCCACCGAAGCCGCCGCTCATGCGGCGGAAGATCTCCGGGTCGGTGCTGTCGAGGCTGACCGTGATGCGTTGCAGCCCCGCGGCGCGCAGCTCGAAGGCGTACTTGGCGAGCAGGACGCCGTTGGTGGTCAAGGCGATGTCATCGACGCCCTCGATGGCGGTCAGATCGCCGATCAGATCAGTCAGATTGGGCCGCAGCAGCGGCTCGCCCCCGGTGAGGCGAAGCTTGCGCACGCCGAGACGCACGAACAGGCGCGCCAGGCGCACGATCTCATCGAACGACAGGCGCTCGTGCGAGCCGAGGAAGCGGTAGCGGTCATGGAAGGTCTCCCGCGGCATGCAGTACGGGCAGCGGAAGTTGCACCGGTCCATGACCGAGATCCGCAGATCGCGCAGCGGCCGCCCGCGGCGGTCACGCGGTCCTGCGGATCCTGGCAGGGGGACGATCACATCGGGAGAGGGCATGGACTCAGCCTACCACCGGTGCAGCCGGGTCACGAATCCCTTCGGGTAGGTATTGGGACCCGGCGGCAGCTCCACGAACCCATCAGTGCCCGCGAGTGCCGTGAAATCCCCGGACCCATGCGTCGGGGCGGGCATGGCCCAGCTCCTGCCCCAGTCGTCGATCTGGATGCGTATGGGGAGGAAGAAGGTGAGGGGCGGATCTACGGTGACCGGCGCGCCCAGGGCCATGCGCTCCGGGATCGAGGGCGCCTGCCCCTGACTCGCGGCCAGCGCGGGCAGCACGTAGCGCGAAACGCATACCGCGGTCGAGACGGGGTTCCCCGGGAGCCCGAGGACGGCGGCACCTGAGCCGGCGATGCCGAACCAGAGGGGCTTGCCGGGGCGCTGTGCCACCTTGTGGAACACGCAGCGCACGCCGAGCTCCTCGAGAGCGCGCGGCACCAGGTCCAGCTTGCCCATGGAGACGCCGCCGCTCAGCACGAGCACGTCATGGGTCTCCAGATGGAATTTCAGCCTGCGCCGCAGCTCAGTCGCCTCGTCGATGATGTGATCGTCCGCCACCCGTTGAAACCCGTGCAGTCGCAGCGCTGCAGCAATGGCATAAGCGTTCGAGCGGCGGATCTGGTGCGGCAGGATCGGCTCGCCGGGCTCGACGAGCTCATTCCCGGTCGAGATGACGGCCAGCATGGGCTGGCTGCTGACCCGGATCCGCGCCATGCCGGCGCCGGCCGCGATGGCGATTTCCGGCGGCCCGAGCCGGGTGCCGGTCGCCAGCAGGAGATTCCCCTGGCGGGTGTCGGTGCCCCGCCGGTGGACATTCTGGTCCGGCTGCACCGCGAGGTCCTGCGCCAGCTCCGCATGACCAGCGCGCACCGTGATCCGCTCTACCGGCACGACCGCATCGCATCCCTCCGGCAGAACTGCGCCGGTCATGACCTCTATGCAGTGGTCGCATCCCGAGAGCGCGAGCGGCGGGTCACCGGCCGCCTGCATCGCCTGGATGCGCAGCCGGCGCACGCCGGCCCGGCTGTCGAGCGCGATACCGTCCATGGTGACGCGGTCGAACGGCGGCTGGTCCCGCTCCGCGTAGATGTTCTCCCGCAGCACCGTCCCCGCGCACTGTGCGATGGGCAGCGACTCGATCGGCAGACACGTCAGGTGCTGCGCGATGAGCTCATCTGCCTGCGAGGGACTGAGCACGGTCAGTCGTCGGACTTCTTGCCCTTGGCCTTAAAGATCTTCACCTGCGCGTTGAACCGGTCGGCCACCGAGTGCAGCTGGTCCACCGCGGCATTGTGCTTCTGGATCTCGATCGCCTCGACCGCCTGCTTCTGCTGCTTGGTCAGCTTGTCGCCGGCCTGGGCTACGCGGCTGTCGCGCTCCAGCTGAATACAGGAGAGATAGGCGGTCATTTCCTCGTTGTAGGCCTTCACCGCCTTCTGCCCGGACAGCATCTGGGCGAGAGTCGCCGTATTGCCATCGGGAAGCGGATTCGGGGCTTGCGGATAGCTGCAATCGGCATAGGCGGCGGGTGCGAGGACTGCCGCGGCGACGGCCACTGCGGCCAAGAATGATTTCATGAGGGGTTCCCCTGGTTTCTCGATGGATATCTTAAGAGCGGGACGCCTTGCGGGCCACCCGCGCCGCGGCGGGTGGGGACTGGTAAAGATAGCATCCCGCGGTGTGATCGTTGACGACGCCGACGGCCTGCAAATAGGCGTAAATGATGGTTGAGCCGACGAAACGGAAGCCGCGCTTCTTCAGGTCGCGGGAGATCCGATCGCTGAGCTCGCTTTGGGCGGGTACTTGACTGCGGGTTTGCCTGCCATTGAGGACGGGATGGCCGCCGACCCAGGCCCACAGGTACCGGCTGAAGGACCCGAACTCCTGCTGCACGGCCAGAAAGGCCCTGGCGTTGCTCACCGTGGAGTCGATCTTCAGGCGGTTGCGGACGATGCCGGCATCTTGCAGCAGCGCCGCGCGGCGGCGCGCATCGAATCGGGCCACCTTGCCGGGATCGAACCCGGCAAAGGCCTCTCGGTACGCGGCACGCTTGCGCAGGATCGTGGACCAGGAGAGTCCCGCCTGCGCTCCTTCGAGCGTGAGCATCTCGAAGAGGCGCCGATCATCGCGCACCGGCCGGCCCCACTCCTCGTCGTGGTAGCAGGCGTATTGCGCATCGCCCTGCGGAACCCAGCCGCAGCGGCTTCTCTCTATGGTCGGGACAGGTTGGGCTGGGCGCCTGGAAGCCACGAATCTCTCACATCGATGCAGCGAGCAATCCACACGTATACGGCCCGGTCAGGCTCGAGCCCAGGCTCAGCTGGGAAACGGCAGAGTAGCATGGGCACGGCATGAGGCGCGGCTGGGTCTGGCTCCGCAAGGCCTTGCTCGCCATGCTGTGCGGGGTTGCTGCTGCGAGCGGTGCGGCGGGTGCCGCCGTGCAGCTGCAGCCGCAGGGGCATGCGGCGAGCCGCTCCCCGGCAAGTCCGCGCAACATGATCATCTATGACGCCTCGCCGTATTTCTTCGCGCCGGGCGGCAGGAACGGACTGGTGGCGATCGAGGCTCGCCTTGGCGCCATCGCGGCGCTCGGCGCCAACGCAATACTCCTTTCTCCGGTAACCGCAGCATCGCCCGGCGACTTCGGCTACGCGGTGACCGATGAATTTCGCTTGCGCAGGAGATTCGGCTCGGCGGCGCAGCTGCGCGCGCTCGTGCGCACCGCGCACGCCAAGGGGCTGCGCGTGCTGCTCGACATGGCCGCCAATCATCTGTCCGACCAGTCCCCCTATTTTCGCGATGCGCAACGGCGCGGGCGCGCGTCGGCCTATTACGGCTGGTTCGAGCGCGATGGCTCGGGAAAGCCGGTGCACTATTTCGACTGGACGAATCTCGAGAATCTCAACTACGACGATCCGGCCGTGCGCGATTACATGCTGGCCGCCTTCGCGCACTGGCTGCGGGATTATCGCGTTGATGGTTTCCGCCTCGATGCCGCGTGGGCCGTCCGGCAACGAGATCCGCGCTTCTGGCCGCAGCTGCGCGCCAGTCTCGAGCGCATCGATCCCGGCGTCGTCCTGATCGCAGAGGCTTCCGGCCGCGATCGATACTACGTTAGCCATGGCTTCGATGCCGCGTACGACTGGACTTCGCGACTCGGAGAATGGGCCTGGGACGGCGTATTCGCACCACCGGGTAGGATGCCGAATCTCGCGCGGCTGCGCGCCGCATTGACCAACGGCGGCAAGGGATACCCCGGGCACACGCTGCTGCTGCGATTTCTCGACAACAACGACACCGGAGAGCGGTTCATCGCGCGCCATGGGGTCGGCGAGACACGGGTCGCGATCGAGCTGTTGTTCACGTTGCCCGGCATTCCGCTGATCTATGATGGCGAGGAGGTTGGGGCCGCTTTCCAGCCGTATGATGAGGGGCCGCCGATTACCTGGCGGGACCGGCACGGATTGACGGCTCTGTTTGCGCGCATGGCGCAGGAGCGGCGCACGCTGCGCGCGCTGACCGCGCCGGGGCTGCAGTTGCTGGCCACCGACCACG
>DASYGA010000062.1:0-25669 GCA_036000265.1 Steroidobacteraceae bacterium | reverse complement strand
CCGCGCCGGCCGGCACCGGGATCTGTACCGAGAGCTCGAAACCCTGGCCCGGCGAGCTGGTGAATATCAGCTTTCCCGCGAGCCCCATGACCCGCTCGCGCATCCCGATCAGGCCGAGTCCCTGGGACGCTAGGCCGGGCGTCGTACCGATGCCATTGTCGGCAACGGCCAGATCGATCCTGTCACCATCGTTGTCGGCCACCGTGCGTCGGAGGCGCACGGCCACCCTGCTCGCATCAGCGTGCTTCGCGACGTTCGTCAGCGCCTCCTGGACGAGCCGAAACAAGGTAACCGTGATGCTCTCGGGCAATCCCGTGAAGTCGCCAGCGATGGTGAGCTGCAGGGATACGCCGGGCAGCCGCGCACGCCAGGTCTCGACACAGTGCTCCAATGCGGCGGCAAGTCCCAGCTCGTCCAGACCGGTCGGCCGCAACTCGCGGATGAGCGTCGCGAGAGCACCATGGATGTGATTACAGTTCTCTACGATGGTGCTGGCGCGCCGATGCATGGCCGTCTGCATTGCCCCGTGATCGTCCCGAATCCCGACGGCATCGAGCTTGATGACATTCAGGTACTGTCCCAGCTCATCGTGCAGCTCGCGGGCGAGCGCTTTGCGCTCGGATTCCTGCAGCTGCACGTACTGCTGCGCGAGCCGGCGGTTGTCCGCCAGCGCCGCCGCAAGTTGCGCCTCGGCCGATTTGCGGCGCGCGATTTCCTGCCGCGCCTCGCCATAGCGGCGGGTGGCGAACCAGGTGAGCCCGAGACCCAGCACGAGCAGCACCGAAGGCAGCTCATCGAGCTGGTAGCGCTCGTACGGCGCATTGAGGCGGCGCAGCACTTCCGTGAAGTTGAAGATTCCGCAGATCACCCAGGCGCCAAGGGTCACGATGCCGACGAGCATCGCATCGCGAAACTGCGGTCTGCGCATCGGCGCGCTTTTCGGCAAGGGCCGCTGCGGCGCTGGGGGATTCGGTGCCGCGCTCGCCTGGACGCGGGCTGCCGAGCCGGCTGGTGAAGGGACTTGGCCGTCCGTCGCGGAATGCTGCATCAGCCCTTGGCCTATCGTGGAGCCGGGGACGGTGTCAGCTCACCACCGCTGGTGTACGCTCGGCCGGACATAGCGATCGTAAATCGCCCGCACGGACCTCATCTGCTCCTCGCTCAAGGAAGGCAGGGCGCTCGCGCCGCAGTTGTCCGCGACCTGCCGCGCATTCTTGCCGCCGGGGATGACGGTCGAGACGCCTTCGAACATGAGAATCCAGCGCAGGGCGAGCTGTGCCAGGGTAGCGCCGTCAGGAACCAGCGATTTGAGCTCTGCAACTGCCTGAAGGCCAGTCTCATAAGGAACGCCGGCGAACGTCTCACCCACATCGAACGCCTCGCCGTGACGATTGAAGTTACGGTGATCGTTCGGCGCGAACGTCGAGCCGGCTGTCAACTTGCCGGTGAGCAATCCCGACGCCAGCGGCACCCGGATGATGGTGGCAACCCCACGGCGCTGCGCCTCGGCCAGGAAGCGCTCCGCCGGGCGCTGGCGGAACATGTTGAAGATGATCTGGATGGACTCCACATTCGGGAACTCCATCGCCTTGAGCCCCTCCTCCACTCTTTCGACGCTGACGCCGTAATGCCGGACCTTGCCGGCCTTCACCAGATCGTCCATGGCGGCGAAGGTCTCCGGCCGGTAGTAGGTGTCGGCCGGCGGGCAGTGCAGCTGCACGAGCTCGAGCGACTCCACCCCGAGGTTCTCGAGCGAGCGCTCAACGAAGGCGGTGAGGTTCTCCTTGTTATAGGCAGCCGCAACGTGGGGGCTGAGCCGCCGCCCCGCCTTGGTTGCGATGTGAAAGGGCGTTTTCGTCTCCTTGCGCAGCCTGCGCAACAGCCGCTCCGAGCGGCCATCGCCGTAGACATCCGCCGTATCGAAGAAGTTGACGCCGAGCTCGAGAGCCCTCTTCAGCGCCGCAATCGATTGCTCGTCATCGACGGCTCCCCACTCCCCGCCGACCGCCCAGGCGCCAAAGCTGATTTCAGAGACGTCCCATCCGATTCGGCCAAACTTGCGGTACTTCAAGGGAGTCGGTCTCCGTGCGGGCGGCAATGAGGCAGCCCTGGCTGCCATGTGGCTCACCACATGGTAAAGCCTCACATGGCAAAATCAACGAGCGGCAGCCGGGCAGCCAGGGATGACCGAGGAAACTTGTCGCCAGAGCTTAGCGCCAGAGCCTGTCGCTCGCGATCCGGGCCCCCTCGACGAGCGCAGCGAGCTTCATGTAGGCGATATCCGGCTCCACCGGGCCGAAACCCGCGAAGGTTCCATAGCCGCAGTCGCTGCCGCCGATCACCCGCTCGCGGCCAACCAAATCCGCGAGCCGCTCCAGCCGCTCCGCGACCAGCAGCGGATGCTCGATGTAGTTGGTCGTGGAGCTGATGACGCCCGGAATCAAAATCTTCTCCTCGGGGAGCCGCACGTCCTTGAATACCGCCCACTCATGGGCATGGCGGGGGTTCGCGGCCTCGAAGAGCAGCGCCTGAGGCTTGGCGCGCAGGACCACCGGCAGCAGCCGCGCGAGGGGGATGTCGTGGTGATGCGGTCCCTCGTAGTTCCCCCAGCAGACATGCATGCGCACGCGCTCCGCGGGCACGTTCCGCAAAGCATGATTGAGCACCTCGATGTGCCTCGCCGCGAGCAGCGTGAACTCCTCCTCCGAGCGGTCGCGATACATGGTGTGCCGGCCCATGCCGAGATCGGGGGCATCGATCTGCAACAGGAAGCCGGCCGCGACGATCGCCTCATACTCGGCCCGCAGCGCCTCGGCGAGCGCCTCGAGGTAGGCATCTGCGCTGGGATAGAAGTCGTTCGGCTGAAATAATGCGACCACGCCGGGAGAGGCGGCATTCATGAAAGCCTCCCGCGGGGAGGCGGCGAGCGCCGCGGCCGCGAGATTCTCCAGGTCCACCGCGAGCGGCCGCGTGTCCTTCACTCCCACCGGCCCCACGCAACGCGGCCTGCGATACTTGGCCGTCGCGCCCCGGTCCGCAAGCTTGCGCAGAAGACCGGGGAATTCCACCAGATCCTGCCCCGGCTCGCGGGGCGTATCGCCGCCGAAGCCGGATAGCCGCTCCGACACGTAGGTCGCATAGCTGATCTTGCTCGTCTCGCCGTCGCTGACGACATCGATGCCGACATCCACCTGCCGCCGCACGACCTCTTTCACCCCATTTGCGATGGTGGATGCGGCCCCGGGCCCGTCGGGATGGCCCGCCGCCCGCGCAAACAGGACATCCGTCACGGCCTGGGAACGCGGCAGGCTGCCGACGTGGGTCGTCAGGATACGGTCTGTGCTTCGCTGCATGGAGGCCCCCGGCGCCGCTACTCCGCCCGGTAAGTATTGTTTGAAGTGTGATCCCCGGCGAGCCAGCGTTTCAGGTCCGCATGGGCATTGGCGCGCCGCGTCCGCGCGATCTCATCCGCCTGCGGATGATCCAGCGTGAACTCCAGGATGAGGCCGTTGGGATCCGTCACGTACACCGAGCGGCAATACCCGTGCTCCAGCACGAAGGTCTTCGGCGGCAGGTACCCGGCGTCGGCAAGCCGCTTCTCGATATCCGCCTGCGTCTGCCGATCGACTTTCAAGGCGATGTGGTGAAACGGCGTGAAGGGCATCTGCGGACCGAACTGCCTGTCATCCTCCGGCTTGGCGAAGTTGAAGAACGCCAGCGCGCCACCATCGCCGATCCCGAAGAACAGGTGGCAGTAGACGCGCTCGGCGCCGAACAGCTGATCGACCTCGCACCAGGTCGCTTCCAGCGGCAACCCGATCACCTCCTCGTAGAACTTGCGCGTCGCCTCGAGGTCGTGGGTGACATAGGCCGTGTGGTGCAGGCGGGAAGGCAGCTTCGCGAGGGTAGCCATGGAACCTCCAGATCAGAATCGATACTCGAAATCGAGCCCGTAGCGCCGCGGCAGGGCCCGCCAGAGGAACCCTCCAGGGGAGAATTCCGCATTGTATATCGTGTTGGTCAGGTTCTTCGACCAGGCCGTGAGAGTCCAGCGCGTGCCCCTGAGGCTGAGGTCGAGGTTGACCAGCGAGACCGGGTCCCGCGAAGTCGAGTTCTGCGGATCCCACCAGGTGCGGCCGATGTTCTGATAATCGAGACGCGCCGTGCCGTGAAGTCCGCCGCCGAGCGCATGATCATACATCGCTCCCGCATTCACCGTATCGCGCGAGACGAGCGGCGCCTGATTGCCGAGTACGGTCGGGTCCGCCATCTTGGTGATGCTGCTGTCCGTATAGCCGTAACCGGCGTACACCTGCAGGTGCTCGGTCGGATAGGCCGTCAGCTGGATCTCCGCGCCCTTGTAGGTCGCATTCAGGTTGCCGAGGTTCTGGGTGGAGTTCGAGGAGAGATACACGAAAAAATAGCCGTTGCTCGAGTGGGTGTGGAAGACATCCGCATCCAGGGTCAGGCGGTGATCGAGCATGTCTCCTTTCACGCCGAGCTCGTAGGTGTCGGCGATCTCGGCATTGAACAGGTCGTTGACACCCTTGATGCCGCTCGCAGCCGCGACTGCGCCCACTCCCGTCTGGTTGAAGCCGCCGCTGCGAAAGCCGCGGCTCCAGTCGGTATAGAGCGTCCAGTAGTCGCCAGGCTTGTACCGAAGGGTGAATTTGGGCTGCCATGCGCCCCAGGTATGCGTACGCACTTCGCCGCTGACGGCCGTCGGATCCAGCACGAGCGCCAGGAAGTAAGGCGGCGTGCGCGTCTTGTCGCTGACCCTGTCCTCATCGTAGCGCACGGCGGCATCCGCCTCCCAGCGCTGCGTCAGCTTGTATGTGGCATCGCCGTAGGCCGCCCAGGCGTTGCTCTTCTGCCCGTCCGCCAGGAAGGTGACGTTCGTATTGGTTGCGAACGGATTGGCCGGATCGACGATCGGCGTCTCGTATACCGCGGGAACCCCGAGTCCCCGATCGACGATGTTGTCCGTGGAAATGAAGCGTTCCTTGTGCAGGAAGTAGAGTCCCGTGATCCAGGTGAACGTCTCATTCGACGGCGAGGTGAAGCGCAGGTCCTCGCTCCAGGAGCGCACGCGGATGAACTGGCTCTGGCTCTCATCCAGCGGCCCTCCGAGCGCCGGCGGGATGCCCGCGAAGAAGACGTTGTAGGCGATCGAGCCGGCGATCGGCCGGAAATCGTAGGCATCGCCGGTGTCGATCTCCTTCGTCTGGTCGTAGTCGGTGATCGAGGTGATCGTGCCGTACCCAGGGCGATAGTCGAGCTTGAGCGGAATGTCGATGATGTCGCGGTTGTCCGTGCCTTCATTGTTGACCTGAATCGGACTGGCGATGTCGTTCGCATCGGGCGCGGTGGTGAAGCTGGAGAACGGGTTGGCCTCCTCGGCGCGCGGTATGACGTAGTAATAGGCGGTGGTCTGCACCCGATCGTAGAAGAGGCGCAGGTCGGCGGTGAGGGCGTCCCCCGGCTCCCAGAGGAGCCGAAACCGGCCGGAGTAGTCGCGGTAGGGATCGGCCTTGCGATGCAGGTAGGCGTTCTCGAGGTAGCCGCCCGTGTTGTAAAAGTTGAGTGCGGCGCTGTATTTCAAGGTACCGGCGGCGTCGAGCGGGCCGCTCACGATGCCGCGGGCACGCTCGGCCGGTCCGTTCCCCACCCCCAGGGTGACGCTGCCTTCGGTGTGATCGGCCGGAGGCGTCGTGGTGATGATGATGGCGCCGCCGATCGCATCGCGCCCATAGAGCGCGCCTTGAGGTCCCTTCAGCACCTCGATCTGCCGCACATTGTACAGCTCCTGGGCGAACTCCTCCGGATCGGTCTCCTCGACACCGTCGACGATCACGGCCACAGACGGCTCGCTGTTACGGGCCTGGGAGATTCCGCGGATGGTGACGAAGGCGTTGCCGACGTTCTGCGTCTGCACCAGCGTCATGTTGGGCACCATCGCGATGAAATCGCGCGGGCTGGTGATGTTCGCCGACTGGATCGTCTGCGGCGTGAAGACGCTGGCCGTCATCGGCAGATTGCGGAACAGCTCCGGCCGCTTGCGTGCCGTGACGATGACCTCCTGGAGGTTGGCGACGCTCTGCGCCCCTGCGGGAACGGCAATGAGCTGCGAAAGCGCCATGGTCAGCGCGGCCAACCATCCTGCGTGAGATGTGCGCACGTTGTTATCCCCCTATCATGGAATTGGTATCGGGCTGCGGTGCTGCTCACCTTCGGACCGGCCAGCGCACACCGCCGCGCAATGCCTGGCGGATCTCGGCTCCGTGCTCATCGAGAAGGGGAGCCGCGTGGACGCTGCGGACACGCTCGCCGGCGAATCTCACGGCCGGCCGCACGGCATGCTGGCCGCCATGCGGCGATTCGACCGGAACGACGATGCCGAGATGCGCTACCTGGGGATCTGCGACCACTTCGTCGATCCCGTTGATGGGCGCATGCGGCACGTCGTGGCGGCGGAGCCTGTCCGTCCAGTGCGCCAGATCGCTGGCCGCGAAACGGGTCATCAGCTCCGAGCGCAGCACCTCGTAGTGATCGATGCGCGACTGGCGCGTCTGGAACCGAGGATCACTCGTGAGCTGCGGGTCATCGAGTGCCTGTAAGAGGCCGCCCCAGAACTTCTCCAGCGACGAGAGATGCAGCACGATCAGCCGGCCGTCGGCGGTTCTGAGGATGTAGGCCTGCGCGAGGCGCGGCCGGTCCGCCGAGCGCGGCACCGCGCCGAGCGCGAAGTACGCGGCAAAGGGCTCCACGGCGAAATGTGTCATCGCCTCCAGCATCGACACTTCGACGAGAGTGCCCTCACCGGTGCGCCCGCGCTGTACCAGTGCCCCAAGCACGCCGTAGGCCGCATAGATGCCCGTGATGGCATCTGCGAGCGCTGGTCCGAGAAACTTCGGGTCGCGCGGGTCCACGACGACGCTCAGGAAGCCGCTGAGCGCTTGCGCGACCGAGTCGTAGCTCGGCCGTTCCGCATATGGCCCGTTGCGGCCGAAACCACTGATGGCGCAGTAGATGAGCCGGGGATTCAATGACCGCAGGCGCTCGGGGCCGGCGCCCAGGCGCTCGGAAGTACCGGGCCTGAAGTTCTGGATGAAGACGTCCGCCTCGCGGATGAGGCTCTCGAAGACCTCCCGGTCGGCATCGCCCTTGAGGTCGAGTGCGATGCCGCGCTTGTTGCGGTTGTAGGCCTGAAAGTGCGGCGAGTACCGCTCGCCCTGATAGCTGCGGTAAGGGTCGCCTCCCGGACTCTCGATCTTGATGACATCGGCGCCGAGGTCGGCGAGCATCATTCCGGCGCAGGGTCCGGTGATGAACGTACCCTGCTCGACCACGCGGATTCCATCGAGGACACGCGCGAGGCCCTCGTGCTTTTGAATCGCAGCGGTCATGGCTTGGGCTCCGACCCCGCGGGCGCTTCGCCGTCGTAGCGGACTGCCTCCGCGGCAGCATCCGACATGGCAAACCCGATGGGACGCATCTGCTCCTCGAGAAGGTGCGCGATGAGCCCGGCCGTGCGCGCCAGCAGCGGCACCCCCTTCAGTGCCGGCAGCGGATAGCCCGCATCGAGGAGCACCGCCGCGATGGCGCCGGAAACATTCAGCATGAGCGGCTTGCCGATCAGCCCGGGGAGCAGTCGCTCGACCGTGCGGGCGGCCTGCGCATAGTGACCCGCCGTTCCGGCCTCCGCTGCGATTGCGAGCAGCCGCTGCGCTCTCGGGTCCGAGCTCTTGTGCAGCGGGTGTCCGAATCCCGGGATCGAACGTCGCTGCGCGCGATACTCGCGCACCGACTCGCCGGCGGCCGTCTCGGCGTCCAGCCCTTCGCCAACCCGCCGGGCGATCTGAGCGAAGAAGCACCCGGCCGCCTCGGCGGAGCCCAGGATGACCGAGCCGCAACCGAGGAGACCTGCTGCCACTGCTCCCTGCAGCGCCTCCGGAGCAGCCGCCAGTGTCATCCGGCTCACCTGCACGCTCGGCACGAGTCCGTGCTCCGCAATCGCAACCAGCGTCGCATCCAGAATGCGGCTTTGCGCCGGCGTCGGACTCGCGCCGGTGATGAGCAGCCAGACATAGTCGGTGAAACCAACTTTGCCCATCAGGTCCGCGGCAAGGTCCCGGCCGCGGACCCAGATGGTCGCGTCGGTCGAGCCGCAGATGGCGGTGGCGTGCTGTGATGCGGGGCCGATCTTCATATTTCGTATATCGAAATTCTCTTCGTTATACGAACCCATCGTGGACCGGCCGGCGACAGCCGTCAAGGCTCTTCCATCCTTTCGCATATCGAATACACTCTCGATTCATGGCCGCACGCAAACCTCTCCCAAGCCGTCGCGAAGCGATGGGTGGTCTCGCCAAGGGTATTGCCGTCATCCGCGCGTTCACGCGCGAGCACCCTGCCCCGACGCTGAGCGACATAGCGCGCAGCGCTGCCATTCCGGCCGCTACGGCGCGACGGTGCCTCCTGACACTGGAGGATCTCGGGTATGTCACTCGCCACGGGCGCAGCTTCCTCCTGCGGCCGAAAGTCCTCGAGCTCGGCGCCGCCTACCTCGAGTCGATGGACATCGAGCACCTGACCAAGACCCACCTCGAGGAGCTGGCGCGCAAAACGGGGGATTCGGCGGCGATGTCCGTGCTCGACGGCAACGATATCGTTTACGTTGCACGCACCTCAGTGCGGACTCTGCTTCGCCTGGAGGCGCACGTCGGCAGCCGGTTTCCGGCACATGCCACCTCGATGGGCCGGGTGCTGCTCGCCGGCGTGAGCCCCGAGCGCCTGCAGGATTATCTGAATTCGGCCACACTCGAGGCGCTGACGGACAAGACGGTCCGCGACCCGGTGCAGCTGCGCGCGCTGATCGACGAATGCCGCGAATGCGGCTACGCGGCGGTTGCCGACGAGCTCGCGTACGGTGTGGTAGCACTCGCCGTTCCGGTTCTGGACCATTCCGGCAGAGTCGTCGCCGCGCTCAACACTTCGAGCCACTCGGGAAAGATCACCAGGGCGAAGCTGGTCCGCGATCGGCTCGGCATGCTGCGGCAGTTGAGCCGCCGCATCTCCACCGACCTGCGCGCGATTCCCGGGCTCTCCTGGAGCGCGCAGATCTGAGCTGACCGGTCAGCGCCGGAGCACCTGTCGCCGACCTTCACTTGACGGTGCATCGCCGCGTCTCTAACCTCATAGCGAAATCCTTTTCGCTATTCGAAACCCTGATGCCGCCGCTTCCAACTTCCCCGGACCGCCGCTTGCGCGTCGCCGGCGCGCTTCTGCGCTATCGGGACGAAGGCCGCGGGCCGGCCGTATTGCTCATTCACGGGTGGAGCCTCGATCTGGACATGTGGGCGCCCCAGGTCGCGCGGCTCAGCGACTCATTCCGCCTCGTGCGCTGGGATCGGCGCGGTTTCGGCCTCTCCTCGGGCCGGGCATCCCTCAGCGCAGATGTGCAGGACACGCTCTCCTTGTGCGATGAGCTCAAACTCGATCGGATCGCCTGCGTGGGCATGTCGCAGGGCGCGCGCGTGGCGTTGCACCTGTGCCGCATTGCGCCCGAGCGGCTCTCCTGTGTGGTTCTCGACGGACCGCCGCGGATGCTTGCGCAGGATTCGGCCCACGAAGCCGCGGACGTACCGCTCGAGGAATATCGCGAGCTGGTTGCCCACGGCGAGCTGCAGACCTTCCGCCGCCGCTGGGCTAGCCATCCTCTCATGCAATTGCAGACCGGCACCGCCGAGGCGCGCGCCCTGCTTGCACGCATGGCGGCTCGCTACAGCGGCAAGGACCTGCTGCTGGAGCTACCGGTCAGCGAAGACCACTGGGAGTGTGCCGTGGCCGGTTCCCTGCGCACTCCCGCTCTCATCATCACCGGGGAGCACGACCTCCTATCACGGGTACAGGCTGCGGATGCGCTGGCCGAGGCTCTACCGCTCGCGCGGCGCGCGAGCATTGCCGCGGCCCGGCACCTGCCGAATCTCGACCATCCATCCTCATACAACGCAGTCCTGCGGGCGTTTCTCGCGCAACACACCGGCGCACCATCCTAGGAGAGCACTCATGCCCAACATCCTTGTCCTCTATTACAGCAGCTACGGTCACATCGAGATCATGGCGCAAGCACAGGCCGAAGGCGCACGCAAGGTCGCAGGCGCGAGCGTGGCGGTAAAGCGCGTGCCGGAGACCGTGCCGCTCGAGATCTGCAAAGCCTCCGGCTTTCGCTTGAACCAGCCCGCCCCGGTGGCCGAACCGGCCGAGCTTGAGCGCTACGACGCAATCATCTTCGGCACCCCGACACGCTTCGGCAACATGGCGGGCCAGATGCGCAACTTCCTCGATCAGACCGGTCCGCTCTGGACGCGGGGAGCTCTGGTAGGGAAAGCCGGCAGCGTCTTCTGCAGCACCGCGAGCCAGCATGGAGGCCAGGAAACGACCCTCACGTCCTTCCATTCCACCCTGTTGCATCACGGCATGGTCATCGTGGGGCTGCCCTACACCTTCAAGGACCTCACGACCCTGCGCGAAGTGACCGGCGGCACGCCCTACGGCGCGAGCTGCGTCACCGGGGCGGGCGCGGAGCTGCGCATGCCAACGGCGCTCGAGCTCGAGATGTGCCGCTTTCAGGGCGAGCACGTGGCGCGAATCGCGGCGAAACTGGCCAGCCCTGGGCTCGACGATTGAGTGCTCGAGTACCCGAAGAGTAGATCCGCGGTGCCGTCATAGGCCGCGGATCACGGGCTGCTCGTCAGGGGCGGCCCTCCAAAGGCTCCGGTAGAACGCCGCGATCCGGCGCTCACGGTCGCTTTTTTTTGTGAAGAAAGCTCCAAGCTGCGCCACATGTTGTTCTCTGCAGGAAAACGTTGGCCGGCTTTCATGCACCGGTCCGCGCGGCGCTCCACTGTGTCGTCCCCCTCGCCAGGTTTCCAGGAACCGAGCAGCGGGTTCTCTCCAACCCCATCCGGGAGACGACCATGACATCGAAACGCACAGCACCACTCTTTCATGTTTCCCGCATTGCCCTCACCGCGCTCGCCACGCTTGGCCTCGCACTGGCTCTCTCCCCGGCACGCGCAGCGAATCCGGACCCCGCCTACGAGCCGGTTTCGCAACTCGTGCAGTACAGCGATATCAACCTCAATAGCCACCAAGGGATCGCACGACTGTATCAACTGATCGATGCAGCGGCCAGGGACGTCTGCGCGAGCGAGAGCAGCACCCGTGCCCTGGCGGAGTGGTCGCAGGCGCGGGCGTGCCTCAAAGCGGCGGTTTCGAGTGCGGTTGCGCAAATCGATAACGCGGCGCTCACCGCATTTTATACGAAAAAGACCGGCCGGCTCATCGACCGCAGGGCACTGCTTGCAAAGCGATAACGGAAGCCGCGACGATCAGCTCCGCAACGGCCCGGGCTCGGATGTCGCCATCCGATCCGGGCCATGGCCGCACTGTCGCCCACGCACAGGTTGACGTCCGAGCTGCGCGGACGTGATCGATGTGCGGCAGGGCCGGCGCGCAACGTAGCTTCGACCTCGCGCGCCACCTGATCAGATATCTGATCCTGCAGCGCGAAGATTGCGCCGAAATCACGGTCGAGCTTGGTCGACCAGAGCTCGCGATTCGTGCGCGTGTCGATCAACTGCGCGGTGACGCGCAGGAGGTGACCCGAGTGCTGCACGCTTCCCTCGATGATATAGCGCACTCCCAGCCGACGTCCGGCTTCGCGTGCATCCGGAGGCGGCTCGCCCAGTGAAAATGACGACGAGCGCGCCACTACGGTCAGCTGCGGATCGCTCGCAAGCTCATGCAGCACCGCGCCTGCGATACCGACTGCCAGATAAGCGTCGTGCACGGTTGGCCCGAGGTCGTCGAACGGCAGCACGGCGATGGTCTGCGGCGAAGCGGCGAATGACCGGGTGGGCCCAGGTGTCACTGTTGGGATCGCGTGCCGCCAGGGAGAAGGCACCAGCGTCCCTCCCAGGAGGGCGAACAGCAGGCTCGCAATCCACAATCCCTGTACCTGCCTGCCCCGCCGGCTTCCGCCAATAGACGCATCCACAGACACCGCGAGCGCGGGCGGCGCGGCATCGGGAGTCGCGGCATCCGCGGACTCTGGCGCGGCCGGCGGCGCGATGAAGTGCACTTCGACCGCCGGAATCAACCGGTAGCCGCGGCCACGCAGCCCTTCCACATAGCGGGGATGACGGCAATCGTCGCCGAGCGCATCGCGCACGAGCTTCACGCGTTGGTTGAGCGTTTCGGGGCCGACAATGACCTTCGGCCACACCTGCCGCAGTAATGCCTCGCCGGAAACGAGATTCGGTGCGGCGCGGGCCAGCACAACCAGCAGATCGAACGAGAGCTTCGGCAGCGCAATCATCTGCGTGTCGCGCATTACCCGCTGCCGGCCGACATCGATCAGCAGATCGCCCACGCGATAGTGTAACGCCGGCTCGCGCAGGGCCTGTGACTCGCGCGTTTGCGGCTCGTTCATCGATCGGCGCTCGCGTTAGGCCCATCTGAGCTTCGAGGCGCGCCACTATACGCCTCTTCGCAAGCGGCGCGTATCACGCGCGCGCTTCGCCTCGGTAAGCCTGAGGCCGCGGCTGCGCAGAGCCACGTCCGGCGGGATCGACCCGCTAAGTCAGGCCGACCGGCGAGCCAGCGCGTCCAGCAACAGCCGGGCGAACCGCGGACCCTTGCCGGACTCCTCGTGTTTGAAGTATACGAACACGTCTCGACACCGTGAAGTCTTCTCCTGGATGGTGCGCGCCCACTGCTCGATGTCACCCGGCGTGTAGCCCTCATCGCGCAGTCTGAAGTAGCCGTAATCGCCGGTGACCTCGGCCGGTGTCGTCATCTTCTCACTGTCGGCGACGCAGAGCGTCAGATTGCGGGCCGCGAGGCGCCCGAACACCTCATCATTCAGCCAGGAGCCGTGCCGGAACTCGAATGCGGCGCGAAGCCCGGCGGGAAAGAGCTCGAGGAACGCATCGAGCACCGCGAGGTCCTTTTTGAAGAAGGGCGGGAGCTGAAAGAGCAGCATACCGAGCTTGTCGCCCAGCGTCCCGGCCGTATTCAGGAAGCGATACAGGGGCTCCTCGCAGTCGCGCAAGCGCGCATCGTGCGTGATGCGCTTCGGCACCTTCAGAGTGAATTTGAAATCGGACGGAGTCTGCCCGCTCCAGCCCGCGAGGGTCGACGGGTTGGGCGAGCGATAGAACGTGTAGTTGATTTCGACGGTCGCGAATCGCTCCGCGTAGAACGGTAGCATCTTTGCCGTCGCGAGCTTCTCCGGGTAGAAGCTCCCCCGCCACTCGGGGTAGTTGTATCCGGAGGTTCCCACCCAGATGGCCATTCGCGCCCGCTCGCGTCCCTCAATGCTCGCTTCGGGTCACGAGCCGGCGGTATTGCCCGAGATGCCGGATGGCATGCTGCGTCTTCCCCGCCGACTCATACAGCCGTGCCAGGTTGTAATGGCAGTCGGCGAAGCCCGGGTCCTGCGAGATGGCCGCGTGATAGGCGGCCAGGGCGCCATTCGGGTCATGGAGGTCCTCGAGTGCGACACCCAGATTGAAAAGCAGCAGTGAATCGGCGCCGCAGTGCTCGAGTGCGCGGCGATACACCTTTGCCGCGGCGCGGGCATCGCCCTGCTCGTGCAGCAGCCTGCCCCAGTTGGTCCACGCCGGCGCATGAACGGGTTGCGCCTCCGCGGCACGGGCGTAAGCCTCGATGGCCGCAACGGGATCGCTGTCCTCGAGGCGCAGGGCCTCGGCGAACCACCCGTCCGCGCCGGCCGCTTCGCCGGCGATGTCGGCGCTGTGGGTATCGGCCCTCGCCGCGCCAGGCGTTCCGGTTGCGGGCGTCGCGGCGGCTCTATTCTGCCGGTGCTCCATCACCTGCAGTGTCCCGTTCTGCACGCTGACATCGAGCCCGAGCAGATACTGACCGTCATCCGCCTGCCAATGATTGGCCCCCTCGCGCACGACGACCCGGTCGCCGATGGCGCAAATGGCGAGGCCCGACAGGGGCACAGCGTCCGGTAGACGCTGCCGAAGCTGCCCCAGCGAGCGGCGGATCCGCCGGCGCGGGATGTTGGCTTGCATGAGCGCGCGTGCCGCCCGCAGGATGATCAGGTCCTGAAACGAGAAGAGATATTGCCGCCGCGGACCGCGGCCGGGCCGCACGAACCCGAGCCTCACGAGCCCCTGCAGAGCGCTGCGCTGCAACTGCAGAACCCGCTCCACATCCCGCATTGTGTATTGCTGCATCCGCAGTCCCTCCGCGACCCGCCCTTGCCAGTATGTGGCGCGCGCCGGGGAATCGCTAACGCTTGCCTGCCTTGCGTGAGGGCTTGGCGGGCTGCGGCCGCTCGGCACGCTTCGGCGCCATGCGCGGACCCAGCTGCGCGGTGGACGCGCGGGCGGCGTCCGCCTTCTCCAGGCTGGCCCGCAGCGCCTCCATCAGGTCGATGACCTTGCCGCCGCCCTCGGCAGGGAAGTCGGCAACCGAGATCTCGTGACCCTCGACCTTCTTGTCGATCGCGGTCTGGATGCGGGCCCGCAACTCGTCGGTGTACGCAGTCGGGTCGAATTTTTCTCCGGCCTGCTGGTTGATGAGCTGTTGCGCGAGCGTCAGCTCCGCCGGCTTCACCTCCTGCTTGGGAATCTCGATCTCACTCGCCGGCCTGACGTCCGCGGCGAAGTGCAGCTGCTGCATGGTGAGCAGGTCGCCGACCGGACGCAGCATGACGATGTAGGCTTTGCCGCGTGCCGCCCAACGGCCGACCGCGCAGCGCTGCGCCTGCTGCAGCGCCTGTGCGAGCAGCGCATAGGGCTTCGCGCCACCCTTGTCGGGAGCCAGATAGTAAGCCTTGTCGAAGTAGACCGGATCTATCGACTGGATGGGGACGAACTCCGCGATCTCGATCGCATGGGTGCCCGCCTCCTCCAGCGCTTTGATCTCCTGCGGCTCGAAGGTGACGTACTGATCCTTGGCGAACTCATAGCCCTTGACCATGTCGTCCCGCTCCACGACGGAGCCGTCCTTGAGGCATACGTACTGCTGCCGCAGGCGCGAGCCGCAGCCCTTGTGCAGCAGGTTGAAGGAAACGGCACTGCCCGACTGCGTCGCGCTGTAGAGCTTGACGGGTATCGCGACGAGCCCGAACGAGATGGTGAGCGATCCAATCGACCGTGCGGCCATGATTGCCTCCGGGCTACGAGCTCCGGCTACCGGGTCGTAGACCTCAAGATTCGTGCCAGATTCTGCTTGGTCGAGAGCCAATCATGCCACCGATCGCCCGCCCTTTCCAAGCGGGCAATCAGGGTTGCCACCGTGAAGTCCTCGGGAACGGCCCTTTCCAGCTCATCCCAGCTCAGGGGCATGGAGACGGGCGCCCCGGGGCTGCCGCGGGGGGAATAAGCGGCGGCGAGCGTCTTGCCGCGCACGTTCATGTTGTAGTCGATGAAGATCTTGCCCGTACGCTTGCCGACCGACCATTCCAGGGTGACATCCTGCGGATGCTCCTTGAGGACGTGCCCGCCAACCCGCTGACAGATGTCTCTGACCGTATCGAAGGTCACGGTCCGCTCGATGGGTACGAACACATGCAGCCCGGTCTTGCCGGAGGTCTTCACGATCGCCCGCAGCCCCATCTGCTCGAGCAGCGCGCGCAGCCAGAACGCCACCTTCTTGCCCATCGCGAAGCCCTTCTGGTTGAGCTCCGGCTCCGCCCCCTTCGCCTCCTTGCCCGAATAGATGTAAGGGTCGAGGTCGAAGACCAGGAAATCGGGATAGTCGAGCGCGGAGCTCTCGAGGGCTTCGCCGGAGCTGGCGTAGTCGGCGCCCAGGCCCGCTCCATCCCCGGCGGCGTTGGCGCGGGAGTGCCAGACATGAAACTCAAGGGTGCCGTTCTGGCCCAGCCAGAGGAGCGTCGGCAGGTTGTTCACCAGGATGTAACGCTCGCTACGGCCCAGATGGTCGGTGAAGATGCGGATAGTCTGCACGTACTGCGGCAGCTCCTGCTCCCAGTGCTTCTGGTAGAAGCGCTCGCCCGCGATGCCCGCCGGCATGCGGATCATGGTGAGCGGCCGGTCGCGCAAGTGCGGCAACATGAAACGCGATACGGCGGCAAGATAGTGGATGAAGTCTCGCTTGGTGATCGCCGGGCGCGTGTCGGCGGCAGGCCAGTAGACCCTGTCGAGACTCGTCAGCCGCAGCGTAACCCCCTGCACCACCAGGTCGAGGCGGGACCCGGCCCCGGCGAGCTGACGCAATACCGGCTCCACGGCATCGGCCGCTTCCGGCGCTCCATCGGCCTCGTGACTACGGCTCTCGGCATGTGCCGTTGACGACGGGCCGCTCGGCGGCCGCCGCCCCTGTGGCTTGCCGACCGACTCCGCAGGCACGTCATCGCGCAGCCGTGCGAACACGGGCGCCCGCAGCAAGCCCGCGGGTGTCCAGTCGATGAAATTGACCTCGGCGACGAGGCGCGGCTCGAGCCAGGTCGTCGGCCGATGAATCGGCGGCTTCTCGGCGAACGGCGAGCGCTGGCGTTTCAGCTCCCGCGTGCGCCGGGTCAGCTCGGCGACGGCGGCGTCGTCCAAACCCGACCCGACGTGACCTGCGTACGCGAGCGATCCGCCCTCCCGCCAGTATCCAAGCAGCAGGGCTCCCAGCGGCTCGCGCGCGCCCTTCCCCTGCGTGCACCCGCCTATGACGAATTCCGCCGAGTGGACCGGTTTCACCTTGACCCAGCTGCCGGCGCGCTGCCCCGGCTGATAGATACTGTCGAGACGCTTGGCGATCACGCCTTCATAGCCGCTCGCGATCGCTGCCGCATACAGCACTTCCGCGTCCTTGCCGGCATGGATGAGCTGGATGTGAGCCGATGGCAACAGGCATTGCGCAAGGTAGCGGCGGCGGTCCCCGTAAGGCGCGGTCCGCAGATCGATGCCGGCAAAGTGCAACAGGTCGAAGCACACCAGGACCGCAGGCGTCCGTCGTTGCGCCTCCGCGATGTCCTTCTCGGCGCGCCGTTGCGCCCGATTCTGCAGCGCATTGAACGAGGGCCTTCCGTCCGGCCCGAGTGCGACGATCTCACCGTCGAGGACCATGCGATCGCCGCCCAAGGCGGCGAGCTCCGCGGCGATCTCGGGGAACTGAGCCGTAAGATCGATGCCGCGCCTGGACTGCAACCGCACCGTCCTGTCCGTGACGAACGCAATGATGCGATAGCCATCCAGCTTGGGCTCGAAGAGCCAGTCGGGATGGGAGCGAGCGGCCTCCCCCGCGGTGGCGAGCATCGGCGCCAGGGTGTCAGGCATGGCTTCGATCGGCCCGCTCGGTATCAGACTTTGCGCATCGGGCGCGCGCGCCTGGCGCGGCGGCGTCTGGCTCGAAGACAGGTCATCGAGCGACAGGCCAGAGAGGACGGAGCGATCCTGCAGCACCACTTCCTGCTCGCTGGCGAACGCATCGCGGTGCTTGATCAGCAGCCACTGTCCCGAAGCGGCCGTCCGCACCAGCGCGAACGAGCCTTTGAGCTTCTCACCGCGCAGAAAGAAGCTCAACTTGCCCTGCCCGATGCCGGCGCGGACGCGCCGCTGCGCCTCCTGCCGATCGCCGAATGAATGCTCGTGGTCCTCGTCGGGAGAATAAACACCGCAGTCCCACACGATCACGCGGCCGGCGCCGTACTCCTTCGCGGGAATCACGCCTTCGAAGGAGGCGTACTCGAACGGATGATCCTCCACGGCGACCGCCATGCGCTTGTCGCCCGGATCGAGCGAAGGTCCCTTGGGCACTGCCCAAGACTTGAGCACGCCGTCGAGTTCCAGCCGCAAGTCGTAATGCAACCGTCGGGCGGCATGCTTCTGCACGACGAAGAGGAGCGGCCCGCCGCGGTCCGCGGCGACGACGGCTGGCGGCTCCGGTGTGCGCGTGAAGGTACGCTTGGCTGCGTAAGGAGCGAGCGCACGAGCCGTCTGAGCAGGCGGGCGCCGCTGCGTGCGGGAACTCTTCGGGGCGCGATTGGCCACGCCATCCAAGATGGCATATGCCTTGCGGCCCGACAAGCCGCAGAGGGCGTCAGGCCGTCGAGGCGGGCTTGTGCTTGTATTCGACCAGATCGAGCGGCTGCGCCACGCCCTGTCGGCGTACCAGCGTGCTCTTGCCGAAAAGCGACTCCAGCAGGCTCACCGCGAGCAGCGCCGTCTCGTTACGCACGTCCAGCGCGGGATTGAGCTCCACCACATCGAGCGAGCCCACCAGGCGCGAGTCAGCGATCATCTCCATGCAAAGCTGCGCCTCGCGATAGGTCGGCCCTCCCGGCACCACCGTGCCGACCCCCGGGGCGATGTCCGGATCCAGGAAGTCGACATCGAAGCTCACGTGCAGGTGCGTGTCGCGGTCGAGTCCGGCGAGCGCCTGCTCCATGGTCTGGCGCATGCCCATCTCGTCGATGTAGCGCATGTCGAATACTTCGACGGCGAGCTCGTGCAGGAAGCGCTTCTCGCCCTCATCGACGCTGCGCACGCCGATCTGCCGCAGCCACTGCGGATGGAGGCTCGGCACGGCGCCGCCGAGCTGCACCAGGGCCTGCGGCCCGAAGCCGCAGAGGCACGCGAGCGGCATGCCGTGCAGGTTGCCGCTCGGGGAAAGCTCCCCGGTGTTGAAATCCGCATGCGCATCCAGCCACAACACCCGCAGCTTGCGCCCGACCTCGCGGCAGTGCCGCGCGACGGCGCTGATCGAGCCGATCGCAAGCGAATGATCGCCGCCGAGCAGGATGGGCAGACGCTCGGCGGTGAGCTCCTCGTACACGGCCGCATGCACCAGCCGGTTCCATTCGAGCACCGCCTCGAGGTTGCGATAACCGCCAGTGGATGGGTCGCGAGGATTGGCGGGACCGGCGAGGTTGGCGCGATCGATCACGCGCAAGCCGCGCTGCTCGAGCGCCGATTGGATGCCTGCGACCCGCATGGCCTCCGGCCCCATGGAGGCGCCGCGCTCCGCCGCGCCTACGTCCGTCGGCGCACCTATCAGAGTCACGGTGCGAGTCAACGCATTGCGAGACTCCTTTCCCGGGCTCTCCGAGCCTCCTGTCCGCGGGTAGACATTCTTTGTCACGCGGGTACCCCTGCGACCGGGCGCGCCCGCGGCAGCGCCGATGACTGGGCGGCCACGAGCGAAAAGAGGTCCTTCGGGTCCTCGAGATCCGGGATCAGATCGATGGCGGCCCGTATGCCGCGGCGTTGCTGATGCAATCGATGCAGATAGCGCAGGGCCGAGAAGTCCTGCAGCGCGAATCCCACCGAATCGAAAACAGTGACCTCGGCGTCGTTGGCGCGGCCCGGCTTGCGGCCCGTCACCACCAGGGTGAGCTCGGTGACCGGGAAATCCGCGGCGAGCTGCTGGATCTCGCCTTCGATCCGCGATTGCGGCTCGAACTCGACCACCACGCGGGCGTCGGGACGCAGCAGGATGCCGGCATGCAGCTCGGTTTTCCCGGGGCAGTCGCCGCCCACGGCATTGAGATGCATGCCGGGCGCGATCATCTCGGGTGTCAGGATGGTGGCGTTGCACTTGTCGGCCGTGACGGTCGTCACGATATCGGACCCAGCGACCGCCTCCGCCGTGGAGCGGCACCGCACCACCCGCAATCCTGTCAGCGCAAGCCGGCCGAGGTTGTCCATCAACTTTTCGGTGGCCGCCGGATCGGTATCGTACAGCCGCAGTTCACGGATGCCCTGCATCTCGTGAAAGGCTACAGCCTGGAATTCGGCCTGCGAGCCATTGCCGATCAGAGCCATGACGCGGCTGTCCGGACGCGCCATCCAACGCGCGGCAACCGCGGAGGTCGCAGCTGTGCGCAACGCGGTGGTAAGGGTCATCTCCGAGAGCACGAGCGGATATCCCGTCTCCACATCAGCCAGCATCCCGAAGGCCATCACCGTCAACAGGCCCTTCGCGGTGTTACTGGGATGACCATTGACATACTTGAATGCATACTGACGCCCATCGCAGGCCGGCATCAGCTCGATCACGCCTACGGAGGAATGCGTCGCGTGGCGCGGCGATTTCTCGAACTCGCCCCAGCGCCGGTAATCGGCCTCGATCTCGCGCGCCAATCCCGCGATGAACGCCGCGGGACCCAGATCACCGACGAGCTCCTGAACACGCCGGATGCCTATGAAATCGACCATTTTCATTCTCCTGAGGGGATGGCCGCGCGCCGTGGAGGCGTACCGACCATCAGAGATGATGAAGATGATCCGCTCCGGCACAGCCAAAAAACAGGCAGAAAGATGATCGAAAGTGTGCCTCGATTGATCAAATTGCCAATTAGCCTGTACGATTTGCTAGAGTTGCCGGCCCTGACGGTGTGTTAACCAGGTACCGCTCAAGATGGATGACCTCGACCACCAGCTGCTCGCTCTCCTGCGCAGCGACGCGCGGGCATCCGTGGCTTCCCTGGCGAAGAAGTTAGGGGTGGCGCGCGGCACGGTGCAAAACCGCATGGCACGGCTCGAGGCGGACGGCACCATCGTGGGCTATACCGTACGCCTGCGGCCCGATGTCCAGGAGCAGCATATCAGCGCGCTGATGACGATCGCCGTGGAGGGCAATCAGGTCGATGCCGTGGTCAAGGCGCTGCGCGGCGAGCCTAATATCGGCAGCCTCCACAGCACCAACGGCAGGTGGGATCTGGTCGCGGAGCTGCGCACCGACAGCCTCGCCTCCTTCGACCGTCTGCTCGCCAGGATCAGCCGCATGCCCGGCGTGTCGAGCAGCGAGACGAGCCTGCTGCTGACCACCTTCAAGCTGTAGGCTTATTCGCGAGCTCTGATGGTTCAGCGATGGTTCAGCCCCGGGGCCTCGCTTCGCAAGCCATTTCCCGGGCCGCCGTGAATACATCCATGTAGTCTGCGGGAAAACGCCCCTGTTTTTCACGCCCCGGGAAATGTCTTTCGAATCAAGTCCCCGCTGATTGAGCGCGCCGTACGTGCATGTATCGGACTAAAACTTGTACTTCGCCTGCACGTTCCAGAACGCCCCGGGCAGGTCGTAGGTGCCGGCATCATAGCCGTTGAGCGTGCAGCTGTAGCAGACCGGCGGATTGACGCCGAACAGATTGTTGACCCCGGCCTGAACCATCAGTCCCTCCAGCCTGAAGGCATCGACGTATGCGGCGGAGATGTCGTTGTAAGCCACCGCGCTCAGCGTATGCATGTCACTGGTCGTTGCGCAGCCGGGCACGCCGACGAACGTCGCATTGCTGCAGTACTCCTGGACGGAAGACAGATACCGCACGGTCCAGGTGACCTGGAAATCGGCGATGCCGTAGCCGAGCTGCGCGTTCATGCGGTAGCGCGGGATGGCGCTGTTGGCCACCTCGATGCCGACCCGCCGTTGACTGACGTTGCCGAGCGCGTCGACCGCCTTGTAGCCGTTGACGCGGGTCAGCATCACGGCAAGCGACAGGCTGCCGAAGGGCAGCGGACTCGAGCCCCAGTTGAGCTTGACGTCCTCGCCGTCGGTGGTGATGTCACCGAGGTTCTCGAGGAAATTATCCGGCGGATTGAGGTTGCCGCCCGCGGCCCGGGTGAACCCGGAGCAGAGCGCGGGGTTGGTGCCGCCCGCACCGAGGCAGGCCTCCAGCAACGATTGAATGTCGGCCGCCTCGATCGCGCCGGTGACCTTGTGATGATAGTAGGTCGACTCGAGCGTCAGATGATCGGTCCCCGGGAGGTTCTCGGCCCAGCTCGCGTTGTAGACGAATCCCGCGGTGAAGCTCTTGGACCTCTCGGGGCGCAGCCGGGCGTTGCCGCCGGTGAAGGTGGTGATCTGGGTGTTGGCCTGCTGGAAGCCATTGGGCACGCCCTGCGCACGACATGCCTGGGCAAGCGCCGAGTTGTTGCCCGGTGTCACCACGATGGTGCCGGTCGGGCCGCAGGGATCCACCAGGGTGGCGCCGAACTGCGTCAGGCCATAGAGCTCGCCCAGGCTCGGCGCGCGGAACCCGGTGGAATAGTCGCCCCGCAGGCCGAAGTCGTGCGTCGGTTGCCAGCGCAGTCCGGCCTTGTAAGTGGTGGTGCTGCCGAAATCCGAGTAATCGGAGTAGCGCGCGGCGGCGCTGGCGCCGAGGGATTCGAGCACGGGCACGCCGAACTCCACGTACCCCTCGTTGACCCGGTAGCCGCCGAACACCTTCTGCGCAGGCGAGTCCTGCGACAGGCCGTTCTGCCGCAGCGGGTCGGGATTGAATGCGCCGACATACTGCCGATGCTCGGCGCCAATGGCGATGCCGACCGGCCGGTCCTCGATGCTGAAGGGATGTCCCGTGATGTTGCCGGAGATGATCTTCAGGTCTTGCTCGCTCTCATCCCGCTGTACCGCTTCGATGAAGTTCAGCATCTGCGCGGTGATGGGCCGGCCCTGTCCGCCGAACAGGTCGAGCGGCACGCAGTTCGGTACCACGGCGCACACGGCGGGGTCGCCAAGGGCGATGCCGATGTTGCCGATGTTGTATCCGCCGGTGAACACCTGCTCTGCCTTGTTCTGCGAGTCGACGAAGTTCAGGTCCCAGAGGTAGTCCTCGCGGCTCGCGCCGCCGAAATGCCCCTTGAAGCCCGAGGCGAAGTACCAGGTATCGACGGTCTGGGTGAAGATGCGCGGGCCCGCCTCGATCGGCCGCCGGGTCACCCAGCCGAGGTTCGACGCGGCGTTGAGATCGATGCCGAACGGGTTGTACGGGTTCAGCCCCGAGACTGAGATGTTGTCGGCGTAGCCGCCCGTTCCGGCGTAGGGGCCGACGAAGATCGGTTCCGGCGCCGCCTGGTTGAGAGAGTTTCTGGTGTTGTACAGGCCCTTGGCGTAAACGTCGAGGTTGTCGTTCACCGTGTAGGTGAAATTGGTGAAGATCGACTTGCGGTCCTGCGGCGTCAGCAGCAGGTTGTACGCGGCATAATTGAACCGATCGGCATTGCCCCAGTTATGATAGGTCCCGCCGGTCGGGTCGTTCGGATTCCACACGGGAGTGGTCGTGCCGTCGTTCAGCGTGAGGTCGTAGAAATTGCTCTGATCCGCCGTGCAGGAGCCGTAATTGGGCACCGCAACGCTCGGATCGCAGAACGCGTACCGGCCCTGGGGCGTCGCGGAGCTGCCGGCCTTCACACCGGCATAGGGCTCCGGCACGGCCGACTGCCACCACTTGGAGGAGCCGATCGAGTCCTGCTTGTAGTAGCTCGCGACGAACATGCCGGAGAAGCGGCCGCTGGTGCCGCCGACGGTGAGGCTGCCCTGGGTCGTACGGCCGCCCTTGCTGTATTCACCCGTGTAGCCGGAGGCCTCCACGCCATCGAAGCGCTTCTTGGTGATGATGTTGACCACGCCCGCGATGGCATCGGAGCCGTAGATCGCCGAGGCGCCGTCCTCCAGCACCTCGATGTGATCGATGATCGAAAGCGGTATGGTATTGAGATCCGCGCTGCCGCTGACGCCCGAGGCGGAGGACTCGTTCACCCAGCGCATGCCATCCACCAGCACCAGGGTCCGCTTGGGATCGAGATTGCGCAAATCGACCTCGGTGGCGCCGGCGCCGATGCCGCCGCCATCCGGCGGATAGCCGAAGTTGCCCGAGGAGTTGAATTTCGCATTGAGCGCGGAGCCGCCGGTGGTGAGCTGCTGCAGCAGCGTGCCGGTATCCGCGAGCCCGGTCTTCTGGATGGCGGCCGTGCTGATCACCGACAGGGGCTGTTCGCGCTGCGCCTCGCGCTGCGCGATGCGCGAGCCGGTGACGATCACCTCCTGCAGCTGCTGCTTCTTCTGGCCGCCCGCCGCCCCCGCCGGCGCCTGTTGCGCAAGCGCCACACTCCCTCCAGCAGCAACGCCCAGCAACCATGCCGAGACCATGACACCTGAGATATTTCTCATGGCATCTCACCCTGAAAGTTTGTTATGTCACAAACTCTGGCAGAGGCCGGGGCAAAAAGTCAAGTGGCGCGCCAGCAACAGCTTTGCGCCGATTCCGGACATAAGCGGTCAGCGTGTCATGTTAGCGCTCCCAGATGGAGCGGCCTCGGGAGGTCCTGGGGCACGATCCGTCGTGCCCCACTGTCGGTTACGCGGACTAGAAGTCCTGGCCGAACTCGATGCCGAAAGTGCGCGGCTGCGCCGGCAGGATGTAGACCTGATTATCGACGCTCGGATTGCTTGCCGTATACCGCGAAAGCTCCGCCAGCCGATTCATCAGATTGCTGACGAAGAAGTCAACGTGCACGCCGTTGGTACCGTCTACTCCCAGCTTCAAATTGACCAAGGCGTAAGCCGGCAGGTTGCCGACAACGAGGGCTTGATCGCCCCGCAGCACCTGCGCGGTCTGGTTCTGGTACATCGCGGTGACCTGCGCGTATGGCTTCCAGTTGCCCATCGTGGACAGGGAGTAACGGGCGACAATGTTGCCCTTGAATTTGGGCGCGACCGGCAGATTGGCGCCTGCGGGGGCGATTGGGCCGATCCAGCCACCGGGAGGCAGGTAATCGCCCTTGGCGGCGGAATTGGGCCCGGGGCAATCGGTCACCCCGATCGTGCCGCAGTAATTTTCCGTGAGCACCGGATCGATGAAGGTGAAATCCGCGGTGAGCAACAGATTGGGCGTGGCCAGCCAGTCCAGGCTGTTCTCGACACCCTTGATGCGCGCGGCGCCGCCGTTGGCGATCTCCGTCACGCTGTTGGCCCCGAGGAACGAGAACTGGAAATTCTTCCAGTCTTCCCAGAAGAAGGCACCATTCCAGCGCAGCGTGTTATCGAACCACTGTGTCTTCCAGCCCACCTCATAGTTCGTCAGGAAGTCGGCAGCATACGGGACATTGCCACCGATCCGGTTGACGCCGCCTGGCCGGAAGCCCTTGGAATAGGTCGCGTATACCATCGCGTTGGGCGTGAGCTTGTAGGTGACATTGACCCTGGGAACGTGGCCGGTATCGCTGATCCGCGCATCGAGGTCGGTACAGGGCGAGTTCTTGACTACAGCTGGCTGGCATTTTGGCCCGGTGCCCTCACTGGACGAGAAATTATGATTGAACCCGTAGAAGCCGATCAGCGAGTTGTCGTACTTGTAGAATCGTACGCCGGCGGTGACCGACAGCTGCTGGGTGATGTCGTAGGTGAGCTGCCCGAACGCGGCGCGATCGCGGTCGACCCGCTGCTCGTCGGTGAGCCAGATGGTGTTTGGATATCCGGGAACAGAAACGTCAGTGGGATTGCCCGTGGGCCCGGTGCCGGGAATGTAGCCGAAGCCGGCGGGATTGCCGCCGTACACACTGCTCCAGCCGTATCCCGGCATCGTGTAGTTCTGAAAGATATTGTGCATTTGCCGCTGCAGGAACAATCCAACTGTGGCATGGACAGGCTTGTCGAGCGGCGTCGTCATGCGAAGCTCCTGGCTCCACATCTCGAAGTCGCCGGCGCCGATCACGAACTGCTGCGGCATGATCGGATTGCCGTCATTGCCGGTGTAGTAGATACCGGAGCCGCTCATCTTGTCGTAAAACTCCGAGTAGTCGCTGTAATCGGCGATGGAATGCTGATTGCGCTTCACGTAGCCGCCGGAGTACACGATGTCGAAGTTGCTCACCTTGCCTTCGACGGTGAGGGCGGTCTG
>DASYGA010000019.1:0-18355 GCA_036000265.1 Steroidobacteraceae bacterium | reverse complement strand
TCGCCGGTGGCTCGAAGAGACAGGCTCGGAGGACAGCCATGGGCGGACACTCTGGGCCCTGGGCGAGTGCGCGCGAAGCGACACCAGCACGTCCCGCCGGCAGTGGGCCGCCTGTCTTTTCGCCGAAGCTCTGCCGGCTGTGGAGCATTTTCACTCGCCACGCGCATGGGCGTTCACCCTGCTCGGATTGGACGCTTATTGCGTCGCACGCGCAGGGGATCACGGCGCCGGAGAGTTGCGGCATCTACTCGGCGACAAGCTGATGTCCATCTTGCGCTCGGTCGAAACCAAGGAATGGGTGTGGTTCGAAGAAGGACTGGCCTACGATAACGCGCGCTTGTCGCAAGCCTTGATCGTCACGGGAATCTCGCTCGCAGCGGCGCAGTACGTAGCGGCGGGATTGAGGTCCTTGCGTTGGCTGATGGCACTGCAGATATCGGATGCAGGCGTTTTCCGACCCGTCGGGTCAGAAAGTTTCGGTCATCAGCGCGAGCCGCCACGCGGGTTTGATCAGCAGCCTCTCGAAGCCACGGCGACGATCTCCGCCTGCCTTGCAGCTTGGCGCGCGGAGGGTGATCTCAAATGGAAGACAGATGCCGCCCTGGCATTCTCCTGGTTTCTCGGCGGCAATGACCTGTCATCGCCCCTGATCGATCTGGAAACGGGAAGCTGTCGTGATGGGCTGCATGCAGACCGCGCCAACGAAAATAGAGGTGGCGAGTCCGCCGTCTCCTACCTGCTCAGCCTCGCAGAGATTCGCCACCTTGCCCGTACGGGCGAGAGTCGTACAAAACCTACGGCACTTCGCGCCTTGAACGCTTGATTTCCCCGTTAAACTCCCAGCCCGAATCGAACAGAGTTCATCTTGCCAAAGCTTTTGAACCGACAGAGCCTGTACCTGCGCCCCGATCCGGCGAGAGTCGTCGTGCGCGAGTTCAAGCCGGCGACAGAACCGCGGGACCTCAATGCCACCGACAGGAAGCGGGCGAACCATATCGTCGACCGAGTCCTGGGGCTCGACCCCGAAACGGCTGCCATCCAGCTGGCCGAGGTGCTCGAGAACTTCCAAGGCCGCCATCGCAATCTGCTCGAGATGTTCGAGGCGCGCGCAGACGAAATGGAAGACGCCTTCGCGGCCCATGCGGGTTTCACGCAGGACCAGCGCCGGCTGGTTGGCGCCTACTTCCTGCACGAGTATTCCTTCGAAGCGGCGGCGCTTTTCAATCCGAGCATCGTCGCAAATCCCGATCAATCCGGCGCGCCGGAGGGCGGCCGACGGTTCATCCTGAGCTTGCGCGCGGTCGGGGAAGGGCATGTTTCCTCTCTGACGTTTCGATCGGGAACCATTGCCGCAGACGGTAGCCTGACGGTCGATCCGTCAGCACGTCTCGCATCCATTCCGAAGGTGAAAAATCGGGTTTCGGGCCCGGATGGGGATGACCTCGAGCTGGTCTTCAGCCCGAACGAAGACATCAGCGAGCGGGTGATCTTTCCGGTCACCCAATTCCAGTCGAACGGCATCGAGGATGCACGCTTCGTGCAATTCAACGATGGCGCACAGAAAACGTTCTATGCGACATTCACGGCTTACAGCGGCAAAGCCATCAGATCGGAGTTGCTCGCAACGGAAGATTTTGTGTCCTTCCGGATGTCGCCATTGGCCGGCGTCGCCACCACGAACAAGGGAATGGCGCTGTTTCCACGCCGCATTGGCGGTCGGTACGCAATGATCACCCGGCAGGACAACGAAAATCTCCATCTCGCCTATTCCGATGACTTGCACTCCTGGAACGGGGGCATCGCCATTTTGAAGCCGCGATTCCCCTGGGAGTTCGTGCAGATCGGCAATTGTGGATCACCGATCGAGCTCGATGAGGGCTGGCTGCTGTTGACCCACGGCGTGGGACCGGTTCGCAGATATTCGATCGGCGCGGTCCTGCTCGATAAGGCTGATCCATCGAAGGTCCTCGCCCGCGCGCGCGAACCCCTGGTCCGGCCTGAACCGAGGGAGCGCGAAGGCTACGTACCGAACGTCGTCTACACATGCGGAGCGATGCGTCACCACGACCAGATCATACTACCGTATGCCGTGTCCGACACATTCTCCACGTTCGCGACCATCAAGATTGCCGGCCTGTTGGATAGCATGGAGGGCTGAGCGTTGATGACGCTGCCCGCATGCGACCGACCGGCTGAGCACGGCAAGAAACCTCAGCGCGTAACCCAGACTGGGGCCGCCAATCTGGAGATATTATGGCAGTCGAGCAGACCCGAGTTCGCCTCGTACCCAAGCCCTGGGGCCGCATAGACCTCCGCCCCTGGAACGTCTATCACGATGCTGGCGCCGCGGTGGGCGAAATCTGGTTCGAGCGCACCGACGCGCAGGTTCCCTGCCCAGCCCTGCTCCTCAAGCTGATCTTCACGAGCGCGCCACTCTCGATTCAGGTGCATCCGGATGATGCATACGCGCGCTCGATCGGTCTGGTGCACGGTAAGTGCGAGGCGTGGTACGTCCTCTCTGCCAGCGCAGGCGCCGAGATCGCTGTGGGATTGAAGCATCGGCTCTCCCCTGCGCAGCTACGAACGTCTATTGATGATGGCTCGATTGCCCAGCAGGTTCAGTGGCGGGCAGTGCGCACGGGCGACACCACTTTGGTGAGCCCGGGGACGATTCATGCCATTGGGGCGGGACTGGTCATTGTGGAGATCCAGCAGAGGAGTGATGCGACGTTCCGGCTTTTCGACTACGGCAGGGGGCGAGAGCTCCATGTTGATGCCGCCGTTGCGGCCGCGAGCGCCGATCGGGCCGAGCGGCAAGTCCCTTTGCGCAAGCTGACGGCCGCAAGAACATTGCTGGTTGCCAGCCCGCACTTCGTGCTCGAGCGGCTGGCGCTTCCGCCTGGATCCGTCTGGAAACTGAATGCGATGGGAGAGGCGTGGCTGTTCATCCTTGCGGGCCGCGCCTGGGCCGGTACGATCGATGTACAAACTGGCAGCACCGTCTTTCTCGAGGCGGACGGAACGCGCATCGAGGTCGGATCCGATGGTCTCGACAGCCTCGTTGCCTATACTGGCGCTGTTCCCACACCAGACCTGCTGTGCGGTCTGAACGGGGGCGCGCGCGCTTGAGAGCGAGTGCACCGACTCAAATTGATTATTGGCGGAGAGAGAGGGATTCGAACCCTCGAAGGGCTTTTGACCCTTACACCCTTAGCAGGGGTGCGCCTTCGACCACTCGGCCATCTCTCCGACCTGAGAAAAATTGCTTGCGGCCCAGCCGCTTAGCGGCATCTGGGCGGCCTGCCAGCGAACAGGGGCGCCATGATACTGCAACCGGGCGGGGATTTCTCATCCTGGGCTTCTCCCCGGTGTCCTGCTCAATAAGGCATCTGCCACGCCAGGCCGATGCTGCTTCCCGGGTCATTCTCCGGGGTGGTCCCTTGCGCCGTCGCCGTGCCGTTCCCCAGCCGCGTCTGCAGCTTCAAGTACTGGCTGAGGTCGATATTCACCTGTACCTGGCTCGTGCCATTGGTCGTCTGGGTCGCGGCGACGTACACCCTCTTGGACACGTACTTCCCTGCCGTGATGCTCGCACCGCTCGACTGAGAGCCACCGCCTGCGGCGGTTCCGCCCGGCGGCGATGCACTCCCGACCGACAGCGTATTGAGGCCGAAGGCCTTCTTGATCCACGTCAGTGGATTCCACTTGCTGCCGCCTCCCCCGCCTCCCCCGGGGCCGATACCGCTCAGGCTCGCGAGTGCCGCGCCGGTCTCGGCGAGCTGCAGAGTCGAGAGCTGCGAGGCCGGCTTGCCGAAGAGGAGCAGCCCCAACAGGTCGTCCTGCGGTAGCGGCGGAGTACTGGAGAGAGATATTTTCGGCGCATCCGCGAATCCCGTGACGCTCAGCGTGACAGTCGTGGGCGCGGTGTACATGACACTGGATTGAGCGACGAAATCGAGCGAGGGATCGATCCGGCCCTTCAGGCCCTGCCCATTGAAGCTCACCTTGCCGCTGGTGAAATTGAGGTTCGTCCCCGCCAGCGAGAAGGCGCCTCGGATCATCCTGAAGCCACCGCTCACCTGCGGATCATCCGAGGTGCCCGTCACTTTGAGCTGCCCTCCGAGCTGCGCGTCGAGCCCCCGGCCCTGCACGAAAATGGCCGCCGGCGCGTTGAGCGTAATATCGAGACCGATCACCAGCTTCGGGGTGACCGATGCCACCGGCCGCGGCGCCTGTCCCGGGCGGATCACATCCAGAGTCTGCACGCTCGGCGGGAAGCCGTTCGGAATGGTGATCGAGGCCTTGTTGACATGCACCTCACCGGTGACATCGAGGCGCTTACGCAGAGTTCCGGCCACCTTGATGTGGGTGTCGAGGTTCGCTGTCAGGATGTCGTTGGTGATCGGCTGGATATGCTGGGCCGACAGCGATATCTCGACTGGCATTTCCGGCTGCAGCACGCCCACCGTTCCGGTGGCGGAAAGATGCCCAGGTCCGGCGCGCGCGGTCATGCTCGTTATCTTGAGGACGCCGCGCCCGCCGACCAGCCGCGCGTTGACGTCCTGCAAGTGTATGCCTTCGGCGTAATCGCGCAGGTCCCCGTTTGCCAACCGCACCGTACCCTGGATCTGCGGCTTATGGGCGGTACCCGACACCGAGGCACGCACCGTGAGCAGGCCCGCCGCGCGCTCGCCGCGCGCCTCGAGGATCGAGTTCATCAGCGCGACATCCATTCTCCCCGCCACCCTCAGGGCCACGGCTCCGGTCGAGCCGAGCGGCGCAGTGCCGCTCATCGTCAGCCGCGACCCGGAACCCGCGTCGAGCTCAGCGAAAACCTGCGCCGTGCGTCCCCGAAACTGCGCCGTGCCGCGGATATTCACAGCCGGAAGTCCCTGCGCCGCGTCGTTGGCAAGCTTCAGGCCCGTGAGCCGCAGCGAAGCGGCTCCTACCGGCGCCGCGCGCGTTCCCCGCAGATGGGCGTTTGCATTGAGCTCGCCGTGCGCCAGCAGATGCGGCGCGAACGCATCCACCAATTCGGCGTCGAGGTGTTGGATCGACGCCCTGAAGTCGAGCGCCGGCGAAAGCTCCCCATCGACTGCGACGATCGCGCGCTGTGCGCCGAGCCGCAGATTGCGCACCTTGATACCGCTTGCGAACATCACTCGTGACGGTGAGATCAGGTGTACTGTCTGGCCGTGGTACCGCGCCTCGAAGCGCTCGAGGTCGAGCACCTTCTTGACCTCATTCAGCCGCGCGCCGGCCGAGAGATTGGCAGGCGCGCCCTCGAGATCGGGCGACCGCGCGGTGAGCTCTATGCGCAAGCCGTCGAGCGGACCCACCGCGGAAAGCCGGGCATTGCCGGATACGCCGCCCGCCACGATGTTGCTGGCAACCAGGTTGAACTGCGCGCGTGGCCCGCCGGCGCCGGGCGTGAGGTCAATGTTGGCGGAGATGCCGCCCTGGAGGTGCCCTCCGACCAGCGGCTGCAGGTCGGCCAGATGCGCCATGTCCAACCGCAGGCGCCCGCGAGCGCTCGCCAGGCTGCGGCCCGCCGTCAGGTCCCCATTGATGGCGAGACTCTTCCACGTCACGCGCGGAATGACGATGTGGAAGGTGTCGGCCGCCGCCCGCTCGAGAGACGCTTCGAGCCGCAGAGGCGCGCCATCGAACGTGCCGCTCGCCTGGACCTGTGCGCTCGGCGCGGAAGGCAGGCCCTTTGCCTGCAAGGTCGCCTCGACCGTGCCCGGCGGCGATCCGCGCACCGCAATCGTGGATTTCGCCGTCACGTCGGCGGTAAGCGATTGCAACGGGCCCTCGGCGGTGCCGCTCGTTTCGAGCGAGCCCACGGCTGACGGAAAGATCAACGCCAGCTTGGGCAGAGACACCTGCCAATGAGCGCGTACCGACTGTACGAGGCGGCTGGACGCGCCCGGCCCTGAGCGCTCGGCAGTACCAAAAGCCGATACCGACAGCGCCTTACCCGAGACATCCAAGGTATCGATGTTGACCGTCGCCGGCGTCATGCTGCCCGACACGTGCAGCCGCGCCTCGTCCCCGAGAAGCTTCGCGGCGAGGCTCGAGCCGGCCAGATCGCCCGTGCCAGTAACATCCAGAGTGGTGATGCGCCCCTGCTCGGCAGCCTTGCCGGTCAGGCTCGCGGTCCCGCGAATGCTCTCGTGATATGCGGCGGCCAGCGGGCCGAGATCAGGCAGGCGCAGGTCGAAGGTTGCGCTGCGCGCTCCGGAGGTGACCGCCTGCGCGCTCAGATCCAGCAACCGGTGAGTCACCGTGAGCTGCAGGGGGCGACCGGCGGCAGCCAGGTGCCACGTCGCATCCACCTCGAGCGGTGATCCCTGAAGAAGCTGCGGCTGCGAGCCCGTGAGCACGATGCCGTTGGCCGTTGCGCGCAGTGTCAGCACACGGCCGTCGGCATTGAGATTCGCTTTCAGGGAGCCCAGCTGCGCGCCGTCCGCGAGCTGCAGCCCCTCGACATCCAGCACGCCCGTGGCGCGCGGCGCCGACTCGGGTCCGACCCAACGGCCCTGAAGGAGCACGCGCCGCCAGGCCAAGCCCGGCCGCGGCGACATGGGTGGCGAAGACACCGAGTAGGACAAATCGGCCGCCCGCTGCACCAGATCGATCGTTCCATTGGCGCTGGCGCTCAGCTGTCCCGCGTGCGCATCGAGGGCAAGTCTCTCCGCATTGCGCGGCCCATCGAGGCTGGCGACCACCGACAGGGCGCCGAGATCGGGAACATCGAGCATGTGCTCGAGCGGTCCGCCCGCCGGCTCCTCGAGCCGCAGGCGCGCGCTCATCCTCGAGCGCGCGATCCCGAAGGTGACCTCGTAGTCGCCGGTGCCGTTGGTGCGGTGCGCGACCAGGCTCCCCCGGGCATGTTGCATGGACGTGTAATGCAGGTTCCCGTGGACGTTCAGGCGCGCCGCCAGGCCGGCAGCCGCCGGCTCCAGCACCAGAGTTCCTATTGCCATCCGATCGATGTTGATGGCGGGCAGGCTCGAGCTCGATGAGCTCGAGCGGCTGCCTCCCGGCGGTGAAGGGGAGCTGACCGGACGCCGAGCGACGTCAGCCGATTGGATCTCGAGACTCTCGACGTGCATGTCCCAGGCGAGGAGCTCGAACGGCGACCAGTGGACCGAAATGCCCCGGGCCGTCATCCATACGCCCTTCGGATCGCTGAGCTCGAGGCTCGCCAGCTCGATGTCCGATGGGAATCTGCCGCCGAATCCCGCAATGCGCACCCGACCGGATGTGAGCTTCGCCGTCTCGCTCTCGAGCAACCTCCGCCCGGCCGCGGTGTTGCCGATGATGACGATCACCCCGATCCCGATCAGGACGAGAAGCAGGATTCCGCTCAGGCTCCAGATTGCGATGCGCGCCGGCCGTGGCATCAGAACGCCTGTCCGAGGCCGATGTAGATCTCGAAACGGTCGTCACGCGGTCCCCGCCTGGTGGGTATCGCGACGTCGAAGCGGATCGGACCTATGGAGGTGTAGTAGCGCACTCCCGTACCCACGCCGACGCGGAAAACGCCCGAGAACGGCTTGGCGCTCTGACTGACGCCGCCGCCGTCGACGAACACCACGAAACCAAAATTCGTGCCCAGGCGCTGGCGCAGCTCGAGGTCCGCGACCTGGATGGTGGTGCCGCCCTCCGGAATGCCGGTCGGCGCACCGTTCGGCTCGAAGTCGGGTCCGACGGACTGGTATCGATAGCCGCGCACCGTGCCGCTTCCTCCGGCGTAGAACCGCTCATCGGGCGGCAGGTTGTACCAGACGGCGCCCCCGGCAAGACCGGCCATGAGCTTTCCCGCGACGACGGTGCGGCCGGGAGGATCCGCGGCGAACAGGCGATGCACATCGAAGTAGTGGATGATGCTCGCCTCACTGACGAGAAACACCGCGCCCGTGTGGCTGTACGACACCGTCGGTGTGAAGTTGAGTGAGATCCGGAACCCGTGCGTCGGATCCTCGAGGGGTGAGGCAAGATCCGTCGAATCGTAGTAGGCATTCATCGGAACCAGGAGCAGCTCGTACGTGCGGATCTGGGAGTAGGGGCAGACCGCGATGCCGCTCACGTTGGTGGGCTTCGTGCCGGGCGGCGGCGGACAGGTCGCGCCGGGCTGACCGATCACCTCGTGCTCGTAAGAGAGCCCAGCCGTGGCGCTCCATACCGTGGAGAGCTTGCGGCTCACGGAAGCGCCCACGATCTGTCCGTTCTCCGCGTAGGCCTGCAGCTCCTGCCGCAGGGCCTGCACGAACAGGTGCAGCGACTGATGGCGTCGGCGGAAGTCAGGAATGGTGTATCCGAGCTGCGCGTCGTAGCCGAGCCCCGTGCTGGAGGAGCCGCCAAGATTGATGGCCGTTGCCGAGGCGTTGAGCTGCTGCCCGTCGCCGAAGACGTTGCGGTCGGTCCAGTTGATGCCGGCGCTGCCACCGAGGTCGCTCGAGTAGGCGGCATTCACGCCGATCAGGTAGCGCTTCGCCTCCTGCACGAGGAACGTGAGCGGCACCCGCTGCTGCCGGTCGGTACCGCCCAGATGCACGCTGACGGTGGTGAAAAGCCCGAGGGAGAGCAGGTCCTGGCGCGCCTTCTCGATGGCCGCCGCGTCGTACAGCTCGCCGGTATGCACCGATAGCCGGCGCCTCAGCAGACTCTCGTGCACCTCTTTCAGTCCCTTGATGTCGATCGCTCCGATCCTGACCCGCGGCCCCGTCGTCACCGCGTAGGTGAGATTGAGCACGTGCTGTGCCGGCACCTCGTAGGCGACGGGCTTCGCTACCGTCGCGAAGGCATAGCCGGAGCTCTGCAGCGCGGTCTGCAGATTCCCTCCTGCGGCAAGGACGTCGGCGGCGACTGCCGGCGCGCCGGGAGCGAGCTGCATCTTCTGCCGCATTCCGGCGGGCAGCGCGCCCTTGATGTCAACGCGGCCTATGTGAAAGAGCGGGCCAAGCTTGGGCACGATTTTGACGTGCGCGTCGGTCCCCTTCGGCAGCGCCGCCAGATTGTCCGCGAGCCGCGCGCTGTCTAGCCCCAGGCCATCGATCGTGATGGTGATCGCGCCGCCGTAGTAGCCGAAGCTCTGGAGGACCGCCAGCAGCCGCGGCACATCTCCGCGCGCACGCGCGATCAGCCCAAACGGATCCGTCGGCGCGCTCTTGCGCAGCGTCTCGAGCTGCGAAGTCAGCTTCATGGTGTCGTCGATCGGGTCTTTTCCGGAGGACACCCAATCGACCTTGTAGGACTGAGGATTGGCCGCGTAGGCGGCGTTCGCCAGCACGCCGCAGGCAAGGAGGATTGCGAGGCCGCACGCTCTTCGAGCGGCGCCTGCAGCTTCAGGTACACCGATGCGCATCCGGAACACTGGTTGAGCCACCCGCTTCTCTATGGGCTCGAGCCCAGCGCCGGAGCTGCCTGCCGCGTAGCGGGCGCGCCGAGGTCGGCTCACCGGCTCAAACGGTCCGGATCGAGATTCTGTTCCGCTCAGCCTCCGAGCCGCGCGCGCACCAGCTCCGGCACCGAGGCCAGCGCGGCATCGAGCGCCGCCGGGTTGTTGCCTCCGGCCTGAGCGAAGTCCGGCCTGCCGCCGCCTCTGCCGCCCACCTTGGCGGCAATGACCCCAGCCAGCTCGCCCGCCTTGATGCGCCCGGTCTGATCCGCGGTCACACCGGCCACGAGAACCACCTTCTCCGGACCTTCCACTGAGGCAAGCACCACCACTGCCGATTTCAGGCGGTCCTTCAGCCGGTCCACGGCGCTGCGCAGCGCACCGGCATCGGCGCCCTCGACTCTGGTGGCGACGATCTTCACGCCCTGCACTTCCACGGCACCCGAGGCGAGATCGGCGCCCTGGCCGGAAGCCAGTCGGTCCTTGAGGGCACGGACTTCCTTCTCCATCTGCCGGATGCGCTCGAGCGCGTCCTGCACCTTATCCTTGAGGTCCTCCCGGGAGCCGCGCAGGAGCTGCGCGACATCCCGCAGCAGAGCGTCGCTCTGCTCGACGTACTCGACGGCAGCCTCGCCCGTGATCGCCTCGATGCGGCGTACACCGGAGGCTACACCCCCCTCGCTGAGAATCTTGAACAGACCGATATCGCCCGCGCGCTGTACATGCGTGCCGCCGCAGAGCTCCATCGAGAAGTCGCCGATGCGCAGCACCCGGACATCCTTCTCGTACTTCTCGCCGAAGAGCGCCATGGCGCCCGCCGCCACGGCGCTCTCGTATCCCATGAGCTGGGTCTCCGCAGGTGCGTTGCCGCGGATCTGCTCGTTCACCAATCGCTCGATGTCGATGAGCTCTGCGGGCGCGACGGGTTTGAAATGCGAGAAGTCGAAACGCAGCCGGTCGGGAGCCACCAGAGACCCCTTCTGCTGCACGTGGCTGCCCAGCTTGGTGCGCAGCGCTGCATGCAGCAGGTGTGTCGCCGTGTGGTTCAGGGCAACTGCCCGACGGCGCTTACCGTTCACCTGCGCCCGGACGCTGTCGCCGACGCGAATCGTTCCCTCTGACATGCGCCCCAGATGCGAATGGGCCGCGCCGCGCTTCAGCGTGTCATGCACGGTGAAGCGCAATCCGGTCCCGGTGATCTCGCCGCTGTCCCCGACCTGGCCGCCTGCCTCGGCGTAGAACGGTGTGCGGTCGAGGATGACCTCGCCCTCCTCGCCGCTGCGCAGCTCGTCCACCGGCTGCCCGCCCCTGAGCAGCGCGAGCACGCGGCCGTCGGACTCCAGCCCCTCGTACCCTTGGAAAGCCGTACGCGCATCCACCACAGTGCCGCCGCGGATATCCACGCCGAACTTGCTCGCGTCTTGCGAGCGCCGCCGCTGCTCCTCCATGGCCACATCGAATCCCTCCTGGTCGATGGCCAGGCCGCGCTCGCGCGCGATGTCGGCCGTCAGATCCGCGGGGAAGCCGTAAGTATCATAGAGCTTGAAGACGGTCTCGCCCGGGATGACCACATCCCCTTCCTGTCGTGCGCCGCGCGCCTGCAGGATTCTGGCGATTGCGCCCTCCAGCAGCTCCATGCCATTGGCCAGCGTCTCGGCGAAGCGCTCCTCCTCCTGCTCGAGCACCCGCTCGGCGAGCTCGCGGCCGCGGGTGAGCTCCGGATAGGCGGCGCTCATCTCCCGCTCCAGGACCGGAACCAGCTTGTAGAAAAATGGCTCCTCGATGCCGAGCTTGTAGCCGTGGCGTACCGCGCGGCGAATGATGCGCCGCAGCACATAGCCGCGACCCTCGTTCGAAGGCAGCACGCCATCGACAATCAGGAAGGTGCACGCGCGGATGTGATCGGCGATGACACGCAGCGAGCTCGACTCGAGATCCGTCGTGTGCGCCAGCTGCGCGGCCGCGAGAATGAGGCTCTTGAATAGATCGATGTCATAGTTCGAGTGCACTCCCTGCAACACCGCGGCGATGCGCTCGAGGCCCATGCCGGTGTCGACCGAGGGCTTCGGCAAGGGAGTGAGCGTGCCGTCCGCGGAGCGATCGAACTGCATGAAGACGAGATTCCAGATCTCGACGTAACGGTCGCCCTCCTCGTCGGGAGATCCCGGCGGACCGCCCGGAATATCGGCGCCGTGGTCGTAGAAGATCTCGCTGCAGGGACCGCAGGGGCCGGTGTCGCCCATGGCCCAGAAGTTCGACTTCTCGCCCATGCGCGAGAAGCGCTGCGGCGAGACCCCGACCTCCTTCAGCCAGATGTCCGCCGCCTCATCGTCATCGCGAAACACGGTCACCCAGAGGCGCGCCGGATCGAGCTGTAGCGTCCCGGTGAGGAACTCCCACGCGAAACGGATCGCATCGCGCTTGAAGTAATCGCCGAAGGAGAAATTGCCCAGCATCTCGAAGAACGTATGGTGACGGGCTGTGTAGCCGACGTTCTCGAGGTCGTTGTGCTTGCCGCCGGCGCGTACACAGCGCTGGCTGCTGGTGGCGCGCACGTAATCCCGCCGCTCCTTGCCGAGGAAAACGTCCTTGAACTGCACCATGCCGGCATTGGTGAAGAGCAGCGTCGGATCATTGCCGGGCACGAGCGGGCTCGAGGGCACGATCGTGTGGCCACGCTCGCGGAAAAATTCCAAAAAGGCGCGGCGGGCATCCGCCGCCCTCAAGTATGGGGGCTGCTTCAAGGTTCTTCAGTCCGGTTCGAGATCGGCGCCAGTGGCCGCCCGGATATGATCCGATGAAAACCCCCGATACTGCAAAAATCGCGCTTGCCGGGCCTTCTCGGTCCACGAATGGGGGGGCGCCGCACCGAATTTGCGCCGCCGGACCCTGCCGGCCACGGCGCGCCAGTCCGGGCCGGACGCCATCGCCGCCTCGATCAGCTCTCGCGGGGCCCCCAGCGAGGCAAGGTCCGCTGCAATCCGCAGCGGTCCCTGGCCGCGCTCCGCCCGGGAGCCGACGTAGCGCTCGGCATAGCGCGCATCATTGAGGAGGCGCTCCTGCACCAGCTCCGCGATCACGGCGGCGGTGGCCTCTGGATCGCCGCCGGCAGCCTGCAGCTTCGCGCTCAGCTCACCCGTGAGCCAGTCGCGCCGCGCAAGCAACGCCAGTGCCGCGGCGCGGATCGCCTGCGAATCGCTCAGCGGTACCCGCTGCCTCGGCACCTGAGATTTCTTACCGGCGCGCGTCGCGCCGCTTCACGGACGGGGTTCGCGCCCTGCGAACCCCGTCAAGACCTGCACGGAGCGCATCAGCCAGCGCTAGCGGCTTCGCCGCCACCGTTGCGCGGCTGCTTGACCGGCACCAGGCGAGCGCGGATCTGCTCCTCGATCTCGCGCGCCACCTCGCGGTTGGTTTGCAGGTAATTGCGCGTGTTGTCCTTGCCCTGCCCGATGCGGTTGCCCTTGTAGGCGTACCAGGCGCCGGACTTCTCGATGATGCCCTGTGCGGAACCGAGATCGATGATCTCGCCCTCGCGGGAAATCCCCTGGCCGTACATGATCTCGAACTCCGCCTCGCGGAAGGGCGGCGCCACCTTGTTCTTCACCACCTTGACGCGCGTCATGTTGCCGACGACCTCGTCGCCGTTCTTGATGGCACCGATACGACGGATGTCGAGGCGGACGGAGGCGTAGAACTTCAGCGCATTGCCGCCGGTGGTCGTTTCCGGATTGCCGAACATGACACCGATCTTCATGCGGATCTGGTTGATGAAGATGACGATGGCGTTGGATCGCTTGATGTTGCCGGTGAGCTTGCGCAGCGCCTGCGACATCAGGCGCGCGTGCAGGCCGAGCTGCATCTCCCCCATCTCGCCCTCGATCTCCGCCTTCGGCGTGAGCGCCGCGACGGAGTCGATCACGACGATGTCCACTGCGTTCGAGCGCACCAGCATGTCGGTGATCTCCAGGGCCTGCTCGCCGGTATCGGGCTGCGACACGAGCAGATCGCCGATGTTCACCCCGAGCTTCTCCGCATAGCTCGGGTCGAGCGCATGCTCCGCATCAACGAAGGCCGCGGTGCCGCCGCTGCGCTGCACCTCAGCGATGACCTGCAGCGTGAGGGTTGTCTTGCCGGAGGACTCCGGCCCGAATATCTCGACCACCCGGCCGCGTGGCAAGCCGCCGACGCCCAGGGCGATATCGAGGCCGAGCGAGCCGGTGGAAACGGCCTCGACGTCATAGCTCGCCCCGGCATCCCCGAGGCGCATCACAGAGCCTTTGCCGAACTGCTTCTCGATCTGGCCCAATGCGGCGGCGAGCGCCTTCTTGCGATTCTCTTCCATCTTTCGATCCACCCGCAGGTTGCACGGAGAGGGGAATTCTGTAGCGCAGAATTATCCCACAAAGCGGCTGCGGCCGAAGCCTCTCAATCAGAGCGTTTGGCTGTTATTTGCCGCCTTTGTGGCATTTCACAGTGGATATGCCGCGACAACACTGTATAGCGCGCCGTCGGCAAGTGTGCGGCTCTCGATGAGCGCGAGCTGCGCGAAGCGCCAGACCACAGGATGCATTCCCGCCAGTGGACTTGGGCGCGACACTTTGCGCGCCACTGTCACATGCGGACGGAAGGGCTTGAGATCGGGGGCAAATCCGCTCGCGGTCAGGAGCGACTGGAGACTGCGGGCTAGCGCCACCGTCCGGGTCGGCGAGGTCGCCGGCAAGGCGCAGAGGAGCTGTGCCGCTCGCCAGTGCTCCAGGTGATCGAATGCCAGCTCGAGCGGGCTTTCCGGGCAGTCTGCCCCGGCGAGCGCGGCTCTCAGGGCCTGTGCCGCCCCTCGTGCTGCGCTGGCGAGCGGCTGCAGCTGCCGCTGCGGCACGGAGCCGAGAAAGGCGAGCGTGACGTGCAGGTTCGCCGCCGGCACTGGCCGCCCACCGCTCGCGCGCGCCGCATCGCAGGTCGCCTCGGCCATGCCGCGGCGCATGGCCTCATCCGGCCATAGCGCGAAGAAAAGCCGCCGGGCAGGCTCGCGCGGCGCCGCTCCCCTCCGCGCCTGCTCAGGGTCCACGGCCGGCCCGCAGGACTCGCAACGCGAGCCGCAGGGCGTGCTCCACGGACTGGCGGCGCACCTCAGCCCTATCGCCGCTGAAGCGCCGCAGCTCGCAGGCTGCGGCGGGCCCCCGCGCCTCCAGTGTGGCGACGCCGAACCAGACGGTGCCCACAGGCTTCTCCGCCGTGCCGCCGTCCGGCCCCGCAATCCCGCTCACCGCGATTGCCATCTCTACGCCCGTCGCGTGCAGCGCCCCGTTGGCCATCTCGCGCACCGTCGCCTCGCTGACCGCTCCATGCTCGGCCAGCGTCCGCTGCGCAACGCCGACATCGCGCATCTTGGCGGTGTTGGAATAGGTGACGTACCCGGAGTCGACCCATTGCGAGCTGCCCGGGACGTCCGTCAGCGCCTTGGCGACCCAGCCGGCCGTGCAGGATTCCGCGGTGGCGATGCGCCAGCCGGCGCGCAGAAGCTCGCGCCCGATTGTCTCGGCGAGAGCATAGAGCTGGGCATCGGTGATGGCGCAGGGCGGATCCGACATGGCCTGGAGTCTACAACAGGCAGCGAGCACCGGGCTGCGGCGCTGCGCGCGGAGGCTCGCGGCGGAGACCGTCCTGGGCGAATTTCGCCTGCGCCTACCATGACCTCAGGTCACCGGCGCGGGATTGAAAAGGACCAGGGAATTGGCCAGCCGCAATCGTTCGGCGCAGGTTTGACGCTCGCCGCTTGCGATCTCGAGCAGCAACCGAAAGAGTGACCAGCCGATCTCCTCGATGGTCGCCGTACCCGCGGCGATCTGCCCGGCATCGAGATCGATGAGATCGTGCCAGCGGCGGGCGAGCTCGCTGCGGGTACTCACCTTGATGACCGGCACGGGCGAGAGGTTGTAGGGCGTACCGCGTCCGGTGGTGAACACGTGCATGTTCATGCCAGCAGCGAGCTGCAGCGTCCCGCAGATGAAATCGCTCGCGGGCGTGGCGGCAAATACCAGGCCGCGCCCCGTGAGCTTCTCCCCGGGCGCGAGCACAGCGGTGATCGGGGCGGAGCCGGACTTGACAATCGAGCCCAGCGCCTTCTCGACGATATTGGACAACCCGCCAGCCTTGTTGCCCGGCGTAGTATTCGCGGTGCGGTCAGCGCCGCCGCGCGCGAGGTAGGCATCGTACCAGGCGAGCTCGCGCAGGATGTCGGCCGCGATGGATCGATTGGCGGCGCGGGCCGTCAGTTGTGCGACGCCATCCCGCACTTCGGTGACCTCGGAGAAGAGCACGGAGGCGCCGGCGCGCACCAGCAGATCGGTACAGTATCCGACCGCCGGATTGGCGGTCACTCCCGAGAACGCGTCGCTGCCGCCACACTGCACACCCACTACGAGCTCGCTTGCGGGCACGGTGACCCGCGCGCGCGCATTGAGGCGCGCGAGGTGCCCTTCGGCCGACCGCATGATCGAGGCGATCATCGACTCGAACCCGACGTGCGCCGGATCCTGCAGGCAGACCACATCGGCACCTCCCGCAGCAGCGGTGCCGCCAATCGAAGAGACTCGTACCCCCTTCAGCAGGCGCACCGGTTGGAGCTTCTCGCACCCGAGGCTCACCACGAGCAGCTCGCCACCGAAGTTGGGGTTGAGACTGATGTTGCGCAGCGTGCGGATCGGAACCTCGGCTCCTGGCGCATCGATCGCCACTCCACATCCATAGGTGTGCTCAAGACCCACCACGTCATCCACCTGCGGATATCGCGGCAGGAGTTCCGCTTTGATGCGGCGCACCGCATGCTCGACAACTCCCGCCACGCATTGCACCGTGGTGGTGACGGCGAGCACGTTACGGGTTCCAACCGACCCGTCGGGATTACGATAGCCGCGGAAGGTATAGCCGGTGAGAGGCGGCAAGTCTGCGAACAGCGTTGACACCGGCAGATCCGACAGGGCGGGTGCCTCGGGAATGCAGAGCCGTTGCTCGTGCACCCAGCTGCCCGCCGAAATGCTCTCCGTTGCCTGACCTATGGCGACGCCGTAACGCACGACGGGCGCACCGATCGGGATGTCGGTCAGGGCGACCTTGTGGCCCTGCGCAATCGTCTCGCGCAGCACGAGTCCGCTGGGCAGCCGCACGCCGCGGTAAAGACCTCCGTCAGTAACTACGATTGCGACGTTGTCGCGCGCGTGCACCTGCACTACAGCGGGCAGGCTTGCAGATGCGGTCAATGGTGGCTCCCTCGTGCGGTTCGTGAGTTGCGCAGGCCGCAGAGAATTGTGTGCAGCAGAGCGTTTCCGCTGCAAGCCAGGTTCAGTATCGGCCAATGCGTGACTTGAGTCGATGCGCAAGCTCGCCCGCGTGCTACCGCACGACCCAGGATCGGGTAACCTCGCCGGTCTTCGCCTTCCCGGCATGACGCGGATACCGAAGAAGGTAGCGGAGGACTCATGCCAGTGAGTGTTCTTGGGCGTAAACCGCCCAAAATGCCATCACCGCAGGGTGTTGTACGTTGGATCTCCAACCTGAGCGCAGAGCACATTTAAGCGGATAAGCACCTGATTTAGATGGAAAACATAAGTCTCTTACACAAACCGGACGCAGCTCCAAATCATACTCCGGTAATGCAGCAGTACCTGCGCATCAAGAGCCGGCATCCGGATGTACTCCTCTTCTACCGGATGGGAGATTTCTACGAGCTCTTCTTCGAGGACGCCCGGCGCGCCGCGGCGCTCCTCGACATCACCTTGACGGCACGCGGCCAGTCCGCCGGGCAGCCGATTCCGATGGCGGGCGTGCCCTTCCACAGCGTGGAGAGCTACCTCGCGCGCCTGGTCCGCAAGGGGGAAAGCGTCGCGATCTGCGAGCAGATGGGCGATCCGGCGAAATCGAAGGGGCCGGTGGAGCGGGATGTGGTGCGGATCGTCACCCCCGGTACGGTGACGGACGATGCCCTGCTCGAGGAGCGCCAGGAGATCCTGGTCGCCGCGGCGGCGCGCGATGGCGAGCGCTTCGGGCTTGCATGGCTCGACCTCGCGGCGGGCCGCTTCACGGTGCTGGAGTCGATCGGCCACGGCGCGCTCGCGGCGGAGATCGAGCGCCTGAAACCGGCGGAGCTTCTGATCCCGGAAGGCGCGCCGGAAGAGGACTTGAAACGCAACGGCACGGCAGTGCGCTGCCGGCCGCCTTGGAATTTCGAGCTGGCGAGCGCCTCGCGGCTGCTCACGGATCAGCTCGGCACGCTCGACCTCAAGGGATTCGGCGCCGACGAATTGCCGCTCGCCATCTGCGCGGCGGGCGCGCTGCTGCAGTACGTGCGCGACACGCAAAAGACCTCGCTGCCGCACATCCGCAGCTTGCATGTCGAGGAGCGCGCGGACGCGCTCATCATCGATGCGGCGACGCGCCGCAACCTCGAGCTCGATGCCAGCCTCACCGGACGAGAGGACGCGACGCTCTTCGCCGTGTTGGACCAGTGCGTTACTTCCATGGGCTCGCGCCAGCTGCGCCGCTGGCTCAATCGACCGCTGACCAGCCACGACGCGCTGCGTGCCCGTTATCAGGCGCTCGGCGCGCTCATCGATGCACGCCGCTTCGAAGGGGTGCGCGAGCACCTGCGCGGCGTCGGTGACGTGGAGCGGATCCTGGCCCGCGTGGCGCTGCGCTCGGCGCGGCCGCGGGACCTGATCCAGCTTCGCGCCTCTCTCGCGGCGGTGCCCTCCCTGAGCTCGGCGCTGCGCGCCATCGACTCGCCGCTGATCGGCGAGATTGCCGGCCGCAGCGGCGAGCACGGCGATGTCGTCGACCTCCTCGGCAGGGCGATCGCGGAGGAGCCCTCGACGTTCCTGCGGGACGGCGACGTCATTGCGGCGGGTTACGACGCGGAGCTCGACGAGCTGCGCCGGATCGCGACCCATACCG
>DASYGA010000407.1:0-29150 GCA_036000265.1 Steroidobacteraceae bacterium | reverse complement strand
CTTGATGACAGAGAGGGGGGTGATTCGCCCCTCAAAGGGCTTTGAACGCCAGTAGGAAAGTTGCGCTATGCGCTAGCTTTCGCCGGAAGCGCTATCGCTCCCGATAGGCCCGATCGCGTCGCGAGATACCGCCAGCTCGGCTCCAACTGCGCAGGGGAGGCCCGGCTGGACGATCCACCGCGACCCACGCGCGTACACCGCTATCTACTCCCCCAGTTTTCCGTATACGTTTCCGTACCGGAGGACTGTCCAACTTTTTGCAGCGTAAGTTACTGATTCTATGGTGGGTGCTGACGGGATCGAACCGCCGACATTCGCCGTGTAAAGGCGACGCTCTACCAGCTGAGCTAAGCACCCGTTGTTTTAATGGGCTGGGACCACCGTCTTCAGGCGACGGCCGTTGCGGCGACCGCGCTTCTCTTCCTCGGCGGTGTTTGGCGCCGCGGTGGCTGTCTCGGCCTGCACGATGGGGACCGGCTGCTGCGTCAGCGCCAGCGCCAGCACCTCGTCGATCCACTTGACCGGCTTGATCTCGAGATTCCCCTTGATGTTGTCGGGGATCTCGACCAGGTCCTTTTCGTTCTCGTCGGGGATCAACACGGTCTTGATGCCGCCGCGGTGGGCGGCCAGGAGCTTCTCCTTCAGGCCGCCGATGGGCAACACCTCGCCGCGCAGCGTGATCTCGCCGGTCATCGCGACATCGGATCGGACCGGAATCTTGGTGAGGGCCGAAACCAGCGCCGTGCACATGCCGATACCGGCGCTCGGGCCGTCCTTCGGCGTTGCGCCCTCGGGAATGTGCAGGTGGACATCGTGCTTCTGGTAGAACTCGCTGTCGAGCCCGAGTACCTGCGCGCGGCTGCGCACCACGGTCATGGCCGCCTGGATCGACTCCTGCATCACCTCGCCCAGCTGGCCGGTGTGCTGCAGCTTGCCCTTGCCGGATACCACGGCCGCCTCGATGGTGAGCAGCTCGCCGCCGACCTCGGTCCACGCCAGTCCCGTCACCTGACCGACACGGTTCATGTCCTCCGCCTTGCCGTAACGGAAGCGGCGCACGCCGAGGAACTTGTCGAGATTCTTCGGTACCACCGCCACTGACGTCTCGTCCTTCTTGTGCAGCAGCAGCTGCTTGACGGACTTGCGGCAGATCTTGGCGATCTCGCGCTCCAGGTTGCGTACGCCGGCCTCGCGCGTGTAGTAGCGCACGATATCGAGGAGCACCGCGTCCGAGATCTTCAGCTCGTTGTCCTTCAGGCCGTTGCTCTTGATCTGCTTCGGCACGAGGTAACGGCGGCCGATGTTCATCTTCTCGTCCTCGGTGTAACCGGGGAGGCGGATCACCTCCATGCGGTCGAGGAGCGGCGCCGGGATGTTCATGCTGTTGGCGGTACAGACGAACATGACCTCGGAGAGGTCGAGGTCGACCTCCAGATAATGATCGTTGAAGGTCGTGTTCTGCTCCGGATCCAGCACCTCGAGCAACGCCGAGGATGGATCGCCGCGGAAGTCCATCGACATCTTGTCGACTTCATCGAGCAGGAACAGCGGGTTGTGCACCCCCGCCTTGGCCATGTTCTGCACCAGCTTGCCCGGCAGCGAGCCGATGTAAGTGCGGCGGTGGCCGCGGATCTCGGCCTCATCGCGCACGCCGCCCAGTGACATGCGCACGAACTTGCGGTTGGTCGCCCGCGCGATGCTCTGGCCGAGCGAGGTCTTGCCCACACCGGGCGGTCCCACCAGGCAGAGGATCGGGCCCTTGAGCTTCTCGACGCGCTGCTGCACGGCGAGGTACTCCACGATGCGCTCCTTCACCTTCTCCAGCCCGTAGTGGTCCTCATCCAGCACCTGCTCGGCGCGGGCGATGTCCCGCAGGATCTTGGTGCGCTTCTTCCACGGCACCTTGACCAGCCAGTCGATGTAGTTGCGCACCACGGTGGCTTCCGCCGACATGGGCGACATCATCTTCAGCTTGTTGAGCTCGCTGGTGGCCTTCTCCCGCGCCTCCTTCGGCATGCCGGCGCGCGCGATCTTCTGCTCGAGCTCGGTGATCTCGTTGCCGCCCTCGTCCATCTCGCCGAGCTCTTTCTGAATGGCCTTCATCTGCTCATTCAGGTAGTACTCGCGCTGGCTCTTCTCCATCTGCGCCTTGACGCGGCCGCGGATGCGCTTCTCGATCTGCAGCACGTCCATCTCGCCCTCGATGGCGACCAGGATGTGCTCCAGGCGCTTGCGGACATCGAGGATCTCCAGCACCTTCTGCTTCTCACCGAGCTTCAGCGACATGTGTGCCGCCACCGTATCGGCGAGCCGTCCCGCGTGCTCGATCCCGGCGAGGGCGGTCAGCACCTCGGGCGGGACCTTCTTGTTGAGCTTCACGTACTGCTCGAACTGGGAGATGACCGAGCGGGCGAGGACATCCATTTCCTTCTCGTCGTAGGACTCCACGTCGGGGAGCAGCTCCAGCTCCGCCGCGTAGTAATCGCCTGCGCTCAGCTTGTCGATGCGGGCGCGGTCGACTCCCTCGACGAGGACTTTGACGGTGCCGTCGGGCAGCTTCAGCAGCTGCAGGATCGTGGCCACGGTGCCGATCCGATAGAGATCGTCGCCCTTCGGATCATCCACGTCTGCCTGCTTTTGCGCGACCAGCATGATGCGCTTGTCACTGCGCATGGCCACATCGAGCGCCTGGATGGATTTCTCCCGCCCGACGAACAGCGGAATGACCATGTGGGGGTAAACGACGACGTCCCGCAGCGGCAGCACGGGAACCCCTTGGGGGCCGCCGCTCGTGGATGCAGTAGGAGCAGTAGGTTCAGACACGCTCAAGTCCTCGGTGCGATGAGGGCGGCGGCGCTTCTGGTGCGTAGGAGGAGGCCGTCACCGGATTAAAACCCATTCTAGCGGCAAATGCGGGCACCGCCAGCCGCTTTCAACAGGCATTGCGGGGCCGGGGCGCTCGCTTTTGCCCGCAAAAGCCGTGTAGGAATCTTGGAAAAATCGCCCCGTCCGGACGCGCAGGGCGCGACGCAGGGACGAGGCCGCGCAATCGTCTCGACGATTTTCGCCTATTTGGAAGAAATGGCGCGGCGCGGCTCCTCGACGCTCGCGAGGCGGCCGTCGTCGGAGCGGTAGACCACGTAGGGCTGAGTCGCGCCCTCGATCACGGTCTCATCGATGACGACCTTGGCGACATTGCGCATCGAAGGCAGCTCGTACATGGTGTCGAGAAGCACGGTCTCCAGGATCGTGCGCAGGCCGCGAGCGCCGGTCTTGCGCTGCATGGCGCGGTGCGCGACCGCTTTCAGCGCATCGTCGCGAAACTCGAGCTCCGCGCCTTCCATCTCGAACAGGCGCCGGTACTGCTTGGTGAGCGCGTTCTTCGGGTCCGTGAGGATGGACACGAGGGCCGCCTCATCGAGCTCGTCGAGCGTCGCCACCACCGGAAGCCTGCCCACGAACTCCGGGATCAGGCCGAACTTGATGAGGTCCTCGGGCTCGACATCATGGAACAGATCACTGCCATGCGGACGCGTATCGGCCGAGCGCACCTCCGAGGTGAAGCCGATGCCGCTCTTTTGCGTGCGGTTGAGAATGATCTTCTCCAGCCCCGCGAAGGCGCCGCCGCAGATGAAGAGGATATTGCCGGTGTCGACCTGCAGGAATTCCTGCTGCGGGTGCTTGCGCCCGCCCTGGGGCGGCACCGAGGCGATGGTGCCCTCGATGAGCTTCAGCAGCGCCTGCTGCACGCCCTCGCCGGAGACATCCCGAGTGATCGAGGGGTTGTCCGATTTGCGCGAGATCTTGTCGATCTCGTCGATGTAGACGATGCCGGTCTGCGCCTTCTCGACGTCGTAGTCGCACTTCTGCAGCAGCTTCTGGATGATGTTCTCGACGTCCTCGCCGACATAGCCGGCCTCTGTCAGAGTCGTGGCGTCGGCGATGGTGAACGGCACGTTGAGCAGGCGCGCCAGCGTCTCCGCCAGCAGCGTCTTGCCGCAGCCCGTCGGACCGATGAGCAGGATGTTGCTCTTGGCGATCTCGACGTCATCCTTGGCGCGGGCGGTGCCTGTGCGGGTCTGCAACCGCTTGTAATGATTGTAGACCGCGACCGAGAGCACCTTCTTGGCGCGCTCCTGGCCGATCACGTACTCGTCGAGAACCTTCTTGATCTCGTGCGGCTTCGGCAGCTTGTCGCGGGCCCGCTCGGCGCGGTCCTCGAGCTCCTCACGGATGATGTCATTGCAGAGCTCGACGCATTCGTCACAAACGAATACGGACGGGCCGGCGATGAGCTTGCGGACCTCGTGCTGGCTCTTCCCGCAGAAGGAGCAGTAGAGGAGCTTACCGTCGTCGTGGCGGCCACGGGAATCGTCACTGCTCATCAATGGCCCTCTTGTGAGGCGCTGCAGCCTCTCACCGCATGTATAGCACGCACCGCGCCTGCGAAGCAAAGAACCGCGGCACGGCTAAGTCGTTGTAAGAACGGGACTTGTATGACGGGTTTCACTTTTTGGGGCAAGTGGGATCTCAGACCTGGATGCTGGAGCGGGGGCGGGATACCCCCGCCCAGGCTACATCGGGGCACTCAGGCCGGTTTTCCACCCTTGGTTTCCCCGCCGCGGAGGTCCGTCGTGATCTCGCCGCGCTTCTCCAGCACCCGGTCGATCAGTCCATAGCGCACCGCCTCTTCCCAGGACATGAACCGGTCACGGTCGGTGTCCTGCTTGATGCGGTCCACGCTCTGGCCGGTATGCTTGGCCAGGATTTTGTTCAACCGATCGCGGGTCTCGAGCATCTCCTTGGCGTGGATCTCCATGTCCGCCGCCTGTCCCTGGAAGCCGCCGAGGGGCTGGTGGATCATCACCCGCGCGTGCGGCAGGCAGTAGCGCTTGCCCTCTGCGCCGGAGGCGAGCAGCACCGCTCCCATGCTCGCCGCCTGGCCGATGCAGATGGTGCTGACATCCGGCTTCACGAACTGCATGGTGTCATAGATCGCGAGGCCCGCGCTGACCACCCCTCCCGGGGAATTGATGTACAGGGAAATGTCCTTCTCCGGGTTCTCCGATTCCAGGAAAAGCATCTGCGCCACGACTATGTTGGCCATGTAATCGTCGATCGGGCCGACGATGAAGATCAGCCGCTCCTTGAGCAGGCGCGAGTAGATGTCATACGCCCTCTCGCCGCGAGCGGTCTGCTCGACGACGATCGGGACCAGGTTCAATGCATGCTCGTTCATAGTGAGGTTGTCTCGCCTGACTGGTTCTCGCCTTGAGCCTCGGCCGTTTTGCCGAAGCCGGTGATCTCCTGGAAGGTCATGGGCACGTCGGTCACCTTGGCCCGTTCCACGATCCAGTCGATCACCTGATCCTCGAGCACCACGGACTCGATCTGCCGCAGGGCCTCCGGGTTGTGCTGGTACGCGCGGCGCGCCTCGTCGGGATTCGGATAGCCCGCCGCCAGCTCCTCGATCCGTGCCTGGACGCGCTGTCGGTCGACCGCGATGCCCTCCGCCTTGAGGATCTGGCCCATGAGCAGCCCGAGAGCGACTCGCTTGCGGGCCGGTGCCTCGAAGGGCTCTCGTGGCGGCAGCTTGGATGCTTCACGCACGCCCATGCGACGCGCCGCATCGACCTGCAACTGTTGGACCTGCTCTTCAATCAGCGCTCGCGGGATCTCGATCGGGTTCTCCGCGTAGAGTGCATCGAGAACCTGCGTCCGAACTCTGTTGCGGATCACATCCGCGAGCTCCCGCTCCATGCTTTTGCGCACTTCCGCCCGCAACGCTTCGACTCCGCCCTCTTCGACACCGAAGCCGCGGCAGAATTCCTCGTCGACCGGCGGCAGCGATTGCTCCTCGACCTTCTTGACGGTGAGCGCAAGCTCGGCCGTCTTTCCAACAAGCGTTTGGTTGGAAAGCTCGGCGGGGAACGTTACCGCGACGGTGCGGCTCTCGCCCGCCGCCGCGCCCTTCAGCCCCTGCTCGAGCTCCGGCCGCGACTGGCGCGAGCCGATGATGATCGCGACATCCTTGCCCTCGCCGCCCTCGAAAGGCTCACCGCCGATGCGGCCGGTATAGTCCACCGTGACACGGTCGGTCTCCTGCGCGGGACGCTCCACAGAGGTGAACGTCGGCCGCTGCCGGCGCATGCTCTCGATCATCGCATCCAGATCGCCGTCGCCGACGGTCGCGCTCGGCCGCTCCACGGCGATGCCGGCGATCGGCTTGACCCGGATCTCGGGCATGACCTCGAAGGTAGCCGCGAACTTCAGGTCCGAGCCCGGCGTCATCGCCAGGGGCTCGATCCGCGGACCCGCCGCCGGCGTCAGCTTCTCGCGGGTGAGTGCCTCGGCGAGGGAGCTGCGCATGAGGTCGCCGACGACCTCGGCGCGCACCTGATCGCCGAACTGCTTGCGGACCACCGGCAGCGGCGCCTTGCCCGGCCGGAATCCCTTGAGCCGCGCGGTGCGGGAGATCTCCTTCAGGCGCTGCTCGATCGCCGTGGCGACAGAATCGGCCGGCACGGCCACCTCCATGCGTCGCTCGAGGCCGGAGGTGGCGGACACTGAAACTTGCATCAAGGAACGTTCCTCAGGACAAAACTGAAGGGGGAATGCGAAAGGAGGGACTCGAACCCTCACGGGTTTCCCCACTGGATTCTAAGTCCAGCGCGTCTACCAGTTCCGCCACTTTCGCGAAGGTAGCGGGCAGGAGAGGAAGAATTATAGCGGGGCGAGCCGGCGCTTTCAGCGAAGACACTTAAAGTGTCTTCTAAAGTGTCTTCGCTCCGGCGAGCGCCCGGGCCCGGAGGCCCGGGCCGGAGGGCCTATCGCCATGGACGGCCAGTCGCACTGCCTCGCCGCGCGTGGGCCTCTTCGAGCTTCTGCAGCTGATCGCCGATGCGATCGCAGACGCAGCGCTGCAGCAGGACGGCGATGTCCTCGTCGAGCTCGCAGTTCTGCCGCCGCAGAGCGGCGATCGCCACGCTCACCGCCGACTGGACGTGCCGCAGATGCAGCATCACCTCATCCAGGGACGCTGCCCGCGGCACCGGCTTGCAGGCTCGTTGTTTTGGCCGGGCTCGCCCCATGCTGGACATCTTAACTCATGTAAATACGGAATAACATTATTTTCATGACGCGCACTTGGCGGCCCGCCGGCTTGGGACTACATTTGTGCTGCACCCTCTCACTCTGCGTGGCTCAGTGGACGTGAACACCGGACGGCGAGAAAGACAGGAGACTGGAGGCTTCGCCGCACGACTTCGGCAAGTCCTCAAGGCGCATGGCAGCGCGAGCAGCGTCGCGAAGACCATCGCGCGCTCTGAAGGCGCGGTGCGCAAGTGGCTGCGCGGTGAATCGGAGCCCAACGTCACCGACCTGCGCGCCATCTGCGAGGCGACGCAGACCCGGATCGAATGGCTGGTCACGGGAAGCGGGCCGCGGCAGATGCCCGATCCAGCTGCCGGAGTGGAGGTAAGAGAGGTGTCGCCGCCCTATCGGCATCCACCGCACGGAACAATCGACCTGCCGCTGCTGGAGGCGGTCATCGCCGCCGCCGACGAGCAGCTGCGCGCCGCCGGCATCGATCTCTCGCCGGCGAAGCGCTCGTCGCTGATCGCAGCCGCGTATGATCTCGCGCGCGGCCGCAACGCGGTCGACAGGGAAGCCGTCGCGCGGCTCGTGCGGCTCGCGCGCTGAGGCGTTATCGGCCCGCGATGGAGCGCGCCACAACCGTGGCCACGGCCAGCAGAATGAGCGCGACGATGATCGCCAGGGCCACGTGCCGTGCGTGGGGTTTCATGAGGGTGAACATACCATGACAGAGCTTTCTCCTTCCGTCCGTGGACCGATCCGCGCGCCGCGCGGCAATCGGCTCACCGCCAAGTCCTGGCTCACCGAGGCGCCGCTTCGGATGCTGATGAACAACCTCGACCCGCAGGTCGCGGAGCGGCCGGAGGATCTGGTGGTCTACGGCGGCATCGGCAAGGCCGCGCGCAACTGGGAATGCTTCGATGCCATCGTCGCGGCGCTCACCGGCCTGGGGGAAGAAGAGACGCTCCTGGTGCAATCGGGCAAGCCGGTCGGGATCTTCACCACGCACGCCGATGCGCCGCGGGTGCTGCTCGCCAACTCCAACCTGGTGCCGCACTGGGCGAGCTGGGAGAAGTTCAACGAGCTCGACCGCAAAGGCCTGATGATGTTCGGCCAGATGACGGCCGGCTCCTGGATCTACATCGGCAGCCAGGGCATCGTGCAGGGCACCTACGAGACTTTCGTGGAGCTGGGACGGCGGCACTATGAGGGCCATCTGCAGGGACGCTGGATCCTCACCGCCGGCCTGGGCGGTATGGGAGGGGCGCAGCCGCTGGCGGCGACCATGGCGGGCGCGTCGCTGCTGGCGATCGAATGCCGTCAGTCCAGCATCGACAAGCGCCTCGCCAGCCGCTATCTCGACCGGCAGGCACGCTCGCTGGATGAGGCATTGGCGCTCATCGAGGACAGCGGCCGCACGCACAAGCCGCTATCGGTCGCGGTCTGCGGCAATGCCGCAGAGCTGGTGCCGGAGCTCCTGCGCCGCGGCGTGCGCCCCGATGCGGTCACCGATCAGACATCCGCGCACGATCCCGTGCATGGATACCTCCCCGCCGGCTGGAGCGTCGAGCAATGGGAGGAGCTGCAGCGGACCGACCCGCGGCGCGTCGCGGCCGCAGCTGGCGCCTCCATGGCGACGCACATGCGCGCCCTCGTTGAATTCCGCAGACGCGGCATCCCGGTGTTCGATTACGGCAACAATCTGCGGCAGGTGGCGAGCGAGCATGGTGTAAGCGATGCGTTCGAGGTGCCAGGCTTCGTTCCGGAATACATCCGCCCGCTTTTCTGCCGCGGCGTCGGTCCCTTCCGCTGGGCCGCCCTGTCGGGCGACCCACGCGATATCGCCCGGACCGACGCCAAGGTGAAGGAGCTCATCCCGGAGGATCGCCACCTGCATCAATGGCTCGACATGGCCGGCGCGCGCATCGCATTCCAGGGTCTGCCGGCGCGCATTTGCTGGGTCGGCCTCGGCCAGCGGGACCGGCTCGGTGTCGCGTTCAACAACATGGTTGCCTCCGGCGAGCTGTCGGCGCCCATCGTCATCGGGCGCGACCATCTCGACGGCGGCTCGGTGGCGAGCCCGAACCGGGAGACAGAGAGCATGCGCGATGGCTCCGACGCCGTCTCGGACTGGCCGATGCTCAATGCCCTTCTCAACACGGCGAGCGGCGCGACCTGGGTGTCGCTGCATCATGGCGGCGGTGTCGGCATGGGATTTTCCCAACATGCCGGCGTCGTGATCGTCTGTGACGGCACGCAGGCGGCCGAGCGCCGCATCCGCCGCGTGCTGTGGAACGACCCCGCCACCGGCGTGATGCGTCACGCGGATGCCGGCTATGCAGAAGCCCTCGAGTGCGCGGCGGAGCATGCGTTGCGATTGCCCATGTCCGCGTCCCCGGCGGCGCGGCGGCGCGGGGCGGCGCAGTGAGCGCAGCGCGCGCAGCCCGCGTGGCCACGCGGCGTGCGACTGTGCGCACGGATGAGTTCTCCCTGACATCGCTGCGCACCGCGTACTCGCAGCCGGTCGCGGTGAGGCTGAGCGGCGCGCAGATGGCGGGCGTGCGCCGTGCCGCCGACACGGTCGATCGGTTGATCGCCCGCGGCGGCGCCGTCTACGGCGTGAACACCGGCTTCGGCCTGCTCGCGCAGACCCGCATTCCTTCCGGTCAGCTCGCCGCGCTGCAGCGCAATCTCGTGCTGTCGCATGCCGCGGGGGTCGGCGCCTTGCTGCCCGATGCGGTCGTGCGGCTCGTCCTGGTGCTCAAGATCGGCAGCCTGGCGCAGGGATTCTCCGGGGTGCGGCCGCGCACCGTGCGCGCCCTCGCGCGGCTGCTGGAGACCGACACCTACCCCTGCATTCCCGGCAAGGGCTCGGTCGGCGCCTCCGGCGATCTGGCGCCGCTCGCGCACCTGGCGGCAGCCCTGCTCGGTGTCGGCCAGGTGCGCGCCGCCGGCCGCGTCATGCCGGCGCGGCAGGCACTGCGTCGCATCGGACTCGAGCCGCTCGAGCTGGCGCCAAAGGAAGGCCTCGCCCTGCTCAACGGCACCCAGGTATCCACCGCCCTCGCCCTCGCGGGACTCTTCGGCATCCAGGATGTGTTTGGCGCCGCGCTGGTGGCGGGCGCGCTCTCGGTGGATGCGCTCAAGGGCAGCGACGTGCCCTTCGACGATCGCATCCATGCGCTCAGGCGCCAGCCCGGACAGCGGCGCGTCGCGATCGCGCTGAAGCGCCTGCTCGCCGGCAGCCGCATCCGCGCCTCGCATCTGACGTGTGAGCGGGTGCAGGACCCTTACTCGTTGCGGTGCCAGCCGCAGGTCATGGGCGCGTGCCTCGACGTCATGGAGTCGGCGGCCCAGACCCTGCTGCGCGAGGCCAATGCGGTGACCGACAATCCGCTGGTGTTCGCCGCGCACGGCGAGGTGCTCTCCGGCGGCAACTTCCACGCCGAGCCGGTGGCGCTCGCCGCCGACCAGCTGGCCCTGGTCGCCGCCGAGATCGGCTCGCTGAGCGAGCGGCGCACGGCGATCCTCATCGACCCGAAGATGAGCGGCCTGCCGCCCTTTCTGGTCAAGGAAAGCGGCGTCAACTCCGGCTTCATGGTGCCGCAGGTCACCGCCGCGGCCCTGGTGGCGGAGAACAAGACTCTTGCCACGCCCGCAAGCGTCGACAGCATTCCGACCTCCGCCGGCCAGGAGGACCACGTCTCCATGGCGACTCACGGCGCGCGGCGGCTGCTGGAGATGGGCGCCAACGCCGCGAGCGTGGTGGCCATAGAGCTGCTCGCGGCCGCCCAGGGCATCGAGTTCCACCGCCCGCTCACCAGCTCGCGCCCGCTGGAGGCGGTGCTCGGCACACTACGGCGGGTCGTGCCGCGCTACGACCGCGACCGATTCTTCGCGCCGGACATCGAAGCCGCAAGGGCGCTGGTCAGCTCCGGCGCGCTGAGCGAGCTGGTGGCGATCTGACTAGCGCTGGCCAAATACCGCCACGCCGTTGGGGGTCCCCACGAACACCATGCCGTCGGCGACCGTCGGGGTGATGAACTTGTTGCCGGCCCCGAAGTTGTCGCGGCCGCCGGCGGCCTGATTGCTGTTGTAAAGCTCGTGCGTGAGGTCGCCCGCGTCGTAGGCGTGAAGCACCGCGGGGTTGCTGTTCTCGACTGCCCAGACGATGCCGTTGGCGCTGCCGCTGGCGGATACGGCCGGGATGGTTCCGGGATACGGAAAATCAGTCGTAGTCACCGACGTCGGCTGGGTGGAAAGCTTTGCGCCCGTCACAGAGAACGCCTTGAGAGGCCCGCCGACATCGGCGTAGTACACCGTGCCATTGAAATAAGCGGGCGATGAGAAGGCGCCGCCCGGCAGGGCGCCGTCGAGCTGCTGCCAGTCGGCGTTCCCGGAAGAGCTGAACTTGCCCATGTCATCGCGATTGACGACATAGAGGTTGCCGTCCTTGCCGGCGCCGACCATGAGATGGCGCACGGTCCCGCCCGTATCGGTGAGGTCGGGCAGGAGCATCGCTCCGCCGGAGCCCAGATCCTGGTCGTTCGCCGACTCGGCCACCTCGTTGGAGGGGGTGAAGTAATCCGCGACGGCGAGGCCGCCGCCGGCGATCGAGAGCTTCAGAAAGGAGTTGCCGTAGTCGCCGGACTGGGGAAATCCGCTGGAATTCAGCCCCGTATCGAAGGTGCCGTTGGCGGTCAGCAGGTAGATGTTGCCGGCACTGTCGGCGGCGAGCCCGCCGCCGCTCATCCATATGGATGGCCCGGCGTCGCTGTCGGCAGCCACGTTGAGCACCGCCGTCTGGGCGAGCGTGCTTTCACTGAAGCCAACGATCCACCCGGAATAGGGTTGCACGTCGCAATGCGAGGTCCAGCTCGTGTAGATCGTCTGGTTGTCGAGGAGCAGCGCGGCACGCTCCGCATACTGCCCGGGCGAGAAAGTCTTCTGCCCGCCGGCGGAGCTCGAGTAAGTGGGATTGATGGTCACCGGACCGCCGAAGAGCTCCGCGCCGCTGGTGATGTCGAGCGCATGCAGCCGCTGGTGATAGTTCGACGAGCCGTCCTTCGACATCGCCACCAGGAAGATCGCCCCGTCGGGGCCCGCCTTGCGGTCGATGACGGGCGTCGACGTGACGCCGATCTGCGGGGAGATCTGGTCGCAGCCCCGGTCGTCGCTCGGCGTCTCGCCCGATCCCAGCAGCGAGACGTGCCACAGAGTGGCGCCAGTGTGCGGATCGAAGGCGTAAACGGAATCGTTCTCCGTCGCGACGAAGACCACATCGTGTGCAGCACCCGCGACGGATACCTGCGCGAGATAGAGCGGCTGCGCATCGACCTTGCCGTCGACCGACAGCACGCGCAGCAGCCCGAATGAAGAGGAATTGACGTTCGCGGGGGTGAGCGCGGTTTCCGTCAGATTCTCACCCGTTCGTCCGGCATCGTCTTTGTAGGTTGCCACATCGGTGTGCGCCGTGGGCTGCGGCGCCGGAGCTGACGGTGGCGGCGCAGGCGTCGGGGAGGAAGAGGACTGCGGAGCAGAGCCCGGGGGCGCGGCAGGAGCCGACGCGCTCCCGCCTCCGCCGCAATCCGTCAGCAATATGATCAGGGTACCTGCCAGCAGCAGGAAAAAGGGGACGAGCTTGCGCTGCACTGCGGTCCGGTCGGGCTTCCACATGGCTGACCTTCTCCTTACGCGTGACGGGCGCCGAGGTTCCCACCACCGCCACGGTGAAGCTGCCGCCACCCGCTCCGCTCGAGCTTCGGCTGCATGCGCTGTCGGGTCGTGGTTAGGAGTAAAATCGACGCTGTCGTGCTGACATGGAGATGCTCTACCGCAAACTCTCTCAAGAACAAGAGGTATCTACGATGGCTATCAATGTCACAGATCTCAACAACCGCTGCGTCACCACCTCCACGGTGGGCTACATGGCGCTCGCCCTGACGGGCTGGATGCTGTCGATGACGTCCGCAGGATGGTACGACCATTTCTACCTGGCAGGAACATCCCTGATGTTGCCCTTCGCGCTGCTCCTCGCGATCATCGGCATCCTCGCCTATCTGCACGGCCGCAGCCTGGACTCCATCGCCTTCTTCGCGTTCGCCGTGCTCTTTACCGCGGCGCATGCATCCATGGCCGCCACCGCGGACGCCATGGCGGCGGCGCCGATGAGTTATATCGGCTGGTTCTGGATCGTCTGGACCGTATTCTTCGGCTATGTCTGGCTGGGCTCCTTCAGGGCGGAGCTGCCGCGGCAGCTGTTCCTGCTCGGCATCACCCTCACCTTCCTCGCCAAGGCGATTCACGGCTGGACGGACCTGCGGGTGCTGGAGCTCATCAGCGGCTATCTCGGACTGATCAGCTCCATCATCGCGGCGATCATCTCCGCCTCGGATGTGATCGTGTTCGGACGCGAGGCCCATAGCCCCAATGACGATCACGTGGACCACGCGACAGGACACCCGCACGCGGTGTAGTTGCAGCGCTGGATCCGGGCTCCTGCCCGGCCCAGCGCGCCTCGGGCAACGCCGCAGCGGCTAAGCGCGGTTTTTTGCCCGAGGCTCCGCCGCCTGCGGCGGCAGGGCACTTCCTTGTGCCTGGGCCCCGGACCCCAATAGGGTAAACTCGCCGGCCTGATCCCCCCATCCAGGATTCCATGAAGACCAGCCTGCTGCGCCGTCGCCTGTTCGGCTTCGGCCTGATGCTCCTCGCGTTGCCGGCTTTTGCCGCGACGCGGCCGTCTCCTTCCCTGCCGCCCATGCTGGCCTCGCTGGTCGCATCCGGCAAGCTGAAAGTGGTGAGTCAGTTCGCCACCGAGGTGCCGGGCCTCACCGGGTACATCGTCAGTAATCCGGACGGCACCCAGGTGATCTACAGCGAGCATGGCTACCTCTTCGTGGGTCACCTGATCTCGCCGAAGGGCGTCGATCTCACCGACAACTATCGGCAGCGCTACGGCCCGAAGCCCGACTACGCCGCGGTCGTCGGCAAGCTCGACAGCGGCGGCCATCTGATCAGCGAGGGACGCGCCGCCGCGCCCCTGCTGTATGTCTTCGCCGATCCCAACTGCAGCATCTGCTATCGTTTCTACAAGATGGCCGAGCCGCTGGTCTCCTCCGGAAAGCTGCAGCTTCGCTGGGTGATGGTCGCCTTCCTGCAGTCGAGCAGCGCCGCCAAGGCCACCGCCATTCTCTCGGCGCAGGATCCGCGCAGCGCATTGCATTCGGATGAGGATCGTTTCGACACCGCCCACGAGGCCGGCGGCATTGCGCCCGCCCGCTCGCAGCAGCGGGGCCTGCAACAGGTGTTGCAGGCGCACCTGTCGGCGATGGATGCGGTCGGCGGCATCGGCACTCCCACCTTGCTCTACCGCGACGGGCACGGGCACTGGGGCGCCGTCGTCGGGCTGCCGACGAGTGACTGGCTGACACAGTACGTGGGCGGCAAGCCCCTGCCGGCGCAACCCGAGGGCTGATCCCCGCCGCCGAACCTTGCGGCTGCTCCTCGCACCGGGCGGCCGGGATCAGCCATTCTCGGTGAATCCGGGATAGAGGGTCATCCCGCCGTCGACGAATACGGTCGCGCCCACAAGGTAATCGGACTCATCGCAGGCCAGCCACACCGCCGTGCGGGCAATGTCCTCGGGCTCCCCTATTCGCTTGTAGGGCACCAGCGTCATCAGGCTGCGATACGCTTCGGGCGTGCTCCAGGCCGCGGTGTTGATCGGAGTGCGGATCGCGCCCGGTGCAATGCTGTTGATGCGGATGCGATGCGGCGCAAACTCCTGTGCGATGCTCTTCATCATCATCATGATACCTCCCTTGGAGGCCGCATAGTTGGCATGCCCGGCCCAGGGAATTGCCTCGTGCACGGAGCTCATGCAGATGATCTTCCCGGCCGCGCACGATACCGACGGGACCACGCCGCGGCGCAGAAACTCCTTTACCGCCTCCCGGGCGCAGAGGAACTGGCCGGTCAGGTTCACCCCGATGACCGCGTTCCAGTCCGCAAGGGTCATGTCGACGAAGCGCGCGTCTTTCTGGCGCCCGGCGTTGTTGACCAGGACATCGATGGTGCCGAGCTCCGCGACCATGCGGCGGAACATCTCCTGCACCTGCTCCTCGTTCGACACGTCGGCGCAATGGGCATAGGCCCGCACGCCGCTGCGGCGGATCTCCTCGACGACCGCCTCGGCACGGTCCTCACCGACCACGTAATTGACTACGACATCGGCCCCCGCCTGACCCAAGGCGATCGCGGTGGCCCGACCGATGCCGGAGTTTGCGCCGGTCACCAGGGCCTTCTGGCCGCGCAGCAGCGGCCGAGGCGCTGTGGGCGGAGCGCCGGAACGGGGCTCGGCAGGACCGCGGGTATCGCTTCCGCTCGATGGACTCATGATGACTGTGCTCCGGTGTGCTGCGCGAGTGTAGCGCGGGCGCAGCGGTCGCAAATCTCGCGCCGCTTGACGCGCCGCCCCGCTGCGGGCAGGATTCGTGCCTGTACGAGGTGCCCTGGAGCTTCACGCCGAAGGGTAAAACGGGAAGTCGGTGCAAGACCGACGCTGCCCCCGCAACGGTAATCGAGTCCCGGCTGATCAACGAAGCCACTGCGCCGCAAGGCGCGGGAAGGCGGTCAGCCCCGAAGCGCCCAAGCGCTTCAGCTCGAGAGCCCGGAGACCGGCCTCGTACGCAAACCGATGGTGCCGCGGCGGGCGGCGTTGGTGACCGCTCCCGAGGAGGCCTAGCGCCTCCTCGAACGGCTCCAGCCCTGCTGCCGTGCCCTCGGAAGGTGGCCCCGGAATGGGCGCGGTGCGGCGAGCTCGACTCCCGCGCCGCTTCACTCCGGTGCTCTTGGCACGGGTGGTGCTCGTTGAGGAGCGACAATTCAAATGACAGGTCTCACGCGCGCGCGCGGGCGCGCTGCATTCTCCATCGTTTTTCCGGCAATCTCGACGGCGGCTGCGCTGGTTTCCGTGTCCCCGCCGCGCGCGGCGGCACAGGACCAGCCTCAAATCGTCGTCACGGCCGCGCGCGAGCCGCAGAGCCTGGACCAGGTGCTGTGGTCTACCGATGTCCTGACGCGTCCGGAGATTGAGTCGAGTCAGACGCTTTCGTTTCAGGACTTGCTCGCGCAGCTACCCGGCGTCGATATCGACAATACAGGCGGCCTCGGGAAACAGACCTCGCTGTTCGTGCGCGGCATGAACTCGGAGCAGACATTACTGCTCGTCAACGGAGTGCAGGTCGGGTCGGCCACCAATGGGCTGCCGCCGATCGAGCTCATTCCAGTCGATCAGATCGAGCGGGTCGAAGTGGTGCGCGGGCCGCTCTCCACGCTTTACGGCTCGGACGCGATGGGCGGCGTCATCCAGATCTTCACCCGTGATGGCGAGAAGCCCGGCTTCGGCGTCGATGCGAGCGCCACCGGCGGTACGTACTCGACTTTCAACGAGGCGTTGAGCGCTCACGCCGGCTTCGGCTCGGTGTGGCTCGATGCCAGTGGCCAGGTGCAGCATACCGCGGGCTTCGAGGCCTGCTCCGCGCCGGCGGGCGCCCCGGCGGGTGACTGCTTCGGGGGGGCTCCCGACCGCGACGGTTACCGCAACCGCTCCGGCTCCTTCACGGCCGGGGTGCGCCTGGCTCCAGGCTGGACCGCGAGCGCGAATTCCCTGCTGACGAGTGGCCATACCGACTATGACGGCAGCTACTCGGACTCGACGCAGTTCCTGGAGCGGGTGACCTCGGCGCATCTCGACGGACAGATTGGGGACGACTGGAGCCTGCACGCATCGGGCGGACGCGACGTGGATGATGCCAACGACTTCCTCGCCGCTGTGCCGGTGGATCGCTACCAGACCCGCCGCGATACCGCGAGCCTGCAGATCGAGGGCCGGATCATCCGGCCTCTGAGCCTGATCGCCGGCTCCGATTGGAAGGGCGAGAGGATCGATGCCGTGAACGTGTTCGATAGCGTCGCTTCCCCGGTCGGATTCGCGCGCACCACACGCGACAGCAGCGGAACATTTCTCGAGCTTCATGGCTCGACCGGTGTCGTCACGGAACTGGCCGGCGTGCGCTACGAGCACAACACGCAGTTCGGCGATCATGTCACCTACGACACCGGCGCGGGCTGGCGTTTCGCCCGCCACTGGCGTCTCACGGCGACCTGGGGCACGGCGTTTCACGCACCGACCTTCAATGATCTCTACTTCCCCAGCTTTCCGGGATTCCCGCCGTCGAGCAATCCGGACCTGTCGCCGGAGACCTCGCGCTCCGCCGAGCTCGGCATCGCGACGGACTGGGCAACATTCCACGGGTCGCTGCACGCTTATCAGACCGATGTCAGCCATCTGATCACCTACGCGCCGCCCGACTACACTCCCTACAATCTTGCCCAGGCACGCATCCGCGGTGTCGAGCTGAGCGGCGAGTGGCGACACGATGCCTGGGTTGTCTCGGGGCAGGTCACCGCGCTCGACCCCAGGGATCACAGCGCGCCGGCGGTGGCCGTTGCGGGTACGGCCGGCAACCTCCTGCCGCGCCGCGCGCAGAGCAGCGCCTTCCTGGACGTGCGCCGCACTCTCTTCGGCCGGGTCGACATCTCGGCACGCGGGCGGTGGCAAGGCCGCCGCTTCGACGATCTCGCTAACACGGTGCCGCTCGGCGGCTATTTCCTGCTCGGCCTCCTGGCCGACGTCCACCTCGGTCACGGCTGGTCGGTCCAGGGGCGGATCAGCAATGCGCTCGGGCGTACCTATTACACGGCGGCCGCGGCCGACTTTGCGCCGACTCCCGAATACTACAACCAGCCCGGCCGCGAGCTCGATCTGACGCTGCGGTACGGGTTCGAATCTTCAGCACGCTGACGGCGAGCCGCGCCGCGGCCGGCGCGCGCAGGGCAAAAGTCGCCATGGGCAAGCCGCCGGCGGTACGCACGCCGCGGCGGCTTGCGCATTTGTCCGAGAATTGCGACGATCCCGCGGTGAGCGCGAACATCACACGGCGGCGCATGCTTCTCTCGGCGGCGGCGGGTGCGGCGGCGCTGGCGGCCCGGCCCTCGGGCGCGGTCGTGCCCCAGGGCGGCCGGCGCGGCCTGCGCCTGGATGCCGCCGCGCCGCTCGCTTGCCGTGAATTCGACCTGGCCGACGTCACCCTGTTGCCCGGCCCTTTTCGCGACAACATGGTGCGCGACCTCGAGTACCTGGCGAGCTTCGATTGCGATCGGCTGCTCGCGCCATTCGAGCAGGTGGCGGGCCTCCCGGCTCGGGCGCCGAGCCTCGGCGGCTGGGAGAGCCAGGGCCTGGCGAGTCATTACTGCGGCCACTACCTTTCAGCCGCCGCGATGATGTACTCCCATACGCGCGATCCGCGGCTGCGGCGCAATATCGATGAGCTGCTGCCGCGGCTTGCCGCCTGCCAGGAGGCCAACGGCCGCAACGACCCGGATTTCCGCGGCTATTGCACCGGCATCCCGCAGAGCAAGCCCGCGTTCCGGCAGGCGCTCGCCGGACACATCGACGTCCACGATCCGCGCGCGCTCTACACCTTCAGCCTGAACGGCCTGTGGTCACCCTGGTACACGGTGCACAAGATCATGGCCGGGCTGCGCGACGTGTGGCTGTACACGGGCCGCGTCCAGGCCAGGGACGTGCTTCTCGGGATGACCGGGTGGGCCGCTCAGTTCCCGCGCAGATTGAGCGCCGCGCAGATGCAGACGATGCTCATCAGCGAGCAGGGCGGCATGAACGAGGTGTTGGCGGACGTCTACGCCATCACTGGCGAGGAGGCGCATCGCACGCTCGCGGAGCAGTTCAACCAGGTCGCGCAGCTCGCCCCGCTCATGCGCCACGAGGACATCCTCGACGGCCTGCATTCGAATCAGTACATCCCACGCGTGATCGGCATGGCCCGCCAGTACGAGCTCACCGGCAGCGGCGATTACCGCACCGGTGCGGAGTTCTTCTGGCGCAACGTCGTGCGTCAGCGCAGTTTCGTGTTCGGCGGCAACGGCGATCGTGAGAATTTTTTCCCCATCGGGGATGCATGGCAGCACCTTTCCGTCGGCTCGGCGGAGACCTGCTGCACCTACAACATGCTCAAGCTCACCAACCACTACTTCTGCTGGAACGCCTCCATGGAGGCGGCGGACTTTTACGAGCGTGCGCTGGTCAACCACATCCTCGGCTCGCAGGATCCGGCCACCGGCGGGATGACCTACTACCTGTCCATGCGGCCGGGGCACTTCAAGACGTTCTCGAGCCGCTGGGATTCGTGCTGGTGCTGCGACGGCACCGGCATGGAGAACCACGCGAAGTATGCACGCGGCATCTACTATCATGATGCCGATACGCTCTGGGTGAATCTCTACCTCGCCTCGGAGCTGCGCTGGAGGCAGAAGGGACTCACGATCCGCCAGCAGACCCGCTTCCCGCAATCCAACCATGTACGCCTGGCGATCGCCTGCGCACGGCCGGTGCGGGCCACCCTGAGGCTGCGCCATCCCTACTGGTCGACGCCGGCGATGGCGGTGAGACTCAACGGCAAGCGGCTCGATCCGGGCAGGCCCGGCACCTGGCTCGAGCTCACCCGGCGGTGGCGGGATGGCGATGTGATCGAGATCGAGCTGCGCACGCCGCTCAGGCTGGAGCGCATGCCCCACCACCCTTCGAAGCTCGCGATCCTGGCCGGACCCACGGTGCTCGCAGCCGTCCTGGGCGATGCGGGGATGCCATCGCCCATTCCGTACGCCGGCGCCGATCAATACCAGTTCGAGAAGGTGCCGGACCCGCCCGCCATCCCTACGCTCGCCATTGGCGGCGGCCCGGTGGAGGAGTGGCTGCAGCCGGACCCGGTGCAGCCGCTCGTCTGGCATACCAGGGGAGTGGGGCATCCCGCGGACGTGACGCTGGTGCCCTTCCACAGCGTCGCGCACGAGCGCTATTGGGTCTACTTCGATGAAAAAAATGCAGAGGGCGAGGTGTCGCCCGGGTAATCCCAGGGATTGAGGATCACCGGCCGGGTGGAGTCGCCGAGAGCGGAGGCCGCCGCCGCGCTGACGATGCGCATGCTCTGCCAGGTGATCGGCCGGATCAGGCCATGCCAGATGTCCTGCTTCTCCTCGTACTCCGCGATTGCCACGCCATTGGCGCGGAACGTGGTGCCGGTAATGGAAAAAAGCGACATGGGCTCGGAAACGAGCGCATCGCGCGCGATTCCGAAGGCCAGGCAGCACTCACCGGCGAAGGAAACACCGGGGAAGTAGCTCCCGCGGTGCCTCCAGGAGCCGCTCACATAGCAGGCGATGAGGCCATGCTCGACATGGTCCCACACCACGCCTCCGGTGATCCTGAAGTCGCTCGCCGCGAACGCCGCCACCCTATGGTCGGCGGAGTCGTGGAAGGAAAGCTGGATCATATTCTGACGGAGGCGCACATCCGCATTCGATCCGCTCACTCAAGCAAGCTTCGTGCCAACACTGTCGCCGTATGCCGACGGCAGCTTGCGTGAGGCTCCAGACAGATGCCGCTCGGCGCCGCGGGCCTCGCCTGCATCACTCTCAGACTCTGCCTCGCGACGCTCCTGCTGGTGTCCGTCATGAACCTGCGGGGCACCGCCGATGCCGGGCGTGCATGGGCCGTGCCCACATACCTCTTCCTCGGCTGCTTTCTCGCCATCATCGGAATCGGAGCCTACAGAACACTGCTCGCGGGAGGTCACCCGCTCGCCATCGTTCCGGCATCACGGATCGGCTCATCCCGCTGTTTGCGATCGGCGCATTCCTGACGTTCACGATGTCGCAGCTCGGCATGGTGACGCACTGGCGCCGGCAGCTGCGCAGCGCCGCCTTGGCGGCCCGGCGGCCGAGGCAGACGAGCTCGCGCTGCGCCAGTGCTGGGCGCGCGACGTCGAGGAGCCGGCCACGAGAGCCGGGTTGCAGCCGCCGCAGCTGGTGCGCGTCAAGGCACCTTACCGCAGCATGACCGGTCCGCTGCTGCAGCTGATCGGCGAGATCCAGCAACGGAATCGCCAGCGATTGATCGCCGTGCTGCTGCCCGAGGTGGTCAAGCGATACTGGTGGCAGTACCTGCTCCACGGCCAGCGCCTGCGCCGCCTGCAGGCGGCCCTGCTGCGCTATGGCGGCTCGCGCATCGTCGTCATGATCATCCCGTGGCACCTGGAGGAGCCGCGGATCGAGGAGGGACTGGAGCAGGAAGAGACCGCATCCGCCCCCGTCAGGATGGCCGATCGGTGAGCCCGGCTTGCGCGCGGCAGGCATCGACCGCCTCGCGCAGGGTGGCCGCGTAGCGATCGGCGCCGATCTGCTCGCGCAGGACTCGCTCGTTGGGGAGCTCCTCCGGCGCCGGCCACAGGCCGAGCAGCAGCGGCACCCCGGGCAGCCGCTTGCGCAGCCGCGACAGCAGATACCGCAGGTGCGCCGGGGCGATCCCCACGCCAAGCGTGGTGATGCACACCATGCTCACATCCTGCGCCGCGAACGATCTGATGTTGGTGCGCGAGACTGCCTCGTTGGGCGCGATGCGCGACCTCAGGCCGTGCCGGCAGAGCAGCCGGTGGAGCATGTCGGCGGCGAGCGCATCGAGGGGGCCGCGGCCCGGGACGCAGAGCACCGTCCCGCGTGCCTGCCGGGCAGCCGGCTGCGACTCTCCGGGGGCCTCGGCCGATGAGGCTTCGCCGTCGAGCTCGTCGATCAGCTCCGTGACCGCCTTCTTGATGCGCTCGATTTTCCCGGCCGACAGTGCCTCGCGCGCAACATCCCGCACCGCCAGCTGCAACCCTTTGACCGCCACTTCATCGTAGTACCCCGCGAGCGGCTGGTCCTTCAGATAGGCCTCCGCCTGCACCTGCGCTTCATCCGGATCATCCGCCAGGATCCGCTGGTAAAAGCTCTCGACGGGGCTCAGCGCCGGCCGGTCGCCGAGCAGGATGTCCAGAAACTCCAGCTGCTCGACGTGCCGGCCGAGCACCACCAGGCAGAGCGTGACCGGGGTGGAGATGATCAGCCCGATCGGCCCCCAGATCCAGGTCCAGAAGATCGCGGCGATGACGACGGCGATGGGCGTGAGACCCGTGCTGTGGCCGTAGACCAGCGGCTCGACGGCCTGCCCCATTGTCAGCTCCGTCACGCCGTAGAGGGCTACCGTCCAGATCACCTTCGTCCAGCCCGGCGTCACCGCCGCGGCGAGAGCCATCGACAACAGCGCCGCGATCCACGACCCGATGTAGGGGACGAAGCGCAACAGCGCCCCGAGAATGCCCCAGAGTACCGGATTGGGAATGCCGATGAAGTAAAGGCCGACGGCAATGATCGCGCCAAAGCTGACGTTGATTCCGAGTTGGGTCAGGAAGTAGCGGCTGAGCCGCCGTGCCGCATCGTTCAGCGCGACCGTGGTGCGGCGCAGATCGCCGGATCCGAACAGGCGGATGATGCGGTCGCGCAGATCCTCCTTCTGCAGGAGCGCAAATATGGTCACGACGAGGATGATGCCGGCGGTCGCGATCGGCGACAGAAGGGGCGCGATCACCTCCTCCCCGATCTTGAGCGCCGACGGCGTGGGCTGCATCACGACGACCGGGACCGGCCTCTGCTGCGCCGCAGGTCCTGTCGTGGCGGCAGCTGCCGCTGCCGGCTTGCCGGCGCCGCTGATCTGATGCCCCAGGCGCTCGATCCTGCCCGACAGCCGGTTGACAGTCCCGGTGCGCAGATCGCGCAGCTTCTTCTCGATCGTGTGCTGGTATTGCGGGATCTGACTGCCGAGGTGCGCGACCTGGCTGCCGATGGCGGTTCCCAGGGCGATGATGATGCAAAGCGCCAGCACCACCGCCAGCAGCACCGAGACAATGCGGCCCAGCCACAGCCGGCGCAGCAGCTCGACGAGAGGCGTGAGCAGGAAGCTCAGCAGCATCGCGAGCGTGACGGGGATCAGCACGACCCGCCCGAAGTAGAGGGCGAGAACGATGACCACCCCGGCTACGATCGCGGTCAGGGTTGTAGAGCCGGGCGCGCCAGCGGGTGGCACCCGCGGCGATAGCGTGTCGGGCACGGCTCCTCCTCATCTTGTCCCGATCGCTCAACGCGCGAACGCCGCAGGTGATCCGGCGCCGCCCGCGCATCCGCCGCCGGCGGCACTCATCGCGTCCTGGTCGTGCAGATTTGTTGGAGGGGGCGGCGCGGGCTGCGACATCTACCGCAGCATGCAAGGCCGCTTCGGATCGAAACGCCACCCTGGAATGAGCTGACGCATGGCGATGCTGTCATCGCGCGCCCCGAGTCCCAGGCGACGGTAGAGCTCATGCGCTTTGATGAGCTCGGCACGGTCGAGCTCGATACCCAGACCCGGCCGCTGGGGCACCCGTATCCTGCCCTGCTCGATCCTGAGCGGCTCGCGGGTGAGCCGCTCGCCCTCCTGCCAGATCCAGTGCGTATCGATCGCCGTGATATCCCCTGGAGCCGCGGCCGCGACATGCGTGAACATCGCCAGCGAGATGTCGAAATGACTGTTGGAGTGCGAGCCCCAGGTGAGCCCCCACTCGCGGCACGACTGCGCCACACGTACCGAGCCCGCCATCGTCCAGAAATGCGGGTCGGCGAGCGGAATGTCCACGGCGCGCAATTGCACGGCATGCATAAGCTGCCGCCAATCCGTTGCGACCATGTTGGTGGCGGTCGGCATACCGGTAGCCCGGCGAAACTCGGCGAGGATCTCCCGCCCCGAATACCCATTCTCGGCCCCACACGGATCCTCGGCGTAGGCGAGAATGTTTCGCCTGCCGCGGCAGAGGGCGAGCGCCTCATCCAGCGACCAGGCGCCGTTCGGATCGAGCGTGATGCGGGCGCCCGGAAAACGCCGTGAGAGCGCTGCGACCGCTTCCATTTCGGACTCCCCGGCGTAGACACCGCCCTTGAGCTTGAAGTCCGAGAATCCATAGCGCTCGTGCGCCGCCTCCGCGAGCGCAACGATGGCCTGAGGCGTCAGGGCCGCCTCGTCCCGCAGGCGCAGCCACCCCTCCCCCGTCCCGGCGCGATAGGCCAGATCGGTTTGCCTTCGGTCACCGACATAGAAGAGATAGCCCAGCACCGGCACCGTCGGCCGCTGCAGCCCCTCGCCGAGGAGGTCGGCCACGGGAACACCAAAGTGCTGTCCGAGCAGATCGAGCATCGCCGACTCGAGCGCCGTCACGGCGTGAATCGTGGTCCGCTGGTCGAAGGTCTGCGAGCCGCGGCCGCTGCCGTCGCGATCGGCAAATGCATGCGCAATACGGCCGAGCAGCCCGCGGTAGCTGCCGAGAGATTGCCCCACGATGGCGGGGCGCGTGTCCTCCAGTGTCCTGCGGATGGCTTCGCCGCCCGGCACCTCGCCGAGTCCGAGACAGCCCCGCTCGTCCGTGAGAATGACGACGTTGCGGGTGAAGTACGGACCGTGGGCGCCACTCAAATTGAGCAGCATGCTGTCGTGGCCTGCGACCGGCACGACTTCCATCCCGATCACCTTGGGTGTCGAGCCATTCGCCTGCACAGGCTCGGCGGCGGCGCTGGGTTCCGACTCTCTCATGGGCGGGTCTCCACAGGGGCTGGGCGGTGCAAGCTTGCGCAGGAAGCGGTCAGGTGAACACGCTCGAAGCGTCCGGCGATCAGCGTGTAGGCGATGATAGCGAGCACGGCGTTCGCGCCGACGTAGATCAGCGCCCCGCCGAACGATCCGGTGGCTGCGACGATGTAGCCGATGACGATCGGGGTGGTGATCGCGCCGATATTGCCAAAGGTGTTGAAGAGCCCGCCGTAAAGTCCGGTCATCTCCTTGGGCGCTGTATCGGCGACAACGGCCCAGCCGAGCGAGCCGAGCCCCTTGCCGAAGAAGGCGAGCGACATGATGAGCACCACCAGCCAGTTGGCCTGGACGAAAATGCAGATGACCATGCTGGTCGAAAGCAGCATGCCGGCGACGATCGGGATCTTGCGCGCGAGCGACAGCGAGACGCCACGCCGCAGCAGCGCATCGGAGGCGATGCCCCCGAGGATACCGCCCCCAAAGCCGCAGAGCGCCGGCAGTACGATGACGAAGCCGGCCTTGAGGATCGACATGCCTCGCTGCTCGACCAGGTACACCGGGAACCACGTGAGAAAGAAGTAGGTGAGCACCCCGATGCAGTACTGACCGATGTAGATGCCGATCAGCATCCGCCGGCTGAGCAGCACCTTCAGATGCTGCCATCTCACCGGCTGTGAGGCGCCGCGCCCCTGGTCCATATCGATCAGCCCGCCTCCGGCTGCGATATGGTCGAGCTCGGATCGTCGTACGCTGGGGTGCCGGCTCGGTGCGTATACCGTCGTCAGCCACGCCCCGAACAGCAGCATCCCGGCGCCCCCGAGGAACAGGAACACGGACTCCCAGCCGAAGCGATGCGTGAGCCAGCCCATCACGGGCGCGAACATCACGGTGGCGAAGTACTGCCCGGAATTGAAGATGGCGACGGCGGTGGCGCGCTCGCCCCCGGGGAACCACGCGGCAACGATGCGGCTGTTGCCCGGGAAGGCCGGCGCCTCGGCCGCCCCCACGAGCAGCCGCAGCGCAAACAGCGCCGCCACCACCAGCCCTCCGGCCAGCAATCCCGCCGCGCCCTGCAACAGCGTGAACAGCGACCAGAGCAGGATGCTTGCCGCATACACCGCTCGGGAGCCGAAGCGATCGAGCAGCCAGCCGCCCGGCAGCTGGGCGATCACATAGGCCCAGCCAAAGGCGGAAAAGATGTAACCCAGGGTGATCGCGCCGATGTGCAGCTGCGACTGCATCGCCGGCCCCACGATCGAGAGGCTCGCCCGATCCGCGTAGTTGACCGTGGTCGCGGCGAAGAGCATGAACACCATCAGGTAGCGCACGCGGCCGCGCCCAGACGCAACGCAATGGCGCTCCCCGCTCATCGGAACTCCTGCGCAGGCACGCCGCTCAATCCCGGCCCGGCAGGCCATCCCTGAGCCGCCAGAGGCCGAGCGGATTGCCATCCTGCAACGACTGCGGCAACAGAGCAGCCGGCACATCCTGATAGCACACCGGGCGCAGGAACCTGCGTATGGCAAGCGTGCCGACGGAAGTGAATCGCGGGTCCGAGGTCGCAGGATAAGGTCCTCCATGGACCATGGCATGAGAGACTTCGACTCCGGTCGGGAAGCCGTTGAAGAGCACGCGGCCCGCCTTGCGCTCGAGCACCGGCAGCAGCTGACGGGCCGTCCCGAGATCCGCGGATTCCATGTGCACGCAGGCCGTCAGCTGCCCTTCCAGGCTCTCCGCCACCTCGCACAGCTGCGCCAAGTCGCGACAGCGCACGAGCAGGGATGCCGGGCCGAACAGTTCCTCCTGCAGCCGCCTCTCGGCGAGGACGGTCTCGGCCTGCGCGATGAGCAGCGCCGTTTGGCTCTGGCAGCCCTCCGCCCGCGCACCCAGCGCCGCCACCGTCACGCCCGGCATCGCGCAAAGACGTGTCAGAGCGCTCGCGTAGGCACTCTGAATGTGCGCGGTGAGCATGGTCGATGGCGCCGAGCCGCGCACTTGCGCAGCCACGAGAGGGATGAACGCATCGAGCTGCGGCCCCTCGAGCGCGAGCAACAGTCCGGGATTGGTGCAGAACTGGCCCGCGCCAAGATTCAGCGCGGTGGCGAAGCCCGTGGCGATCGCGGCGGCGCGCGCCGCAAGGGCACCCGGCAGGAGAAACACCGGATTGACGCTGCTCATCTCGGCATGGACGGAGATCGGCTCCGAGCGCTCCGCCGCAATTCTCATGAGGGCAGTTCCGCCGGCGCGAGAGCCGGTGAACCCGACCGCCTTGATGCGCGGGTCCGCCACGAGCTCGGCGCCGAGCTCGTTACCGACCCCGAACAGCAGCGAAAACACCCCCGCCGGCAGACCGCAGGCGTGCACTGCACGTTGCACCGCGGTTCCCACCAGCTCCGCGACCCCAGGGTGGGCGTTATGTGCCTTCACGATCACAGGGCAGCCGGCGGCGAGCGCCGACGCGGTATCTCCCCCGGCGACGGAGAAGGCCAGGGGAAAATTGCTGGCGCCAAACACTGCCACCGGCCCGACTGCCACATGTCGCAGGCGCAGATCGGGCCGGGGCAGCGGCCGGCGGCTGGAGAGAGGGGAGTCCAGCCTGGGCTCGATGAAACTTCCCGCGCGCACCACCTGCGCGAACAGTCGCAGCTGATCCACGGTGCGCTGTCGCTCGCCCTCGAGCCGCGCGCGCGCCAGTCCCGTCTCGGCGATGCCGCGCTCGATGAGCTCATCACCGAGAGCGAGAACGTGCTCCGCAATAGCCTCCAGAAAGGCCGCCCGCGGCGCAAGCCCCGTCTCGCGGTAGGCGTCGAACGACTCTGCGGCGAGCGCGCAGGCCCGGCCGAGCATCTGCGGCGTCGCCCCGCCGAACGCCGGCGCAAGCGAGGCGCCGCGCGCCGGATCGATCGCCTGGAACGAGCCCGCCGTGCCCACCACACGCTCCTGACCGATCAACATGCATCCGGTTACCGGCATGGCGCGGGACTCACTTGCGGCCCGCAATCAGCGCCGCGAGCTCGTCCATCTCCGGCGGCGTCAGATCGGTGAGCGGTGGACGGACCGGACCGCAATCGCGCCCGATGAGTCTCATCCCCGCCTTCACGATCGAGACCGCATAGCCTTTGCGGCGGCGGCGGATGGCAATGTAGGGGAGCACGAACTCGCGCAGCCCCGTGGTGACCGCCGCCCGGTCGCGGCGCCGCACTGCGGCGTAGAAGTCGAGCGCGAACTTCGGCAAAAAATTATAGATGGCAGAGGAGTACGTATTTACACCCAGCTCGAGATAAGGCAGAGCGAACGTCTCCGCGGTCGGCAGTCCCCCCAGATAAGTGAGCCGCTCGCCTATCCGGGTAAAAATGCGGGTCATCATCTCGACATCGCCCACTCCGTCCTTGAAGCCGACGAGATTCGGGCAGCGCTCGCACAGACGCGCCAGCGTCACATCATCGATGGTCGCATTGGCGCGGCTATAGAAGATCACGCCGAGGCGTGTGGCCCGGCAAACGGCCTCGACATGCGCCGCAATACCCTCACGCTCACACTCCGTCAGATACGGCGGCATCAGCAGCAGCCCGTCGGCGCCGGCACTCTGCGCGTTGCGCGCAAGCTCGATGGCCATTTCCGTGCCATAGCCGCACGGAGCGAGCAGTGGCAGCCGTCCCCGGACCTCTCCTACCGCTATCTTGACGACCTCGGCAACCTCCGCGGCCGTGAGCGAGAAGAACTCGCCGGTTCCTCCGGCCGCGAACAGCCCGGCCGGTCCGTGACTGCACGCCCAGGAGATGTTGTCCTGGTAGGCAGCCGCGTCGAATGACCCATCGGCGCGAAATGTGGTGACGGGGAAGGAGAGGAGGCCCTTGCCCAGAGCGGACCCCATCTCGGTGGGAGACATGCCGGTCATATGAACGAGATTCCTTGGATGTCGGGAGGGATGAAATGTGCGCTGTCAGGATGCGGATTCGCTCGCCTGCAGCAGGCCGCGAAGATACCCATACGCAAAGGCGAACGACTCACGATGGCCGTCCGCGGCAGAGGTTTCCAGGCCATAGTTGTAGGCATACGGATCGCCCGCGCGCTGGAGCGGGAGCAGTGGCACGTGATCAGGCATCAGCATGCCGTCGTAGCCCACCTCGCGGTATGTTTTGATGGCGCGCAACATATCGATGTCGCCGTCATCGGGGAACGTCTCGACGAAGTCACCGCGGTGGCCGCGGATATTGCGGATGTGCACGTTGAAGATCTTGCCGCGCGCGCCGAAGTGACGGATCACGTCGAATATCTCGTTCGCCGGGCGCTGCAGCTGCGAGCACACCGTGCCCTGGCAGAAGTTGAGCCCATGGTAGGGACTCTCGGCAATGTCAAGGAAGCGATCGAGCCCGGCGACGCTGCCGAGAACGCACTGCACGCCGCGGTACCCCTCCGCCGGCAATCCGGGATCGTGCGGATGACATGCGATTCGGACCTTGCATTCATTCGCGACCGGCACGACCCG
>DASYGA010000340.1:0-2877 GCA_036000265.1 Steroidobacteraceae bacterium | reverse complement strand
GCCTGCACCGCACGGGCGTGGAGCTGATGCTCGATGATTTCGGCACGGGCTACTCATCGCTGAACCACCTGCAGCTCTTCCCGTTCGATTACGTGAAAATCGACCGTCCCTGGGTGGTCGGCCCGGGCGCCGCGCAGCACGGGGGCGGCGCGAGTCTCGCATCTGCCATGGTTCAGCTCGCCTCGAGCCTCGGGCTCACGCCCATCGCCGAGGTGGTGGAGTCGCAGGATACCGCCGATGCGCTGGAGCAGATGGGCTGCCGCTTCGGCCAGGGGAATTTCTTCTGCGCCCCGGTGGAGGCGGAAGATGCCCTGCAGTGCCTCGGCGCGCAGGCCGGCGGCGTGCTGCCGCTCGGGCGGCTGGAGGCCGAGCAGGACGATTCGCCCACCCTGATCCTGCCGGCGGGCTTCATCACCGAGGACGCTGCAGAGTCGGGCTGAGGGGCGCCACCCCGTAGTAAGATCCCTGCGTCCACGAACGCAGCAGGATCACCATGGCGCACGACTACCGCAGGTTCTACATCGACGGCCGCTGGGTCGAGCCACTGGAGCCGCAGGAATTCACGGTCATCAATCCCGCGACCGAGGCACCCGCGGGCGTCATCTCCCTGGGGTCCGCCAAAGACGTTGACCGCGCTGTAACGGCCGCCCGCCGCGCGTTCGGATCCTACGCGGAGACCTCACGGGAAGAGCGGCGCGCGCTCCTCGAGCAAATTCTGGCGATCTACAAGAAGCGCTACGCCGATATCGCCAGCGCCATTCGCGAGGAGATGGGCGCCCCGGTGAGTCTCGCCAAGGGCGCGCAAGCCGGTATCGGCGTGGGGCACCTTGCGGCCATGATCGAGCTGCTGAAGACCTTCGAATTCGAGGAGCGGCGCGGCTCGAACCGCCTGCGCCTCGAGCCGGTCGGCGTGTGCGCGCTGATCACCCCCTGGAACTGGCCCATGAACCAGGTCGCGGCAAAGGTCGTCCCGGCGCTCGCCGCCGGCTGCACCATGGTGCTGAAGCCCTCGGAATTCGCGCCGCTCAGCGCCGCAATATGGGCCGAGGTCATGCACGAGGCCGGCGTCCCGGCGGGGGTCTTCAATCTCATCAACGGCACCGGTCTCGAGGTCGGCGCCGCCCTCGCCGCCCATCCCGACATCGACATGGTCTCCTTCACCGGCTCCACCCGCGCCGGCACCGAGGTCGCGCGCGCCGCGGCTGCGACGGTCAAGCGCGTCCACCAGGAGCTCGGCGGCAAGTCGCCCAACATCCTGCTCGATGATGCCGACTTCGAGCGGGCCGTGAATGCGAGCGTGCAGCATGTGTTCGAGAACGCCGGCCAGTCGTGCAATGCACCCACCCGGCTGCTCGTGCCCACGGAACGCCTGGCGGAAGTCGAAGCGCTAGCGCGCAAGACGGCGGAGGCGGTCGTAGTGGGTGATCCCGCGGCGGAGGCGACAGCGGTCGGCCCCGTCGTCTCGAAGATCCAGTTCGAGCGCGTGCAGGGCTACATCGCACAGGGCATCGCGGAGGGCGCAAAGCTCGTCGCGGGCGGCGAAGGCCGTCCTGCGGGATTGGCGAAGGGCTATTTCGTGCGACCCACCATCTTTTCCGGCGTGAACAATCAGATGACCATCGCGCGTGAGGAGATCTTCGGGCCCGTGCTGGCCATCCTTCCCTATCGCGACGAGGAAGAGGCCATCCGCATCGCCAACGACACGCCATACGGCCTGCAGGCGTATATCTGGTCGGGCGATCTCGCCCGCGCCAACCGCGTCGGCCGCAAGATCCGCGCCGGGCGCGTGACCATCAACGGCACGCCGGGCGACATGAGCATTCCCTTCGGCGGCTTCAAGCGCTCCGGCAACGGCCGCGAGTGGGGCGAGTACGGGCTGCGCGATTTTCTCGAGGTCAAGGCACTGCTCGGCGCCGAAGCGCAGGCCTGAAAGCCATGAACATACAAGCCGACAGCGGCGCGGCGCTGGAGAGCCGTGTGAGCACCGGAACCGGCGAGCACGCCCGGAGCGAGGTGCCTGAGCTCAGCCGCACGCTGCGCCCGCGGCATGTCACGATGATCAGTCTCGGCGGCATCATCGGCGCCGGGCTTTTCGTCGGCAGCAGCGTCGCCATCGCCGCGACCGGGCCGATGGTGATCCTGACCTACGCGCTCACCGGCCTGATGGTCCTGATCGTCATGCGCTGCCTGGGCGAGATGGCCGTGTCCCGGCCCGACATCCGCTCGTTCACGGAGTTCGCGCGTGCCGCCTTCGGCAATTGGGCGGGCTTCACCGTCGGCTGGCTCTACTGGTATTTCTGGATCATCGTAATCCCGGTGGAAGCCATCGCCGGCGCGGTGATCCTGCAGCAATGGTTTCCGGGAATCCCCAAGATCGCCATCGGCACGGTGTTGATGGCGGCGATGACGTCAGTCAACCTGATGTCCACCCGCTCGTATGCGGAATTCGAGTTCTGGTTCGCCTCGATCAAGGTCTCGGCCATCATCGTGTTCATCGCGGTGTGCGCCGCGTTCCTCTTCGGAGCGCTGGGGCCGCATCAGGGCACGTTGCAGCTGTGGAGCGCCCATGGGGGACTGTTCCCCAAGGGCCCCTTCGCCGTCGTCACCGCGGTCACGACCGTCTTCTTCTCGATGATGGGCTCGGAGATCGCAACCATCGCCGCGGTCGAATCGCCGGATCCGGCCCGCAACGTCGCGCGGATGGTGTCCTCGGTGGTCGGCCGGATCCTCCTCTTCTACCTGGGCTCGATCGGGCTCATCGTCTGCATCGTGGCGTGGGACAAGGTGCCTCCGGGAGTGTCGCCCTTCGTGATCGCGCTCGCCCAGAACTGGCTGGCCATGTCCTTGTCGAGGGCCATCGCGACCAGCACTAGGACC
>DASYGA010000326.1:0-3828 GCA_036000265.1 Steroidobacteraceae bacterium | reverse complement strand
CGCTGGACATCGAGTACCTGCTGATCGACAGCCCACCCTCGCTCAACGTCGTCTCGATCAATATCCTCGTCGCGGCGGACTACCTGATTATCCCGATTGAGCCGCACCCGCTCTCGGTGATGGTGCTGCCGAAACTGTTCGAGATGGTCGGGCGGGTGCAGCGGCTGAACCCGAAACTGAAGATCGTCGGCTTTCTGCCGACCAAGGTGCATGGCACCTCGCGCCTCGCCGCCGACATGATTGACGACCTGCGCACGGGCTTCCCGCATCTGCTGATCCTGCCGAGCATTCCCCTCTCCGTGCGCGGCGCGGAGGCGGTGGCGGCATACACGAGCATCCTCGCCTACAGCCCCAAGTCCCCAATCGCGGAGGCATACCGGCAGGTGGCGCGGAAGGTGGAGAAGGAGATCCGGCCATGAGCAGTAAACCGCGAAAGTTTGCCGTCGTTGCCGATCTCCTGAAGGATACCTCGTCGCGCGGGGCGGGCGTCGAGGAGATGATGAACGCCAAGCAGATTCGGCGCGACCGGATCGTGCCCGATCCCGATCAGCCGCGCAAATCCTTCCCGCAGGACTCCCTCGAAGAACTCGCCGCCTCGCTGAAATCGCGCGGCATTCTCCAGCCCATCGCCGTCTGGTACGACCGCCCGCATGACCGCTACGTGATCCTCCACGGCGAGCGGCGCTGGCGGGCGGCGGGGATCGCCGGGCTGGAGACGATGCCCGCCATCGTGCGCGAGGATCAGGCATCGAGCGAGCGGCTGATTGACCAGTTGATGGAGAACTTGCAGCGTGAGGACCTCAACGACGTGGACCGGGCCGACGGCCTCGCCCACCTCAAGGAGGCGATGGGCGGCGTCGCGTGGGAGCGCGTGGCGGACGCGGTCGGCATCGGGCGGACGCGCCTCTTCCAGTTGCTCGATCTGCTCGATCCGCAGAAGACGCCGGAGCCGGAGCAGCGGGCGATCCGCCAGGGCGAACTGACCGAGAAGCACATCCGCGTGCTGCGGCGCGTCTCCGGCCCCCTGCGCGAGGGGCTGCGCCGCGTGATGATCGAGGACAAACTCTCCGCGAAGGAGGCCGACATGGCCGCCGACGCCCTCGTGCAGAACCCGAGCATGAGCATCAATACGACGGCGGAGCAGGTCGCGGAGGCCGTTCGTCGCATCCGCATCGAGGCGAAGACCCCGCGCGAGCCGGAACCGCGCATGAACCTGCGCGGCCTCCTCCCCCCCGGCCAAACTCTACCCGCGATGGATGCCGCCGCCCTCCGCGATGTGCAGGCGAGCGCCGAACGCCTCTTGCGCTACCTCCTCGCCATGTCCACCGAACCCCTTGACCCCGCCGAGGCCAAACGCCTCCGCCCCCTCATCCGCCGCCTCCGCGACACGGCTGATTTGTATCTGGACTCGGTGAAAGAGTAGCAGCGAGACCTGTTGCAGATGGTACAGCATTGATACAATGCTCTCGGATGGTTGACAATTACCCGCTGATTGGATGAGAACACGCGATGGCCCTGAAGAAACGCTCTCACAGTTCACCTGCGAAAGAGGCCAATGTCCCCGTAGCGCCGTGCCCATCCGAACAACCGGATGTGCGCAAGGCGATTGTTGACTTCATCGTCTGGAATCAAGCGATGGAAGGCATTCCTTCATCACAGGAGCGGGCTGAGGCCGCGTACGATGAAGCGTTGCGCAACCGGCACCGCGTCTTTGAGCAAGGCGGAATGCCGTTTTCCGGCATCGCCCGCTTTTTCGGAAGTTGGAGTTGCGTCGGTTCAGTGGACACTCGATGATTTGCACACGAGCGAATCGATGGAGGTGTCCCGATGCCGAATCCTCATGCTCCCTATCCTCCGACCTTCAAGGCCGAAGCGGTCCGCCTCGTCCACAGTGGCGATAAATCGATCGCCGCGATTGCTCTCGATCTCGGCGTCTCCGATCCCACGCTCCGCAGTTGGGTCCGTCAGGTAGAAATCGACGCCGGGACACGCGACGGGTTGACAACCAGCGAGCGGATCGAGCTCACTCAGCTGCGGCGCGAGGTGCGCGTCCTCAAGCAGGAACGGGACATCCTAAAAAGCGCGATGTCCCAGTGGAACAACCACGACAATGAAAATCCGGGGCGCGATACTCAGCGCACGGTCGTGCCGAAGGTCGCAAGCTTGCCGGTGCTGCGAGCCCGTCTAAAAAGCTGACTCCGGGATGCTCCCAGGAACCACGATTGTTGCCGTCGCCTCGGCGATGAGCACGGGAGGGAAACTTGTCGTTGTCCGCATCCCGCACGACCGCGCCGCTCACTCATCTTAGAGGGAGGAGGACGTATGCAGGTCGTGCATGCCCGCTGCTGTGGTCTCGATGTCCATAAGAAGAGTGTCGTCGCCTGTGTGCTGCTGACTGAGCCGGATGGTAGCGTGCGACGGCAGGTGCGCTCCTTCGGGACGATGACTGCCGATCTCTTGGCCCTCGACGATTGGTTGACCGCGCATGGCATCACCCAGATCGCGATGGAATCGACCGGAGTCTACTGGCGTCCGGTCTTCAATCTGCTCGAACATGAGGAGCGCACCGTCACGCTGGTCAACGCTCAGCACCTCAAGGCAGTGCCGGGGCACAAGACCGACGTGAAGGACAGCGAATGGCTCGCCGATTTACTGCGCCATGGCTTGGTGAAGGCGAGCTTCATCCCGCCCGCACCGATTCGCGAGTTGCGCGAGTTGACACGGGCGCGCAAGACGCTGGTGCAGCAGCGGGCTGATGCGGTCAACCGCGTGCATAAGCTGTTGGAGGGGGCGAACATCAAGCTCGCCTCGGTCGCCAGCAACATCCTCGGCAAGAGTGGCCGTGCCATGCTCGATGCGCTGCTCGCCGGCGAGACCGATCTCGATCTCCTCGCCGACCTCGCGCAAGGCCAGTTGCGCAAGAAGCGCCCGGCGCTACGGCAAGCACTCGACGGACGACTCGTCGCGCATCAGCGGTTGCTGCTCGCCCAACTGCTGACCCAGATCGACTTCCTCACCGATCAGATCGCGCACCTCGCCGCTGCGATTGCCGACCGGCTCACGCCGATGCAGGAAGCGGTCGGGTTGCTACAGACGATTCCCGGCGTCAGTGTGACCGCTGCGGCAGCGATCCTTGCCGAGATCGGGGTGGACATGAGCCGCTTCCCGAGTGCGAAGCACCTCGCCTCGTGGGCGGGACTCTGTCCAGGGAACAAGCAGAGCGGCGGGAAACGGCTGAAGGAGCAGACGACGAGCGGCAATGTCTGGCTGAAGGGGGTGCTGTCGGAGTGCGCGTGGGCGGCGGCACGGACGAAGGAGACGTATCTGGCGGCGCAGTTCAAGCGGTTGGCCCGACGGCGCGGTATCTACAAGGCACTGATCGCGGTTGCGCACAGCCTGCTGGTGATCATCTACCATGTCTTGCAGCGGGGAGAAGCATATCGGGAACTGGGTGGCGATTATTTCGCGCAGATTGATAGCAGGCGCGCGGAAGGCTACCACATCAAGCGACTGACGGCGCTGGGCTACCAAGTAACGCTGACGCCGTTGCCAGAAGTGCAGCCGATCCCGGCATGAAGGGAGGGATTTTCGAGGGAAAAGATGTACTGGACAACAATGGGCATGTGGGCTTAGTGGCGTATCGGACCCGCGAAATGCCTGATCGAATGAACGGGGGCAACGCTTTACGAGATTCCATCGGCCGATGCCGTCATCGAGTCAGCTCTTTGGTAAGCTGCCGCTCTGTGTCGCCGATTCCGTGCTCTTGAGGTCGGCCTTGTACGACTCGGTCTGTTGCTGCAACCGGCTGATCAGCAAGCCGGGCGTCAG
>DASYGA010000318.1:0-5931 GCA_036000265.1 Steroidobacteraceae bacterium | reverse complement strand
AGAGCAGCAGCGATGCCCGCGGCCGTCTGCTCAGACTCGCGAGGATCTGCTGTGGGCTGAAGCGGCCGGCGGCGTTGAGATAGTCCAGCGAGTAGGTCGTGACGGATGGCCTCAGCCGCTCGCCGAGATCACGCGCCAGCGCGCGGTGACTGCGCCGCACGGCCTGCACGATGGCGCGATCCTGCTCGGACTTGCTCGAGGCGCCGATGAGGCGAGCCACCTTCGCCGCCGATTCGAGCTGCGCGCTGGAAATGCCGTCGAGATTCAGGATGTCGCCGGTGGCGGCCTGCGAGAGGCCGAGACCCTGGAGCCGCCGCAAGAGTGCCCGCTGCTGCTCTGCCCGTCCGGCCTTCTTCAGCGGCGCATGAAACACGAAGCGGGCGACCGTCTCATCGGGCAGAGCCTCCACCTCCGAGGTCAGCCAGATGCCAGGCACCGGATTCGTTGCCAACAGGTTCTCGTCGAACGGCCGCACGTCATCTGCAGAAAGCTCGATACCGAACCACGCCCGCATCCACGTCGGCGCCGAGGACAATACCTCAGAGGGTCGCTCTATCACCAGAAGAGAAGGTTCCGAGCGGCCGGCGAGAATCTGGAACGAGACGAACGCCAGCGCGGGTAAAACGCCGCGCGGCGCGTCCTCGAAGCGGCGCACCCGCCAAGCCGATCGACCCGATCCGGCGACCACGTCCTTCAGCAGGAGATCGCTCTCGAGATCCGGCGGCCCGTAGAGAAGCAGGTTGACTCCGGGCTCGCCGCCGTTCCTCAAAATCCGGGTGGCGAGCTCGAGGTCCTCGGCTGCGAGCCGCGCGAGGTGTCCCGAGCCCGGCTTTCCCTCCACCGGTTCCAGGAGCGCCTCCTGTAGGCTGTCCGCACGCGCCACGAGATCCACCCAGAAGTGCGCCACGCACGCGAATTGGGTCCGGCGGCCGTCCGCCTGCAGCAGACCGCTGAGGCGCAGCGGGGAGCTCGGACGCATGGCCTTGGCCAGCTCCTCGGTCGAGGTCGCGAACACGGCGGGCCACAGCACACCTGCCGTCCAGCGGTCCGCCGCCAGCTGGCGAAAGATCCCGGAGAGCTCGGTCGATGCGGTGGTCAGGAAGGCGAACGCGAGAATGTCCTGCTCCAGCGGCGCAAGCTGCAACGCCCGCCCCAACTCGTGCAGCCGCACCGAAAAAGGCGAGGCCCCGTCGAGCCACTCCCCGCCCGGCGGATTCACCCGACCGTACAGCGCCTGCGCGAGATCCATGAAGGCCGCGCCATGGCTCGCGACCCAATCGTGGACCGCGTAGCCCTCCAGCACCAGCCGGGCATGCTCCGCAGTGGTATGCCCCGAGAGCGTGTAGTTGATCTTCGCGAGCAGCTTCATCATCCGCTCCAACGAGAGCTTGCGCGCCCGCGTCCGCCGGCGAATGCGCTCGACCTCCTCCGGCCACTGCAGCGCGCCGCCAGCCGCCGCATACCATGCGGCGAACGCCACCGCATCACGCTGCAGTGTGCCGGAGAGGACCGGATGAATGGCCAGCCGCAGCAGCCAGAGCACGGCTCGCGGCATCACGATGGGGTGAACTTCTGACACTGGGATCGGGTAGTTGGGAAAGCGAAACGGATATTTTACGGAAGAACTGCCCGGCGCGGAAGCCGACTGTTTGATTTTCACGCAGCAGGCAACGTCAAAATCGGACGTCGCAACTAACGTTATGCTCCCGCATTGGCACCCCGACAACAGCAGGCATTCGCGAGGATGAAGCCGAAGCGAAGCACCGGCGAAGGCGCTGCTCACGGAGGGTCGGCACAGAGAACCGCCGACCAGCCGCGCTACGAATTCTCCGCACGCAGCATTGCGATGACGCCCGCCGCCCGTCCCTGCGTGAGAGCGTGCAGCTCGGCCGCGTCACAGGGTGAGCGGCGCCGGGTCGCGTACTCGTATCGCCGGATGAGGCTCGATGTCTCCTCCTCGTCGAGACTCAATTCCGTCGCACCGAGCATCGCCATCTGCTCGCTTTCTCGCCAGCGACTGAGGTTCGCGCCCGGCCCCTCGCGGCTGTCGATGAGCAGGCCCACTCTGCCGGGAATCTCGGGGATGATCACGGGCAACAGCTCGCGCAGCGCCGCACCCGCCGGCGGGGCGGCTCGATCTTGGCGAGCGCCGACGGGGCCGCAGCTGGCTGCGAGAGGCGTGAATGAGCCACTCCGACCAAGCACAGGCCCGCGGTGCGGCTCAGACTCGATCATGTCAACTTTCGGAGCGCCATCTGCACCGGAACAGTCTACGAGTCCGGATGCCCTCGGTTACTGTGTCGCGCGGCTCGCCGAAGTGGTAGGTTGGAGGCTTCGTCAGCACCACCGGAGAGCGACCATGAGCTGGATCGATCAAGTTGGCGGGCTGCTGCAGAAATACTCGGGTGCATCGGGTTCATCCCCGCCACAGAGCGCGGCGACTGACTTCGCGAAGGTAGCGGAGAGCGCGCCGCCGGCGGCGCTGTCCGGCGGGCTGTCGGCAGCATTTCGCGGGAGCAACATACCGTTCGGTGAGATGGTCTCGCAGCTCTTTGCGCAATCCGACGCAACGCAACGGGCCGGGATCCTCGGCCATCTCATGGCGGCCGCGGGGCCGGAAGCGGGTTCGGCCGGCGCGCTCGGTGGGCTGGCAGCGCTGCTGCCCGGAGCCCGGTCCGCGGTCTCTCCGGAGCAGGCGCAGCAGGTGCCCCCGGAAGCGGTGCGCGATCTTGCAGATGCGGCGGCCAAGCGCGATCCGTCCATCATCAACAGGGCGAGCGAGTTTTACGCCCAGCATCCGACGCTCGTCAAGAGCATGGGTGCCGGCGCGCTTGCCCTCATCATGTCACATCTCTCTCAGTGTCACTGACTCGCCTCAACATCACTGGCTCGCGACTTTTGTCGTATCTTTTTGGGAGGCAACATGTCATTCATTGCGTGGATAGTTCTCGGCCTGATTGCCGGCTTCATCGGCAGCAAGATCGTCAACAAGGCGGGCGAAGGACTCTTGCTCGACGTGATCCTGGGCATCGTTGGCGCGGTTGTCGGTGGCTGGCTCTTCCGGATCTTTGGAATGCCCGGCGTGACCGGGTTCAATGCGTACAGCCTGATCGTCGCCGTTGCCGGGGCAGTCGTCTTTCTGGTCGTCTATCACTGGCTGTTCCATCGCGGCGCCCGCAGCGTCTGAGGCCGCGGCGAGCGGCGCTTCGCAGCCGACGCCCACTATGGTCAATGCAACACCGAGGCGAATGCTCGGCACCTGATGGGTACAGACCGCAGGCAATACATGAGCACGTGCCTGAGCAAGCGGGGGCGGGGCCACATGATGATGAACAGACAGCAGCAAAAAATGAAGGATTGCAGCACGGAAGCGAAAGCCAAGGGACTCAACGGCGCAGCCCGGAAACACTACATGAGCGACTGTCTCAAGGGACGTTGATGCGGCGAGATCCGCCGCCCCTGTCCGGATCAGCCTTGTAATCGGAGGTCTCATGATGCGCTTGCCTATCCACCGAGCCATGTTCGTGCTCGGTATCTCGATCATGATCGGACTGTTGGGCGCCTCCCTCGCCGGCGCTCAGGTGGCCGCGACAGGTGCGGCGGGCGTGATGTGCAAGGACGGCACCATGTCCGCAACCTCGGGTCGTGGCGTCTGCCGCGGGCACGGGGGTGTTGCCAAGGCCAAGAAAATGGCGAAGAGCAAGGAGACGGCTCGGACAAGCGCCGGCCAGACAGGGACGGGACAGACCAAGCGGAACGCACGGCGGGTAGCGCCGGAACGGGCGGCGGTGAAGGAGCAAAGCGATACCGGAGTGCCGGAGCCGACGGGCGCCGCCGCTTCTACGAGCGCGCCTTCGACTCAGAGCCCCGGCATTCGGCGGAGCGCGGCGGCGCCTTCGCGCCCAACGATGGCTGGCGGCCACGGCGGGGAGGTGTGGGTCAACACACGCTCCAAGGTGTATCACTGCCCGGGCGATCGCTGGTACGGCAAGACCAAGGGCGGCCAGTACATGCCCGAGGCGGAAGCCAAGGCGCAGGGCAACCGGCCCGATCACGGCAAGGGCTGTACGTGAACGCCGAGCGGCCCGACTCCCAACGCAGATCGCAGCTGCACTCCCTCAGTTCGGCCAGTCGGGACGACCATTGGGTCGCGAGGCCGCCGTACCCTCAGCGCCCTGCAGCATCGCCGACGGCAGCGACACGGTAAGGAGACATCTGGCAATCAGCACCGCTCTTTCCGAGGGCGTGATCGAATTTGCGGAGCCCGCAGCTCGTACATTTTGACATACGCATGCCATATTGGCATAGTAATGTCATGAGTGCGGCCACGCCGCTGCGGCAGCAGCAGGTCAGGCAACTGCGCACCGCGGTGCTCGAAGCGGTGATCGCAAAGCTGGAGAGCACGGCGCCGGACGAGGTCTCGATGGCCGATATCGCTCGGTCGGCGGGGATCTCGTTGCGCACGCTCTACCGGTATTTCCCAGACCGCGCATCCCTGCTGCAAAGCACAGGCGAATACCTGTATGGGTCGCTCGGGGTGCCTGTGGGGATAGCGGGGCCCGAGGACATCGCCAGGAGCTTCGTTGAAGCCGCGCGGCGGCTGGCGGCCCGACCCAGGCTGACCCGCGCGCTGATAAGAACGGGCGCCGGCGAAGTTGCCCGTTCCGCGATGCGCAGGCAGCGCGTGAAGGCAATCCGGGCTGCGCTCGAGCCGGCGACTGCCGGCCTGGATGCCGATTTCGCCAGACGCGCAACGGCGCTCATCACCCATCTCTGTAGCGCGACCTCATGGGTCAATGTTGCCGATGAAAGCGGGTTGAGCGATGCCGATGCCCAGGCGGCCGTCGGCTGGGGCATCGATGCGCTCATCGACACGCTTCGAGGAGCCGCGCAGCGCCCGGGCCGGCGCCGTTTCCGCCAAGTCGTCCCAGAGGAGAAGTGATATGAACACCCCTGCAGGCCGGGCAAGTCGCGACACCCAGGCAGCTGGACGGGCTCTTGCAACCGAGCCGGGGACCGGCCGAGCCTGGTGGTTCCTCGGCACGCTCGCGGTGCTCCGCAACCCGAGCGGTGCACCACGCACGCCGACGGTCATCGAGCTGACGATTCCCTGCGGCGGCTCACCTCCTCTTCATATACACAAGAACCTGGATGACAGCTTCCTGCTACTCGACGGAGAGATCCTCGTACAGTGTGGTGATCGGCGCATCGTCGCGCACCCTGGAAGCTACGTCGTACTGCCAGCGGGGATCGAGCACACGTTCCGGGTCACCAGTTCTGTCCCCGCGCGGATGCTCCTCGTGCACGCCACGGATGACTTCCTCGACTTCATAGAAGCGGTCGGCACCCCGACGCAAGACCTCCGAGTGCCTCCAGCCGGCGAGAACGATCTCAGCAGGGAGGCGCTGATCCGGATCGGCGCGGAACACGATCTCTCAATCATCGGTCCGCCACTCGAGCCGAGCGAGGCCTCCGATCTGCCCGGGAGAAAGATGGCTGATAGAAAATGAGCGTGCGGCACGGCCCGACGTTGCCGTGAGACTGATGAGGGAAAGCGACCTGCCGGCGGCGGACGAGATCATGCGAGTGGCTTTCGGCACGTTCCTCGGTATGCCCGAGCCGCGCGCCTTCACGGAAGACGCCATCGACGATTGGCGCTAGGAGCGGATCAGCAAGGCGTTCGCCTGTTCGGGTTGTACGGGAGGGATGCGTGCTCGCGCGGAAACAGAACACCAGGCAACGGGGAGGGGGGATTCGCGTAGCCTTGGGCGGCTGGGCGGGCTCGCGTGCCTGACCATGGCCGTTGCGATCGCCTCATCCTCGGGCAGCGCCATATCCGGGGCTTGCGCGCATACTCGCTCCAGACTCGTTCCTCGCCGCCCAGATCGGGAATGAGCGCGCGGGCGATCTGCTCGATGTCGTACACCCGGG
>DASYGA010000294.1:0-7544 GCA_036000265.1 Steroidobacteraceae bacterium | reverse complement strand
AGGTCAATGGCGCGGTCTATCAGGAGAACTGGAGCAACGCGCAGGTCAGCTTCTTCTGTCCGCAGTGCGGTCTCGGTAATCTGACCTACAACACCAACGGACCTGACTATCAGGTCAGAGGCGTGGAGCTGCAGATTGCCGCGAACGTCTGGCGGGGCCTCTCCGTCAACGGCGCCGCCGCCTGGAATAGCGGCCAGCTTAAAAATTCGCCGGCTCTGATCAACAACAACCCGGCGAATCCGGGCTACGGCAAGCCGATCACCCAATACTACGTCAAGGGGGCCGCGACACCCATTGCGAACGTGTACGGGGTGCAGGGCAGCCCGCTCGCCAACTCCCCGCCGTTCGAGGGCAACCTGCGTGCGCGCTACGACTGGCAGTGGGGCAGCTATCTGCCGTATGCGCAGCTGGGAATGCAGCACCAGTCGCACTCGCTGTCGGCCTCCGGCAACGTCGAGGCGTACGACCAGCCGGCCTGGACGACCTACGACCTCTCCGCTGGGGTGGCGAAGGACAACTGGACGGTCTCGCTCATCGGCTCGAACATCACCAATGTGAACAAGAGCCTGTTCACGACCAGCCGGCAATTCATCCTGACCGAGACGCCCATGCGCCCGAGGACGATCGAGCTTACGTTCGGCTACGCCTTCTCCGAGCACCACTGACCCCCGGGACGGATCGGGGCGGGACTGCGGTAGAATCCTTCCCCATGCAAGCCGACAGCGCCGCTCCGCCGCGTCCCGAGACCGGGCCGGCGGGCGTGCGCGGCTTCCTCGATCGCCGCCAGTTCGCCGAGGCGCAGCGGACCGCCCAGGCACTGCTCGCCGAGTACCCCGAGGATCGCGAGCTTCTCTACATGCTCGCGGTCGCGCAGCGCTATCGCGGGCAGATCCCGGCGGCGCTGGCGACGCTCGCGCGCCTCGAGGAGCTGCATCCGGATTACCCGCGACTGCACCAGGAAAAGGGGTACTGCCACGTGGCGCAGCGCTCCGCCGCGCCAGCGATAGCCGCTTTCGAGCGCGCGGTGGCGCTCAATCCGGCGCTGCCCGGCAGCTGGAAGACACTGCAGTCGCTGTACAGGATGGCGGGCCGGACGATGGATGCGGACAATGCGGGCGCTCACGTCGCCAAGCTCGCAAGTCTCCCCACCGCGATCGTAACGGCGCGCAGCATGTTCGCCGACGGTGAGATCGAGGCCGCCGAATCCGTCGTGCGCCGATATCTGGTCGAGCACGGCGATCACATCGAGGGGATGCGCCTCCTTGCCCAGATCGGCATGAAGCGCGACGTTCTGGACGACGCGGAACTGCTGCTCGAGGCGGTGCTCGAGCGGGCTCCCGATTATCGGCCGGCGCGCTATGACTACGCGCAGGTGCTGTTGCAGCGGCACAAGCACCGCCAGGCGCGAGAGCAGATCCGGATGCTGCAGGAGGCGGAGCCCGAGGAGCGCGCGTACCGCATCACCCAGGCGACCCTGTCCACCGAGCTCGGCGAATGCGAGCAGGCGCTGGGCGATTATCGGCGGCTGCTCGCGGAGACTCCCGATCATGCGGAGCTGCACCTGTCGATGGCCCACACGCTGAAGACCCTCGGCCGGCAGGAGGCGGCGATCGAGTCCTACCGCCGCGCCGCGCAGCTCAGGCCGGCTTACGGGGACGCCTACTGGAGCCTGGCGAACCTGAAGACGTACCGCTTCACGGATGAGGAGCTTGCGGCCATGCGGGCCGCCGAGTCCGCGCCGCGCACTGCGCTCGCGGACCGCTTCCACCTGTGCTTCGCGCTCGGCAAGGGCCTCGAGGACCGCGGCGACTACGCGGAGTCCTTCGCCTACTACGATCGCGGCAACGCGCTCAAGAAGAGCGAATGCCGCTACCGTCCCGAGTTCATCGAGCGCAACACCCGGCTGCAGAGCGAGGTCTGCACGCCAGAGCTGTTCGCGGCCCGTCAGGGCTGGGGAGATCCAAGCGAGGCTCCTATCTTCGTCGTGGGGCTACCGCGGGCCGGCTCGACGCTGATCGAGCAGATCCTGGCGTCACACTCCCGCGTGGAAGGGACGATGGAGTTGTCGGATATCCCGCGGCTCGCACAGAGCCTGCAAGGGCGCGACGGCGCAGGCGGCGCGCCGCTCTACCGCTACCCGGGCGTGCTCGCGGAGCTGCCGGCGGAGGATTTCAAGACCTTCGGCGCACGCTACCTCGCCGACACCGCACTCTATCGCGCCGGCAAGCCCCGCTTCATCGACAAGATGCCGAACAACTTCCGGCACATCGGCCTGATGCACCTCATCCTGCCCAACGCCAGGATCATCGATGCCCGCCGCGCGCCGATGGCGTGCTGCTTCAGCAACTTCAAGCAGCTGTTCGCCTCCGGTCAGCAGTTCACCTATTCCCTCGAGGACATCGCGCGCTATTACCGCACTTACGTGGAGCTCATGGCGCATTGGGACCGGGTGCTGCCGGGCAAGGTGCTGCGCGTGCAGCACGAGCAGCTGGTCGCCGACTTCGAGCCGCAGGTGCGCCGGATCCTCCAGTTCTGCGGGCTCGAATTCGAGCCGGCCTGTCTCGAGTTCCACAAGACGGCGCGCCGCGTGCACACCGCAAGCTCCGAGCAGGTGCGCCGGCCGATCAACGCCGAGGGGCTCGACCAGTGGCGGCATTTCGAGCCGTGGCTCGGGCCGCTCGAGCAAGCGCTTGGCGAGCTTGCGCAGGAGCCGACATGAGCGAGCCGCCGGCAGGATCGACGGGACGCCGGGAACGCCAGCACGGGCGGGCACGCGGTGCGCGCTCCACCGGCGCCTCACTGGCGCCCATGCCGCGGCTCACAAACCCTTGGCCGCCCCTGGAGATCCTGACCGGCGAGCAGGTTGAGCGCATCGTCGGCGCCGCCTTTCGCGTACTGGAGGAAGCGGGACTCGAGATCCGCAGCGCGGCCGCCCGCGAGGTCTACCGCCGCGCCGGCGCGCAGGTGGACGAAGAGACCCAGACAGTGCGTCTCGGGCGTGACATCGTCGGTGCGCATCTTAAGCTCGCGCCGGCGAGCTTCGTGCTTCACGCCCGCAATGCCGAGCGCCATCTGCACGTGGGCGGTGACGTGGTCAATTTCGGACCGGTGACTGGCGCCCCCCACATCAACGATCGCGAGCACGGCCGGCGCTACGGCGACATCGAATCGTTCCGCAACATCCTGCATCTCATCCACTCGCTCGGCGTCCTGCACTGGCAGGGTGGGATCGTGGTGGAGCCGGTCGACCTCCCGGTCGCCACGCGGCATCTCGCCATGTACCAGGCGCACATCGAGTGCTCCGACATCGTCTGGGCCGCTCGCGGCATCGGTGGCGTGCAGGCGGAGGATGCGATCGCCATGTCGGCCATCGAGCACGGCTGTACGGTCGAAGATCTCGCGTCGCGTCCGACCCTCATGACAGTGACCAACGTCAACTCACCGCGACGGGTCGATGAGGAGATCCTGGACAACATCATGGTCATGGCGCGCCATGGCCAGTGCGTGGTCATCACGCCATTCACCCTCATGGGGGCGATGGCACCGGTGACGCTCGCGGGGGCGCTCGTGCAGCAGACGGCCGAGGCGCTCGGCATCGTCGCGCTCTGCCAGATGTTGCGGCCAGGTGCACCTTGCGTTCTTGGAGGATTCACCTCCAACGTCGACATGCGGACGGGCTCGCCGGCATTCGGCACGCCCGAGTACGTGCACGCGGTGATTGCCGCCGCCCAGATCGGCCGGCGGCTCGGGATTCCCGTGCGCACGAGCGCCGTGAACGCCTCGCCGGTGGTGGATGCCCAATCGACCTACGAGACGGCGTTCTCGTTGCAGGCAGCGATCCTCAGCCACAGCCACCTCGTGAATCACGCGGCCGGATGGCTCGAGGGGGGCCTCTCGGCCTCGCTCGAGAAGATCATCGTCGATGCGGAGCTGCTGCGAAACTGGGCCGAGATGCTGAAGCCCGTGAGCTTCAATGACGATGATCTCGCCGTGGAGACCATCAAGGGGGTCGCTGCGGGCGGTCATTTCTTCGGAGAAGCTCATACGCTGGCGCGCTACCAGACGGCGTTCTATCGCCCGCTGCTCTCCGACTGGTCGAACTTCGAGAGCTGGACGGAGGCCGGCTCGCGCAACGCGACGGAGCGGGCGACGGGAATCTGGCGGAAGCTGCTCGCCGAATACGTGCCGCCGCCGCTCGACCCGGCCGTCAGGGAGGCGATCGCCGATTACGTGGCGCGCAGAACGCTCGAGCTGAGTACGACATGAAGAACGGCGTCATTCAGCGGAGACTCGGTTCGAAGAGCATTCCCCGCGGCGTGAAAAACAGGATGTTTTTCCCGCAGACTACAGGGATGTATTCACGGCGGCGCGGGGAATGCTCTTCGAAGCGAGCCTCCGGGGGCTGAACTGTCATAGCTCGCGAATCACGTGGCTGAGATGAGCTCCTGGATCGCGAACGCCCGGATGTACGCGGTGACCCCGCGGGTCGAGTCAGCCTGGCGAGGACTCCTGGCGCACGTGGCGAAAGAAGCGGACGTCGCGCTCGATTACCTGCCGTATCCCGCCCCGCAGCCGCTCGAGCACCTCTGGTCCCGGCCTGACCTCGGCGCCGTGCTGATGTGCGGCTATCCCATCGCGCTGCAGCTCGCTCCGGTGCAGCCGATCGCGGCGCCGATTCCGCGGGCGGAATGGGCCGCGGGCCGCGCGGTCTACCGGACGGATCTCATCGTTCGGGCGGATGCACCTTACGGAAATTTGGCGGATACGTTCGGCGGCCGTGCGGGTTGGACGGTGGCGCATTCGCATTCGGGCTTCAATGCCTTCCGTCACCATCTGCTCGCGTACCGGACTCCACGGCGCCCGACACTGTACCGGGAGATGGTTGGTAACCTCGTGACTGCGCGCAACGTGCTCGATGCCGTGCGCGAGCGGCGCATAGACGTAGGTCCGCTGGACGCCTACTGGCACATGCTGATCGCGCGGCATGCGCCAACCCTTGTCGAGGAAGTGCGTGTGCTCTCCTCGACCGAGCTCGCGCCCATGCCGGCGTTCATTGCAGCTGCCGACGTGCCGTCGGAGGTAGTATCACGGCTGCGCGTTGCATTCACGAGCAGCGCGACGAAGCCCTGGTTCGGGGAGTTCGCCGCTCCCCTGATGATCGAGGGATTTGCGGAGGCAACTCGGACGGGGTTCGATCTAGCCCTCGAATGGGATCGGGAGGCAAGGGCAGCGGGTTACGCAGAGCCCGGGTGAGGCGTGGGCCCGCCGGTCGCGCGCACGCACTCAGGGTTACCCGCCCGCGGCCGGCACGCGCTCGGTGGGGTGTCGCAGCGTGTCGTGGCTGCGAAAGAGGTATCGCCGCGCGACCTCGAAGTAGGTGCGGTAAACGAGGCCGCCGTTCTCGGCAATCAGCCGCTGGCGCTCCTGGCGGTAGCGGGCGGGAAGGTCGTACCAGGGAATGGCCGGCGACTCGTGGTGCAACGAGTGCAGATTGTTGAACAGGAAGAGGGGCCCCAGGACCCATGACCCCTCGACGATGGCGATGCGCTCGCGCACGCCGGGCCGGGCGCGATGCTCCGCGTACGAGCGGATCAACTGAATGGCATTGGCCGGCAGCACCATGGCCACGAAGTAGAGCCAGAGCGGCATGCCGCAGGCGAGCTTCAGCCACAGGACCACCGGGATGCACCACAGGAGGTGCTCCGCCCAGATGGTGCGGATTCCCGGCTCGCCGCGCCAGGCGTTGCGCAGGTCCCACCGCACATACATCCAGATGCGCAGCCAGGACCCGACGAGCAGCCGGCCCGCGAGGGTCTGCTCGATGCGCAGCAGCGTGCGCAGCGGCAGGCTCAATCGCGCCCATCCCTCGGTCGTCCAGTAGTAGGACTCCGGGTCATCGATGGGATCGGTCAGCCAGCGGTCGACATGATGTTGGTGATGCAGATCCCGATAGCGCAGGTATGGGATCCACAACTCGAGCGGGACGATGGCAAGCAGCCGATTGAGCCGCTTCCAGCGCGTGGGATGTCCGTGGACGATCTCGTGCTGCAGGGAGCTGTGCAGGGTGATGAGCAGGGCCGCGAGCGGGGCGACGATCCAGAGCGGCCAGTGCGCGTACCGCGAGGTGACGATGAGCCAGCCGCCATACGCAATGACGAGGAGCAGCAGGGTGGGCAGCTCGACCGCGCGCCGGGTGCGGCTGGCGCCGGATGCCGCGGCCGGATTGGAGGACATGTCTGGGAGCGGTAACACCGATACCTACAACTTATTCGGCGCATCATAACACCGGTGCGGGCGCGGCATCCGGGTGAAATGTTGAAGCAAGTCGCGGCTTGGCAAGTCCGTGTCGCCTGGCGACAGGGAAGGCGCGGCTCGGGGGCTCAGTCGATGCGCGCGGTGCGGCAGAGGCGCCGCTCGAGGGCTGCCACGGCGTCGTAGAGAAGGACGGCCATCAGCCCCGTGGCGAGCCCGCCCTGCAGGACGAAGGCCGTGTTGTTGGAGAGGAGCCCGGCGATGATGACCTCGCCCAGTCCCTTGGCCGCCACCGTCGATCCAAGCGTTGCGGTGCCGATATTGATCACCAGGGAAATCCGGATTCCCTCCAGGATCAATGGCATGGCTAGAGGCAGCTCGACCGCGAGCAGCCGCTGGGGGGTGCTCATTCCCATGCCGCTCGCCGCCTCGAGGACGGTGGCTGGACAGGTTCGCAGGCCCACGACCGTGTTCTCGAAGATCGGCAGCAATCCGTAAAGAAAGAGAGCGATCAGGGTCGGCTTTTCGCCGAATCCGACCAGCGGCACCGCCAGCGCCAGCACGGCGACCGGGGGAAACGTCTGCCCGAAGTTCACCAGAGAGCGTGACAGCGGCAGAAACTCCTGGCCTCCGGGACGCGTGACGAGGATGCCGAGCGCGACAGCAATGAGGGTGCTTGCCGCACAGGCTGCGAGCACCGTTGCCAGGTGCGCCAGCGCCAGGCTTGCGAGGTTGCCTTGATCGTAGATCGGCGGGGCTCCGCCCTCGGTGAGGGGCGCGAAGAGCGGCGCGAAGCGCTGCGGAGCCAGCAGGAATGCCAGCAGCAGGCCGAGGCCGGCGAGCCGCAGCAGCGTGGCGAGCCGGCGCATCAGCGCGAGCGTCCGCGCGCCAGGATGGCGGCGAGCGTCAGGCGTCCGCGCGGCGTGCCGTCGGCATCGACGACGGTGGCGCACTCGCTGCCGCGCCAGAGGAGCTCCGAGAGCACCTCGCGCAGCGAAGCGGATGTTGGAACGGCGGGGCCCTCTGTGCCGGCCCCGTTCAGGGGCAGCGCCGCCTCGCCCGCGGTGGTGAGCGAGAGCAGCCGCATGGCGCGCTCGGCGCTGCCGGTCATGCGCGCCACGAGCGGATCGGCCGGGCGTGTCACCAACACCTCGGGCCGGTCGTACTGCATGAGCCGCCCCTCGCTCATGACGGCGATGCGGTCGCCGAGCCTGAACGCCTCGTCGATGTCATGCGTGACGAGTACGATCGTCGTGCCGAACTTGCGCTGGATGTCGAGAAGATCGTCCTGC
>DASYGA010000241.1:0-5075 GCA_036000265.1 Steroidobacteraceae bacterium | reverse complement strand
CGGAGCCGCACGAGCCGATGAAGGCGTGCTGTATTTCCCGACCCGCGGCGTGGCTCACCGCCACCGCATTCGCCGGACCTCCCGGCAGCGCTACCTGCGGCTCGATCTCGCCGAGCTCGATCTCGATGAGGCTCTGGTAGGGCGCCAGGACATCGCTGAGAAAGGGTGCCGACTCATCGCGAGACAGGCCCGGTGGCGGGACTGCGAACAGTACCGTCGCAATGCCGAGCTCCGTGACCGAGTTGCAGAGAGCCACCCGCGCGGCCAAGTCGAGCGCTTCGGCGCCGGGGCCGCCGACCTCTATCGCCCGCGAGTCGAATTCCACGCCCCAGCGGTCATGCGCCAGACCGTGCGCGAGCATGAAGCCCGCATCGCGCGCGTGGCTGCCGCGCCGCAGTCCGCCCCTCAGCTCGATGCGGATGGTGGCGGGGACCTGCGTCCACAGGCTGCCTGTGGCCAGGACCGCGGTGACTTCCGGGCCCACCCCCAAAGCGAGCGCTCCTATAGCACCGAAGGTGGTGCAGTGCATGTCATACGCGAACAGGAACATCCCCGGCCGTACCAGCCCGGTCTCGAGTGGGAAAAGGTGGCCATGCCCCCCGCGGCCGACGTCGAAGAGCCGGCCGATCTTCCAGCGTCGCGCGATGTCGCGTATGGCGGCGCCCCGGGCGATAGCCGCCGGAGAGGTGTAGGCGACCTCGTGGTCGGTCACGAACACGGCTCGCTCCGGATGGCGGATTGCGCCAAAGCCGAGTGAGCTCAATTCGTTGTAGGCGGCCTCGACGAAGCCGTCATGAATGATGACCAGCTCGGGCTCGGGATAGACGACCTCTCCGATCTCGACGTGCCCGCGTCCGGTCGCTCGTGCGAGCAGCTTCTGGACGGCGGTCGACCGACCCGCATGCGGGCAGCTCTCAGCCACTTCCGGCAAAGGGAACGATCTCCGTGATGTTGTCCGCAAATGCCTCGGTCCGGTTGATCGCGGCGGCTCCGGGGAATGGCATGAGATTCGATGGATCGCTGCTCGTGAAGCGCTGTGTCGGCAGGTAGAGCTCGTGCATCTGCTTCCAGGGATTGAGCCAGTAGTCGTATATCTGGCCCCCCGGGGGGTGGTAGCCGACGCCGCGGACGTGCTCGTATTTGCCGCTGCGGATGAGGTGACTCTGGCCGATGAGGAGGTCTTCGATGCCCTGGACGACGAACGAGGCGTGTTGGAACCCCGCACGCTCGTTCTTGTAACAGTTGAGGACGTGGTGATCGACCGGCTCCGCACCGTGATCGAGGCGGTAGAAGCCGCCGACCAGATTGTCGCGGCTGCCGATGTAGAACTCGTCCGTGCAGAGAAGCCCCAGCGTATCGCGGAACCAGGCGATCGTAGGCTTAAGATGCGGGGTTGCCAGCACGCCATGCGACAGGCGCTTGACGTGAGCCGGACCAAACCTGAGTCGGGACGCGTTGCCGATGGTGCGCATCACCTCTGCATCCCAGTTTGGCTGTCGGTACAGGACCGGCAGCTCGGGCAGCGACTCCATTCCGTACAGGACCTCGATGCCGTAGCCATTGTTCGGCTCCTTCAGCAGCACACGCCTGCCGCCGCCCGGCTCATCCGGCGCGTGCACGCCGCCGATGGCCTCGGGCAAGCGAGAGAGGCGCTGCAGGTCCTCTTCGCTGCGGGCGTGATAGGCGAGGCTCACGAAGCCCGGTGCGCCTATCTCGGTGACGTGGATGTGATGCGCCGGCCCCGTGCCCCTCATGTAGAGAGCGCTGGCGGTGCGCGCCGTCCTGACGAAGCCGAAATCGGTCAGGAACTGCTCCATCAGGTCGAGATCCGGGGCGCGCAGCCTCGGATAAGCGATGTCCCGTATCTTGATGCCCCTCGCGCTCTCTGCCATCGAAACCTCGCGCCAGCCCAGCCTGCCATTCTCCGAGCTGTGTGCCCGCTCGCCTACGCGTCTAAGACAGAATCTATGTCGGCGGTTGTCATTGCAATGGTGAGCGCGGCCGCCGCTGCGTAGATTGCCGGGCAGCCCCGATGGCGCATCGCACCGCGGGCATAAAGCTCTCGCCGAGGGGTGGCACGCGTGCCCGTCAAGCTCATCGATCTTCACCCGCACATCATTTCATCCGACACGACCCGGTACCCGATCTCGCCCCTCGGGGGCAAGCGCTCGGAATGGTCCCGGACGAGGCCGTGCGATTTCGCTGGGCTGGTTGCCGCCATGAGTGCGGCGGATATCGACAAGGCCGCCATCGTGCATTCCTCGACCACGTACGGCTATGACAACTCCTATCTTGCCGATGCCATCGAGGGCCGGAAGGATCGCTTCGCCGGCGTGTTCTCGGTCGACATCCTTGCTGCGGACGCGCCCGCGCGGATCCGTTACTGGGCGGGTCGCGGCTTGAGCGGACTGCGGCTGTTCGCGGCTGGCAGCACCGTCAAAGGCACCCAGGCGTGGATCGCAGATCCAGCCGGCTACCCGGCCTGGCAGTGCTGCCAGGAGCTCGAGATTCCGGTCGCCCTGTCGATGCGGCTCGAGGGGCTGGCGCACCTGCTCGATGTAATGGGACGATACCCGCGGGTGCGGATCATCATCGATCACCTTCTGCTCTCCCCGATCGCCGATGGGCCGCCCTACCAGGCATCGGCCGGCCTGTTCGATCTGGCTCGCCACCGCAACGTGTTCCTCAAGCTCACGACCAACAACGTTCGTCGCTGCCGCGAGGGGCTCGCCACACCGGAGTCGTTCTTCGGCCAGCTCGTCGAGGCGTTCGGCGCGACGCGCATCGGCTGGGGATCGAACTTCCCGAACGAGCCCGGCACGCTGGTAGGCATGGTGGCGGAGGCGAGAGCCGCCCTGTCCTTCCTGGCGAAGCGCGACCAGGATGGTATTTTTTGCGGAACGGCGCTGACTCTCTATCCATCGCTGGCCGACGGCTGAGTCAGGAAGTGGCGAGAACCGTCTCAGCCATCGCACTTACCAGCGAGGAGCGGCCGCAGCTCACCTCCAATCAGTGGAAAGTCGTGAGCTTCTGCGCCGTCGGCGGGATGCTCGAGATCATGGACGTGTACATCATCGCCTTCATCCTGGCGGTGATCACCAAGCCGTGGAAGCTCAGCTATGGTGAATCGGCGGGCGTCCTGCTGGCGTCCGGTGTCGGTGCGGTGGTGGGCTCGTTTTTCTGGGGGTACGTGGCCGACCGCGTGGGCCGCAAGCGCGCCTTCGTTGCCACGATCGTCACGTGCAGCGCGGCAAGTCTCGCACTGGTCTTCACTCCGCAGGGAAACTGGATGTTTCTCGCGACGCTGCGCACCATCGTGGGCTTCGGCACCGGCGGGTTCTTCATCTTCGTCGTGCTGGTGCAGGAGTTCGTACCGGCGAGCACTCGCGGCTTCGTTTGCGGGCTCATATCGGGCGCGGCCGCCGGGGGGCTGCTGCTCGGCGCCATCAGCGGCTCATTCCTGATGCCGATCATCGGCTGGCGCGGCCTCTTCGCGGTGGGTGCGGTGCCGATATTTCTTGGCATCGCCGTCGTCTATTTGATGCCGGAATCGCCGCGCTGGGCACTCTCCCGCGGCGACGTTGCGCTCGCTCGGCGCTCACTGGCATGGGCACTCGGCGCGGGTGCCGATATCGAGTCGGTCGTGCGCGCGTACAGCACGGCGGAGCGCCCCCCCGCATGGCGTGAGGTCCTCTCGCACCCCCGCAGCCTCATCACGGGAACCGTCATCAACTTCGGAGTCGTGACCGCGTACTATGGGATCGTGCTCTGGGCGCCCACGCTGCTGGCGCAGATCGAGCGCGTCTCCGGTGCGCAGGCGGCCAAGATGATGATGGCTATGAGCCTCGCGGGACTCCTCTGCCGGCTGACAACGGGTTGGCTCTCCGATCGCGTGGGGCGGCGGCCGTGCGGCGCAGTCGCGGCATGCGGTGCGGCTGTCTGCCTGGTGATCGCCGGTCTCGTGGGGCACAGCGTCATGCTGCATCGCGAGCTCTTCTGGTTGCCGTTCGCCGCGGCGTTTCTGCTGGCCGACTGCAGCTTCGCGATCATGGGCATGTATACCTCGGAGATCTGGCCATCACGCCTGCGCGGGCGGGGCTCGGGCGTGAGCTACGGGGCGGGTAGCGTGGGGAAGATCATCGGGCCGCTCGGCCTCGCGCTCGTGATCGGCTCCTCGAGCGTCATCAGCCCCGCGGCGACGGTCGGCGCGATCGTGCCGGCATTTGGCTACCTCGCGGCCATGCTCCTGATCGCGGGTGCGACCTACCTGTTTGTCGCGCGCGAGACCCGCGGCCGGTCGCTGGAAGACCTCGATCGGGAGGCATGACATCGAGACGGCTGGGCCGCGAATTGCCGATCGTGTAGTGTCAGGGCGCGCGAGCCACCAGTGCATTGGCCTGCGGGTGACCGATCATCTCCAGCAGCTCCCAGATCACCGCTTGATTGCTCGTGACGACGGGCTTGCCCAGGCGTTGCTGCAAATCCCTCGCCGCCTCCATCGCCCGCACGTTGGCGCAGGCGAGAAAGAGGCCGTCGGCCTCGGGCTGGTCGAACTGGGTCGCTATGTCGCAGATTTCTGCCGGAGAAAGCTTCGCGGCAAGTCTCGCATCAGTGAAGTCCAGGCCGCGTGAGGCGACCAGCTCGAATCCCTCCGCCCGCAAAAACGCGGCTTCATCGGCGCCGAATTCGGCAGTGAACGGACAGACGTGCACGATGCGGCGCAGTGCGCTCGCCCGCAGAGCGCGCGTGACCGCGAGGATGGTGGTGGTCGAGCGGGTACCTGTGGCTGTTGCAATCTCGTCCCTCAAGCGTTGCGCCGCCGCCGGCCCGTCGGCAAGGCTCGCGCCCGTGCAATTGAATGCCACGGCATCCATACCGGCATCGGACAGAAGGGTCGAGCGCTCGACAGCCTCTTTGCCTGCCTCGAGCAGCGCGGCTTGCGTTACTCGCCCGGCCGTCTTTCGCAGTCGAAGGCGGGTGATGTGAAAGCCGACGTCAGCCGGTACCTCGCGTCTCAGGTCATCCTCGACGACGACATTCAATGATGGAATGATGAGCCCGATGCGTTTACCGGT
>DASYGA010000222.1:0-3424 GCA_036000265.1 Steroidobacteraceae bacterium | reverse complement strand
GGCGGCGCCCAGCAGGTCGAGCACGGCGACCGCGGTCTGCCCGGCCGACTCGCCATCGAGCGCGTGGCGGCACTGGAGCCAGTAACTGCGCAGCAAGCCCGACATCAGCCCGCTGACGCCGCTCGCCCCGCGCATCGCCATGGCTGCGAGCGACTCCGGACAGGCGACGTGGCGGCGCAGCTTGGCGGCCGGAATCGCCAGCATGAGCATCCTGCTGCCTCGCGGACAGCTGATCTCGTAATGCCGCGTACCGTCGCACAGGCTGAAATCGCCTGCCTGCAGCGAGGCCTCGCGCCCGTCCTGGCGGACGCTGCCTTCTCCTTCCAGCTGCAGATGCACGAAGAACCGCGGCAGCTGCATGCGGGCGCCCGCCATACGCGCGGATCGGGCCTGCGCGTCCGAATCGACCTCCGTCCCCAGCATGTCGCCGAGCCCGGTCCATGCCACCACGGCTCTGCAAGCACTCTGCTGAAGCGGCACGGCGAAGCCTGCCGGCGTGGAGCCGAGCTCGGCCCCGGCAACGGCGGATGACTGGATGTAGGTCATAGTTCCCCCTCGCAACCGCAGGCCGGCGCGGATCGCACCGCGGCTTTTTTATACGAAGGCGCAGCCGCCCGAACAAGGCGGCGGCGCTTATAGGTGGTATTACCCTGCCCGCGCTTTCGCCGACGGCCTCGCCTGTTTTCGCCATCAGTGGAACACTCCCGGCCGATTGGCGGTACACCTTGAGGCGGTATCGGCCCCGTCCGGAGCACAGACGATGAAGCAGGAAAATCTCGAGCAGTTGCTGCGCCGCAGCGGCAATCCCGTGCAGATGCTGCGCAATTCCCAGATCGGCGCCTACGTCTATCCCGTGGTGCCCTACGAGTTCAGCAACTGGCGCAGCGAGCAGATGGCCTGGCAGAAGACGGCGGTGCTCTACGATCAGTCGCATCACATGGCTGAGATCACCGTCAAGGGACCCGACGCGGCGAAGATGCTCTCGTATTTGACCATCAACAGCTTCAACGGCTTCGGGCCGAACAAGGCCAAGCAGATGGTGCCGTGCAGCCACGACGGCTACGTGATCGGTGACGGCATCCTCTTCTACCTGGACAAGGACGAGCTGCTGTTCGTCGGCCGGGCGCCGGCGGTGAGCTGGATCCAGTTCCACGCCGAGACCGGCGGCTACAAGGTCGAGGCGATCCGCGACGACCGCTCACCGTCCTATGCGCGCGGCAAGCCGGTCCATCGCCGGCATTACCGCTTCCAGGTCCAGGGCCCGAATGCCATGCAGGTTCTTACCCGGCTCAACGGCGGTCCGCTGCCGGACGTCAAGTTCTTCAACATGGGCGTCATCGATATCAACGGCCGCAAGGCCCGCTGCCTGCGCCACGGCATGGCCGGGGCGCCCGGCCTCGAGATCTGGGGCCCCTATGCCGAGTACGAGGAGACCCGCGAGGCCATCGTTGCGGCGGGCAGGGACTTCGGGCTGAAGGAGGTCGGTGCGCGAGCGTACTCCAGCAACACCCTGGAGTCGGGCTGGATTCCCTCGCCGCTGCCGGCGGTGTACACGGGCGAGCAAATGCGCTCCTACCGCGAGTGGCTGCCGGCGAGCGGCTACGAGGGCTCGGGCTCGATCGGCGGCAGCTTCGTGTCCGAGGACATCGAGGACTACTATCTCACCCCCTACGCGCTCGGCTACGGGCCCTTCATCAAGTTCGACCACGATTTCATCGGCGCCGAGGCCCTCAAGCGCCAGGGGACGGAGCCGCAGCGCAGGAAGGTGACCTTCGCCTGGAACCCGGCGGAGTTCATCAAGATCTACGCCTCACTGCTCGATCCACAGGGCGAGAACTACAAGTTCTTCGACTTTCCCAACTGCAACTACTCCTCGGCCTCCTACGACCGGGTCATGGCCGGCGGACGGACGGTCGGATATTCGATGTTTGGCGGCTACAGCTACAACGAGCGCACGGTGCTGTCGCTCGGCGTGGTCGATCCGGAGGTGCAGATAGGCGACGTGTTGACGCTCGTCTGGGGAGAGGAAAACGGCGGCACCACCAAGCCCACCGTCGAGCCGCACAGGCAGCTCGAGGTACGGGTCCGGGTCGCTCCCGCCCCCTACTCCAAAGCGGCCCGCGAGGGCTACCACGAGGGCTGGCGAACGCGTCAGGCCTGAGTCAGCCACCTTTCCAGCTCCGCCGTGACGCTTTGCGGCCGTTCCAGTGTGACCATGTGGCCGCTGTGCTCGATGATCGCCAGCCGTGCGCCGGCAATCAGAGTGGTCATGGCCTCGTGACGCCGCAGCGGGCTCCACCCGTCCTCGCGGCCACAAAGAACCAGGGTCGGGCAACGGATCTCACGCAGCACCGCCTCGGCCCCGGGCCGCTCGAGAAGAGCGCGGATCTGCGCGGCGAAGATGCCCGGCGTCTTGCGCTCGATCATTGCCACGATCGACTCCACGAGTGCGCGATCCTGCAGCCGGTCGGGGTGGATCATGCCTTGCAGCCACTCGCGCCCCATGACTCGCATACCCTGTGACGCGGCGATCTCGAGCAGGCGGTAGCGCTTGCGAGCCTCCAGCTCACCGGCATCTCCCTCCGGCCTCGCCTGAAAGCCGGTGTCGAGCAGCGCCAGCCTCGTGACCTGCCCTGGCGCCTGGCGCACCATCTCCAGCGCCACACGCCCGCCCATGGAGTGGCCGACCAGCGAGAACTTGCCCGGCGCCGACTCCAGCGCCGCTCTTGCCATCATCGTCAGCGAGTCGGCGGCGCCGTAATCGGCCACGATGCAGTCATAGCGGCCCGAAAATGCCTCGATCTGCGGTTCCCACACCGCGCGGTCGCACAACAGTCCCGGGAGGAACACGATGCTGTCGCGACTCATTTTCAGCTCTTGCGGGAACGGAAGTCCCGCCGGTCGGCCGCATACTGCAGGAAGAACCCGAGCGCCCGTGGATCGGCCATGGCGCTCACATTGGCGGCTTGCTCCGGCGCCGCACCGAGGAGAATCCGTCGCACCGGCACCTCCATCTTCTTGCCCGTGAGGGTCATGGGGATGGCTGGCACTGCGATGATCTCGTCCGGAACGTGCCGTGCCGTGTACTCGCGGCGCAGCGTCTCGCGGATCCTGTCCGCCGCTGCCTCGAGCGACGCCCCGGGCGCGAGCTTGACGAACAGCGGCATGAAGAACCCGCCGTCCGGTAGATCGAGATTGACGATCAGGCTGTCCTCCACTTCGGGCAGGGCCGCCAACGCGCGGTAGATTTCCGCAGTGCCGATGCGCACCCCGTAACGGTTCAGCGTCGCGTCCGAACGCCCCAACACGAAGCTGCCGCCGCGTGCGTTGATCCGGAAGAAATCTCCGTGTCGCCAGACCCCGGGGAATTCCTCGAAATAACTTTCCCGGTAACGGCGATCGTCGGGATCGTTCCAGAAGGCGA
>DASYGA010000205.1:0-30968 GCA_036000265.1 Steroidobacteraceae bacterium | reverse complement strand
CGGCGTCTTCGAGCACCTTCGAAAGAGAGGCCGCGCGCTCGACCAGAGCGTCCTTCTCGAGAGCGTCGAGCGTAGCGAGACCCGCAGCGCACGCGAGCGGATGGCCGGAATAGGTGTAGCCGTGGAAGAGCTCGATGCTCTGCTCGGGTCCGTGCATCAGCGCGTCGTGGACCTTCTGATGCACGATCGTGCCGCCCAGCGGGACTACGCCGTTGGTGACCGCCTTGGCGAACGTGATGATGTCCGGCGTGACGCCGATGCGCTGCGCCGCGAAGTGCGCCCCCACCCGGCCAAAGCCGGTGATCACCTCGTCGAAGATCAACAGAATGCCGTGGCGCGTGCAGATCTCGCGCAGACGCTCGAGATAGCCCACCGGCGGGACGATCACCCCGGTCGAGCCCTGCATCGGCTCGACGATCACCGCGGCGATGGTGGAGGCGTCATGAAGCGAAATCAGCCGTTCCAGCGCATCGGCCAGATGCGCGCCCCAGACGGGCTGGCCGCGGCTGAAGCGCATCTGCGCCGGCTCATACGTGTGGGGCAGATGGTCGACGAAGGGCGCGCTCAATGCGCCAAACACGCGCCGGTTGGCCGCAATGCCCCCAGCGGAGATCCCGCCGATGCCCACGCCGTGGTACGCCCGCTCCCGGCCGATGATGCGCACCCTGCCCGCCTCACCGCGCGCGTGGTGATACGCAAGTGCGATCTTCAGGGCGCTGTCCACGGCCTCCGAGCCGGAGTTGGTGAAAAAGACACGATTCAGCCCTTGCGGCGCCCATCGCGCGATCCGAGCCGCCAGCTCGAACGGCTTGGGATGGGCGACCTGGAACGTTGGCGCGTAGTCGAGCTCGCCGACCTGCTCGCGCACGGCGGCAATTATCTCGGGTCTGCCATGTCCGAGCGGCGTGCACCACAAGCCCGAGAGGCAATCGAAGAGCTTGCGGCCGTTGGGCTGAATGAAATAGGCGCCCTCCGCTCCGCTGACCAGGGTGGGATGTTGCTTGAAGTGACGATTGGCCGTGAATGGCATCCAGAAGGCGGCAAGATCGGTGTGTGTGCTCATGGAACGGAATATGAGCGGCGTATCGCCGATCACCGAGCTACACTCATGCAGATAGCTCGCCTTACTGTACCGGTCCCATCGACGATACAGCCCTCGCGAGCGCGGTCGATCCACCGGCCCGTCGCACGGAATCATGCTCCCAGCGCCCTCTCGAGCTTGTCCAGCCCTTCTTCCAGAGTGGCGTCGGCGATCGTCAGCGGCAGGAGGATGCGCAGCGTCGCGCCCTGAGACCCGCAGGAAAGCAGAATCAAGCCCTCGGCCAAGGCTCGTTGGGTGACGAGCTTTGCGCGCGGGCCGTCCGGTTCGCCTCCGGATCGACGGAGAACGTCGAATCCAATCATTGCGCCGAGCCCGCGCAGGTTGCCGATGGCAGCCGCGCCGTCTTGCATCATCCGCGATTCGAGGCGCTTCCTGATGAGGCGGCCTATCTCCTCGGCGCGCGCGAGCAGCCGCTGCTCCTCGATTACGTCCAACACCGCGAGAGCCGCGGCGCAGCCGACGGGCGAGCCGCCGTAGGTTCCCCCGAGTCCGCCCGGCTCCACCGCATCCATGATGGCCGCCCGGCCCAGCACGGCCGAGAGCGGGAACCCGCCGGCGAGGGACTTGGCAATGGTCACCAGATCCGGCTCGACCTGCGCATGCTCGATGGCGAACATCCGGCCCGTGCGCCCGAAGCCCGATTGGATCTCATCCGCGATCAACAGGATACCGTGCGTGTCGCAGATGCTGCGCAGTGGCCCGAGCAGTCCCGCTGGGGCGACATTGAAACCGCCTTCGCCCTGAACGGGCTCGATGATGATGGCGGCGATGCGGTTGGGCTCCACGTCCGTCTTGAACAGGGCATCGAGAGCGCGCAGGCTCTCCGACACATCGATGCCAAGGTGTGGCGCCGGGAACGGAACCCGGAATATTCCCGGAAGCGCGGTATCGAGCCCGTGCTTGTAGGGCAGCGCACGGCCTGTCAACGCCGTTCCCAGGCTGGTACGCCCGTGGAAAGCGCCGCCGAAGGCAATGATTGCCGTCCGCCCGGTTGCGACACGCGCGATCCTCACGGCCGCCTCGACAGCCTCGACGCCCGTGGTCAGCAACAGGCTTTTCGCCGGACCCCGGAAGGGTGCCACGGCATTCAGCCGCTCGGCCAGCCTGATGTACGGCTCATAGGCCATCACCTGGAAGGCGGTGTGCGTGAAGCATTCGAGCTGCGCGGCCACCGCGGCCATCACCTTCGGATGGCGATGGCCCGTTGCCAGCACGCCGATGCCGCCGGCGAAATCGATGTACCGGCGCCCCTGGGAGTCCCAGACCTCGGCATTCTCGGCGCGCGCCGCGAATTCAGGCGTGGCGCTCGCCACGCCGCGCGCGACGGCGGCGGCCCTGCGAGCGGTGAGTTGCGGATCGGACTTTCGGGTTTCCACTGTCATCGGCTGCTCTCTCACGTGACTTGAGGCCCGAGCTCATCCGGCTTCGGCTGCCGCTCGGGCCTCGGGTTGGATAGATGCGCATCGCCGAAAGGCGCCGTGCCGTGATCGTATGGCCTCGCAGCAAGCATGTACGCGAGGCCGGACCCGGCGATGACCGCCGTTCCGATGAGCATTCCGTAGTTGCTGAACCAGGGCTGCTGCGGCATCCGCGGCCACAACATATCCACGATGGCCGTGAGGCCGAACAACAGCGCCGCCATGTTGACCGCGACGCCCCAGCGGCCGAGCCGATAGGGCCCCGAGGGCCGCCATCCTCGCGCGCGCGCGAACAGCGCCGCCGCCACGATCATCTGGAACGCGATGTAGATGCCCGCGGAAGCGAAGCTGATGATGGCCGCGATGGCATTGACGAGCCAGAATCCCGCGACGCAGATCAGCGCCGGAATGACCCCCGTGACGAGCAGCGAGTAGACCGGAACCCGCGTTCTGGGCGACATGCGGCTGAGAATCCCGCTTCCCACGATCATCCGGTCGCGCGCATACGCGAACAGCAGCCTGCTCGCGGCCGCCTGCAGGCTGAGCAGGCAGGACATGAAGGACACCAGCACCACGGCGACCACGATGCGATAGCCGGTCTCCCCCAGAGCGCTCGTCAGCGTGAAGGAGACCGGATCCGGCACCTTGCCCGACAATACGTCCGCGATGCTCGGCAGCCCCAGGATCAGGGCCAGGCAGACGAACATCGCCGAGCCGCCGCCGACGTAGATCGTCATCCGCATGGCCTTCGGGATCGACCGGCTCGCATTCGGCGTTTCCTCGGCCACATCGCCGCAGGCCTCAAAGCCGTAGTAGCAGAACATCGCGCCCACCGCGGCGGCCAGGAAGGCCGCCGGATAGCTCGTGCCGGGCGTCGGCGAGCGGAAGTCGAGTATGACGGACAGCGACTGGTGCCTGGCGAAGAGCAGCAGGTATCCTCCGACGGCGAGCGCACCGACCAGCTCGCAGATGAAGCCGAACATGGCGACGCGGGCGAGCAGCCGCGTGCCACTGAGGTTGAGGACGGTGACCAGCGCGATCAGCAGCAGCGAGATCGCGAGCTGCACGCCCGCACTCAGCGGCAAGCCGAGCAATGTGGCGACGAATGGAGTCGCGCCCGCGGCGACCGCGGACACGGTCGCGCATAGGGCCCAGGCATAGATCCATCCGGCCATCCATGCCCAACGCTTGCCCACCAGGCGCCGCGACCACGGATACAGTCCGCCGGAAATGGGGAATTGCGAGACGACCTCGCCGAAGACGAGGCAGACCAACAGTTGCCCGAGTCCCACCAGCAGGTACGCCCACCACATGGGCGGCCCGCCGGCGGCGATGGAGGTGGCGAAGACGCTGTACACCCCGACCACGGGAGAGAGGTAGGTGAACCCGAGGGAGAAGTTCTCCCACTTGGACATCGACCGCTCGAAGTGCGAGGTATAGCCGAGCGCCCGCAGCTGTGCGGCGTCTTCGTCGGTCACGTGCTCCGGTGCATTCAGCACATGGCCCCCAACGTCATATCTCTACAGGATCTCGTACTTGAAGTCATACGTGGCCCCTAGCGGATCGCGCGCGTGCAGCAACAGCTTTCCCTTGGCGCCCGCGTACTTCCCGGTACCACCGGTGATCGTCAGGACCGAGTCGGCTTTGTCATAGAAGGGCCCTTCAGTGGTGATCTGTCCGCCTTTGAGCATGAGCGTCCAGAAGCACTCCCAGCTGTGGCCGGGCACGACCCTGATGCAGTAGCCCTGGTCGGAGCCGACCTTGATCCGGTTCCCGGCGCCATACACCGGGTTGGCGAAGACGAGAAGATTCCCGAGAGCATCGCCCTTGGCGGAACCCACCTCCACGACCTTGTCGGAGACCGCGCGCTCGACGAGCGTCAGGCTCTCCGCCGAAATGGCCCGGCCGGCGGCCAGCAGGCCGACGATCGCGATCAGACTGGCTGTTGTGCGCATCTCACCCCTCCGGAAGCGTCAAACGTGTTGCAGTGGATCCAGCCTAACTCAGTTTCATCATGATGTGCCGCGGTACGGTATAGTCCTCGAGGGAATAGACGGACAGATCCTTGCCGTAGCCCGAGCGCTTGAAGCCCCCATGAGGCATCTCGCTGACGAGCGTGAAATGGGTGTTGATCCACGTGCACCCGTACTGCAGTCGCGAGGCGACGCGCATTGCGCGGCTCAGATCGCGTGTCCAGACCGACGACGACAGCCCGTACTCGGATTGGTTGGCCCAGCCGAGGACCTGTTCCAGGTCCTCGAAGGGCGTGACCGAGACGACCGGACCAAAGACCTCCCGGCGTACGATCTCATCGGTGGGCCGGGCACCGGCGATGACGGTCGGCTGATAGAAGAAGCCGGCACCTTCCAGGGCTTTCCCGCCGGCCGTGATCTCGATGTGGGGCAGCTCAACGGCGCGAGCGACAAATGCCGCGATCCGGCTCCTGTGAGCCTGTGATATGACGGGCCCCATCTCGACGCCCGGATCCTGCTGCTTGCCCAGCTTGATGGACTTGACGGCCGCAGTCAGGTCGGCCACGAACCGATCGTAGACCTTCGCGCCCGCGTAGACGGTGCAAGCGGCAGTGCAGTCCTGCCCGGCGTTGTAGAATCCAAATGTGCGAATGCCGGCGACCGCTTCGGCCACGTCCGCGTCGTCGAACACGATGACGGGAGCCTTGCCACCCAATTCCATGTGGGTTCGCTTCAAGTTGCCGGTGGCCGCCGCCAACACCTTTTGGCCGGTCGACACGTCTCCGGTGAGGGAGATCATCCGCACCCGCGAGTGCGATGCCAGCGCGCTCCCAACCGGCTCACCGCGCCCACAAACGATATTCACGACGCCGGGAGGCAACAGCTCCGCGAGAAAGCCGGCCAGCTCGAGTGCCGTCAATGGAGTCTGCTCTGAAGGCTTCAGTACCACCGTGTTACCGGCGGCAATCGCGGGGGCCACTTTCCATGCAAGCATCAACAACGGATAGTTCCACGGAGCGATGGAGGCCACTACGCCCACGGGGTCGCGCCGGATGAAGCTCGTATGCCCTGGCAGGTATTCGGCGGCCAAGGGTCCCTGTTGGTTGCGGACGGCTCCGGCGAAAAAGCGGAACACATCCGCTATCGCCGGTATCTCATCGGCCAAGGCGGCGGCCAGCGGCTTGCCCGTATTTTGCGATTCGAGCGCGGCGTACGACCGCCCCTTGTCCTCGATGTGCTGGGCAATCTTGAGCAGCGCCGACGCGCGCTCCTTCGGGGCCAATTGCGACCAGGAAGGGAACGCCCTCTCGGCGGCCGCCACCGCGGCGTCGACTTGAGCCGCGCTGGCTTCCCGAACGGCTGCAATCTGCGCCCCCGCGGCGGCATCGAGGATCTTTTCGGCAGACCCCTCTCCGCCGACGAGCTTGCCCCCGATCAATAGCTCCGTCCGCACTGGCCCCTCACTTCATCTCTGTTCGTGCCGCAGGTCTCGAGCGAGCCTGTGCTCGAGAAGGTACTGCGCGGCAGCGGCTCGTGGTAATGTCGATCTGCCGATATTATCGTTCGGATTTTCCGATAATAAGGGTGCGTCATGGGACTTTCCCTGAGGGCCGTCCACTACTTTGCCGCCGTCGCGGAAGCAGGCTCGATTTCCGCAGCCGCGCGCAATCTGGACACTTCGCAGGCAGCCATCACCGAGTCCATTCAGGGGCTGGAATCTCACCTCAAGATCCTCCTCTTCTCGAGACATGCACGCGGCATGTCCCTCACCCATGCGGGGCATGAATTTCTGCGGCACGCGCAGCGCATCATGACCGCTGTCGCAAGTGCCGAGGGCGCCCTGCTGGCGCGCCCCGATGCCATGGTCGGCGAATTGATCGTCGGAACGACGAACCCGCTCACGGGCTATTATCTGCCAGGCCTGATGGAGCGCTACGGCCGCGCCTTTCCGAATGTGAGGGTCCGGGTTTACGAGGATTCCGGCCATTTCATCGAGCACAAGCTCATCAACGGCGAGCTGGACGCGGCGTTGTTGATCCTGTCGACGCTGGAGGACCCGCAAAGCTTCAGGACCTCGGTCCTGGTGAGCTCACCCTGGCGACTCTGGGTCTCGAGCCGGCATCGGCTCAGCGAGTCGGATTCGGCTTCCATCAACGACCTGCGGCGGGAGTTCGTCATCGAGCTGCGCGATGACGAGTTGGAGCGAGCCGCGGGCAATCTGTGGCGCAGAGCCGGCTTCATGCCCCAGGTGGTGGTCCGGACGCGGTCGGTCGAGGCCACGCGAAATTTCGTCGCGGCCGGAAGCGGCGTGAGCCTGATGCCGCAGTTGCTCTTTCGTCCCTGGTCGCTGGACGGAGAGCAATTGATCGCGCTTCCATTGAGTGAAGACCTGCCGCTCCTGCAAGTCGGCGTCGCCTGGCGCCGGGGCGCGCCCGTCAGCCCCGAAACGGAGGCATTTCTCGCCGTGGCGCGCGAGCACGGACAGGAAGCGGCACGACGCAGCTCGTGAGGCGTCACTTCGCAGACCTGGCGCGCCGATCATCACCCGAGCCAGCGCCCCGCCGGCTCGGGTCCGGTCGTCCAGCCGCGCCAGCCTCAGTAGCGGTAGATGGCCGTGAGCCCGAAGGTGCGCGGGCGGAAGGTCCACTGGTTCTGCAGGCGCGTCCCCACCCCGGGATCGATCGACCAGGTGTAGTTCGTGACGGTATGGCTGTTCGACAGATTGTCGACGAAAGTCTCGAGCCGCCATGCCCCGAACCGCATGCCCCCGCGCATCGACATGAGGTTGGTCGAGCTGAGCGCGTAATTGGCCGCATCGTACTGCTGAGAGTTCGGATCCTCCTGGGGTGAGAGCCACTTCGGACGCCCTTGGTACTCATCGTCGAAGCGGACGAACGAGTCATGGCCGAAGAGCGGGAAATCGTACTGCAGGCCTATCGAGGCGGTAACCGGCGGGCCCGGCTGGCCGCTCTCGCCGGTGATGGCATCGCCATTGCTCACAATGGGCGTGGCCTCGATGGGTGATAGCCGCGAATCGCGGGTATAGCGCGCGTCGGTGTAGCCGGCGGTGATCTCCGCGGTGAAATGGCCGGACAGCGCGAAATCCACCTGCAGGTCGACGCCCTTGGCGACGGCGGTGCCAAGGTTGGCGATGAAGGAAATCTGGCACACCGGCGGCACCACCGCCTGCTGGATGTTGTTCCAGCGGATGTAGTAGAGGCTGGTCGCGATCCGCACCCGGTCGTGGATGTTGTTCTTGGCGCCGATCTCGTAGCTGTTGACCGAGTCTGAACTGAACGTCTGCGGCGCCCCGGTGATGCCGAAGTTGTTGAAATCCGGCCCGCAGGCCGCATAGGGCACCGGGTTGTTCGCTCCGCCTGGCCGGAAGCCCTTGGCGTAGGTGGCATAGTACAGGTTGTCGCTGTTGAATTGGTAGGAGACGCTGACCTTCGGCGTGAACGCCGTCTCCGTCTTGCCGCCGCTTCCGGTCTGCGGCGTGAGGAACAGCTGCGGTCCGCCGGTGAGGGTGTCGAAGGTGTACCGGATGCGCGACTCGCGCGCCCCGAGGGTGAGCTTCCATTGCGGCGTGAAGTCGTAGGTCGCCTGGCCATACCACGCGAGCTGCGTGTCCTTGGCGTGGGTCTGCAGGAAATAAGAGTCGTTCGGGAAGCGCGGATCGTACAGGATCGGCTGGAGCGGCGTGGTACAGGCGCCGATCGTGGCGTCGTAGTTGCAGAATACCTGTCCGTAGTCCACCCCCAGATAGGCCTGGGTCAACTCCTCGAGCTTCGGATCGTGGATCAGCTCGAGATACTGCTGGCGATCGACGCTGAAGAACAGGCCCGTCGTCCAGGCCAGCGCCGAATTCGGATCGGTCGATTGCAGCCGCACCTCCTGGATGAAATTCTGCTGATCGTTGTCCACGGTCGCCGGCGAGCGATAGTCGGTCGCGCCGGCCGGAAGATGCACACCGGACCCATCGAGCAGCAGCGGATAGCCGTTGGCGACCGAGGCGAACACGCCGCCGGACTGATAAAAGCCCAGGTTGTAGATCGTGCCCTCGTAGCCGCTGGTGTCGGTACGATGGTAGTATGAGGTATTCGATATGAGCTGGAACGTGCCGAAGTCGCCCGTGATCTGCAGCGACGGCAGATAGAATTTGTCCGGCCGCTCGCGGCGATCGGGGTCCGCGCTGACGAACCGGTCCCGGGAAGGAGCGGAGTAGAGCGTCCAGTAATCGTCCGTGTTGTTGGCGACCCTGCTCTGATAATAGAAGCCCAGCCGCGCACGCCAGCGATCGCTGACCGCCCAGATGGCGTCCAGCCGCAGCAGGGTGGAATTGGCGTAATTCGCGTTGTGCTGCACGGTGGCGAGGCTCACCGGGTCGATCAGGTCGATATACCCGCCGTCGTGCCGATACCAGACGGTGGCCCGCACCCCGAGCTTGCCCGGGATGATCGGAGTTCCCGCCGCCACCCCCGCTTCATAGCTCGGCGCGCCTCCCTGCGTATCCGACACCTCATCGCGGCTGTAGACGCTGCTTTGGGTGAGGCTCGGGGGCGTGGTGATATAGCGAACCGTACCGCCTTCGGAACCGGCACCGAACAGCGTACCTTGCGGACCGCGCAGCACTTCGACACGCTGCAGGTCGAATGCCTGCGGCAGCGCCTCGTCGGGGTTGAACGCGAGCGCCCGCATCTGGATCGGCGTGTCGTCGATATAGATGCCGGTCGTCCCCGCTCCGCCGGAGGAGGCGATGCCGCGGATGGAGATGTTGGCCGTACCGGTATTGTCGATGTAGACGCCCGGCGTGAATCGGGCGACGTCCTGGATATCCTTGATGCCGCGGATGTCCATGTTCACCTGCGTCAGAGCGGAGACGCTCATCGGCACCTTGCTGATCGACTCAGCGCGGCGAGTGGCGGTCACGACGACCTCCCCAAGTTGCGCACCGGACTGTGCATCGCCGGAGGCCGCAGACTGCGGCGTCCCGAAGGCGGGTGAGCTGATCAGTGCGGCCACGACCACGAAGCCTCGACCCCAACGGTGAAACGACTGGCTGATGTGCCGAATATCTCGCATACGATGACTCCCCCACCTGCGGAAACTGTGATCGGACGTGCCCAGAGACGCCGACGTTGTATCGATCCGGCAGCCCCTCAGCTCAATCTCTGTTCGTGCCGCAGGCCTCGAGCGAGCCTGCGCTCAAGCAAGGTACTGCGCGGCAGCGGCTCGTGGTAACGTCCGTCTACCGATATTACCGTTCGGATTTTCCGATAAGCAAGACTGGGTGCCCGTCAGCCCCGAACCCAGGCATTCTCGCCGTGCGGCAAGAGCACGGGCAGGAAGCGGCGCTACGTAGCTCGTGAGGCGTCACTTCGCGTCCTTCGTTCCAACGGACATGACCTCTCGCTGCAATACCAGCGGTGCTTCGCCGCCGGCGCATGCGAAGCTCCTGCGCGCCGAGCGCAGCATGACTACGGCGGCATAGGCAACCACGGCGGCCACGAGCCAGCGCAGCGCATGCAGGGGCAGGCTCTTAACGATGAAAATCGCGATCAGCGCGCCCACCACACCGCCGATCGTGAGGCCCAGCGCAGCGCCCCAGGCAAACCTGCCGGTACGCAGGAATCGCAATCCGGCGACCGGCAGCATGATGCCGCCCGAGGCCATCATGATGGGAAACGCCGCGATGGGCGTCAGCCCGAGCAGCGCGAGCACCACCATGCTCGGGGCATACCAGCCGATGCCGATGGTGTTGAGCGCGCCGAAGATGAAGTTGGCGGCCACCGCCACCGCAAAGCCCCAACCGACAAGCCCGCGCGCCGTACCGCCCACCGGGAAGGCGCCGAGGTTGCTCATGATGAAGGTGACGGCCGCGATGAGCAGCGCGGCGCCCATGAAGAGTTGGATTGCACGCCGCGGCATCCGGCTGACCACTCCCGCCCCGAGCCACGCGCCCGCCGTGGCGCTCGCCACCATGGCCACCAGCAGCTTCGGGTCGACGGCAATGACGGTGACGAAGGTGACCGTCTCCGCGATGCCCACGGCGACACTGCCGACGTTGAGGGTGCCGGGAATGAGCTCATCGCTCGGCCGGCCGCGGAACTTGTAGAGCGCGGTCGTCGGCGCATAGGAGCCGATGCCGAGGGCATCGAGGAAGTTGGTGAGGAGGCCTATCCCGAGATCCGAAGGCGTCGGCCGCTCCCGCCGCAGCGGATCGCGCGCGAGGCGCAGCCACTGCGCTGCAAACACCGCGCTCGCCACGCCCAGTGCCACGAACAGGCCGATTTTCGCCGGACTCACGCCACCCTCCGAGGCGGCGGCCGTCGCGTTTCCCGCTCGAGCGCATCGCGGACCTGCAGGTAGCGGATGCTCGCCCGTGCCCCCAGGCGGCTCAAGCCGTGCAGCCGGATCGGCCGCACCGGCGTCACGGGAAAACCCAGGCTTTCGACGGATTCCCCCAGCGCGCGCCGCGCCAGCAGACGCCCCATCATGGTCGCCATCGCCACGCCGCGGCCGTTGTATCCCAACCCGGCCAGAAGACCCGGGGCAGGCTCATGCAGGTGCGGCAGGCCATCGCGGGTGAGCGCGACCAGCCCTCCCCAGCGATATTCCAGCGGCAGGCCCTCGAGCTCGGGATAGATCTCGCGCAGCGCACGCTCGTGCGCGTGGGTCGTGGCGGGTATCGGAACGTCGGCGTAGGAGCCCCGCGTCCCGAGCACGAAGCGCCCGGCGGCATCCAGCCTGAAATAGGACAAGATACGCCGGGTGTCGGAAACCGACTCGCCGCCGGGCAGGATCTTCGCCCGCAGCGGCGCCGGCAGCGGCGTCGTGGCAACCTGTATGGAAGGCACTGCGATCACGGTGCGGCGCAGATCATCGAGCGCACCATCGGTGTAGGCATCGGTCGCCGCAATGACGGTCTGCGCCGAAACCGAGCCGCGCGCCGTCCCGATCCGCCACGTGCCGCCGGAGGACGACAGCCTCTGCGCCGCGCTTTGCGTGAAAAGCCGGGCCCCGCCGGCCAGAGCGGCCCGTGCGAGTCCCCGCAGATAGGCGAGCGGCTGCACAGTACCGCCCCGGCGGTCGATCCAACCCCCGCAGTAGCGCGCGGTGCCAGTGAGCTGCGCGGCATCCCGACCAGTGAGCACCGCGACATCCGCGCCGCGAGCACGCCACTGCTGTGCGCGCCGCTCCAGAGCCCCGAGGTGCGCGTGGGAAGTGGCCAGTTGCATCCAACCGGCGCGCGTTGCCTCGCAGTCGATCGCATGGCGCTGGATGAGCTCGAAAACGAGGTCCGGCGCCTGTGCAGCGCAGGCTACCAGCTGCGTGCCCGCCCGCTCGCCAAAGCGGGCCTCGAGAGCATCGGGATCGTGCTTCAGGCCGGCGATCACCTGCCCGCCGTTGCGGCCGGAGCCGCCATCACCGAGGTCCCGCGCCTCGAGCACTACCACGTCGCGGCCCGCCGCCGCGACGTGCAGCGCCGCCGATAACCCGGTGTAGCCGGCGCCGATTACAGCCACCTCTGCCCGCAAGTCGGCGTCGAGCTGCGGCAACGCCTCCATCGGCGCACAAGTCGCCGACCAGAGCGAGCCCGCCGCCGAACGGGTCGTCACGAAGAATTACCCCTGCTACTATCGATTAGCGATTATCAATAATCGAACACTCTCGAAAGCATAGGTCAGCCGCCGAAGCGCGTCAATTTACCGCTCCCCGGGTAGCGATGGCGTCGCACATCATCGCCCACCGGATCGAAGGTCAGGTGGTACACGAGAGAACCCGACATTGACGTTGTGGCCTCATGAAGCTACAATAACGGCATGTACACCGTAGGCGTTCGTGAGCTCAAGAATCGGCTGAGCGCGTTCCTTCGCCAGGTGCGCTCGGGCGAGAGCGTACTCGTGACCGATCGGGGAGAGGTGGTCGCCGAAATATCGCCACCAGGTCAGAGATTGTCCGATCCCTCCGTCCCGGCCGGGCTGCTCGCTCTTGCAAGACGGGGCGCAGTAACTCTGGGTTCGCCGGCGGAGTCCCACATATACCGCGCGTTGCCTCGTACCCATCGCGGGCGACAGAGCGCCGCACAGCTTCTGGACGCTGAGCGCGGCTCTCGGTGAACCTTTACGCGGAATCGAGCGCCGTCGTCGCCTGGCTGCTGAATGAAGACAGCGCCACCGAAGTACTTCGGCACCTTGCAGCCGCAGAGAGTGTTCTCGCCTCGGACCTGACGCTCATCGAGTGCGACCGTGTCCTCCGGCGGGCAGCCGCTGTCGGAGAATTGACCGAAGCCGAGGCGGCCGATCGCCGAGCCAACATGGCATCAGCTTCCGCACACTGGCACATTCTGCGCATCGCACCGGAAGTCGTGGAACGGTGCCGGCAACCGTTTCCAGTCGAGCCGATCCGCACCTTGGACTCTATCCATCTCGCCTCGGCGTTGATGGGGCGTGGGGCCATAGCTGGCCTCAAGGTCTTGAGCCTCGACGATCGGGTGCGCAAGAACGCTGTGGCTTTAGGCTTCGAGGTCCTGCCGCCGGAGGGCTGACTGCACAGCATCACCGGCGAGCGGCGCATGCGCGATTTCTGCGGCTCGGCACCCCCGGCGGCCCCACCCAGCGGTCCGGCTGCGAACCGGTTCACACGCCGCACGTTCCTCGACCGGCGCGACGCGATTTCCTCATGCCCGGCGCAAAGATCGCTCCTCGATCTGCGACTGCTGGCTTCCCGCCTCCATCTGCACGAACTCTCCGGCGCGGGCCAGACGCGCGAACGCTCCGTCCCGCAGCACCAACTCCTCATAACGCCCCCGCTCGACGAGCTGTCCGTCTTCCAGCACGAGGATCAGGTCCGCATCGCGGATCGTGGCAAGCCGGTGCGCGATCACGAACGTCGTACGGCCTCGCGTCAGCGTCTCCAGCGCCCGCTGGATGCGCAGCTCCGTCGCGCTGTCGAGGGCGCTGGTGGCCTCGTCGAGCACCAGGATGGGCGCATCCTTGAGCATTGCGCGCGCGATCGCAACGCGCTGGCGCTCACCGCCGGAGAGCGAGCGGCCGCGCTCGGCCACCAAGGTGTCATAGCCGTCGGGCTTGGCGCGGATGAACTCATGAGCTTCGGCGGCGCGCGCGGCGCCCTCGATCTGCCCGGCGCTCGCCTCGGGCCGGCCCAGGCCGATGTTGTCGCCGATCGAGCGGTAAAGAAGCCCGGCGTCCTGGAATACAACCGCGACGTTCTGCCGCAACGAGCGCAAAGCAACCGAGCGGATGTCGATGCCGTCGATGGTGATGCGCCCGCTCGCAGGATCGTGCGCCCGATAGAGCAGGCTCGCCGCCGTGCTCTTGCCCGCCCCGGTGGGGCCGACCAGGGCGACCTTGGCACCGGCGGGCACCCGGAAGTCGAGATGCCTCACCGCCGCTCCACCGGCGGGATACGAGAATGACACGTCCTCGAATACCACCTCGCCGCGCACTGCCGGCGGCAACGGCGCGTCCGCCCGCTCATCCTGCGGGCCCGGTACATCGAGCACCTCGAAGAAATCACACAGCGAAGGTGCGTGATAGAAGAGTCCCGCCGCGAAGCTCGCGAGCTGATCGAGCCGCCCGACGACCGCGAGCGAGAAGCCGGCAAAAGTGACGATGTCGCCGATCGAGGCTTCACCGCGGCTCCAGAGCCATGCACCGAGCGCGAAGATGGCGACGACCGTCAGCGTGCTGGCCGAGCGATTGGCGACGGTGAGCCACGCCCAGCTGCGCAACACCGGGTACTGCGCGGCGAGCGCGCGCTGGGAGAACGCCCGCACCTCCGCGACTTCAGCCGTCTGCCGCGTGAAGCTCTGCACGATCGTCGCGTTCGCCAGCACGTCACCCGCGCGCTCTGCCAGCTCGTGATGCAGCTTCTCGACCTCGCGCTGCGCACCGGCCGTGCGGCGCATCGCGATGCTCATGGAGATCAGGAAGCAGACCAGCAGGCCCGTCATGAGCGAAGCGAGTTTCCAGTTGAGCACCATGGCGATCGGCAGCATCACCACCACCGAAAGGAGCGTCGCGAGATGGCTGCGCAGGAATCCCAGCCACAGCGTGAAGAGATTGCTCGCGCCCGTATGCATGATCCGCAACAGGCCGCCCGAATGATGCCGCGCATGAAATCCCAGCGGCAGCGCCAGCGCATGCTCGAAGAAGGCGAGGATCGCGCCCTGACGGCGCCGATGCGACAGCCGATCGGCATAGAGCGAGACCCACACGTTGAGGGCGATCCCGAGGAGCCCGAACCCGGCCCACTGGCCGATGTAGCGCCACGCCTGCTGGGGCGCGCTCACGAGCTCGGCGACCACCTGGCCGAAGAGCCACGACTCATAAAAGATGAGTACCGCGAGCGCGAGATTACCGGCACATACCAGGAGGAACAGCGGCCGCTCGACAGCCAGCAGGCCCAGCACACGTCCGTAGACAGTGAGCAGCGGCATCGAGGAGGCGCGTGCGACGCGATCGTCCATCGGGTAAACGAGCTCCCAAAGGGGTAATCATGCCGCGCCGCAAATGAACACCCTGTGAACTATTGCCCATAGCCGAGATTAGCCGACAGACCGCATTGCCGTGCCAAAATGGCATTTATAATCACAAAGTGGACATTTCGGTGACGAACTTCAAGGCACACTGCCTCGATCTCATTCGCAAGGTGGAGCGGCGCGGCGAGATAATCACCATCCGCCGGCGCGGACGCATTGTCGCGAGATTGGAGCCAGCGGGCTCCGGGGCCGTGGACAGTAAACCGTGGGAACGCCTGCGTGCACTCGGCGGCAGCGCGCATTTCACGGCGAACGAATCGGTCTGGAAGGAGGAGGACTCTGAGGCGCTTCGTTGAAGGTCCTTCTCGACGCGCACATTAGCTGTAGTGGCTGCTTCCCAAACCTTCGCTACCCGACCCGAAACCGTGAGCGGAGCCCGAATCCAGCGCTTCGGCTAGGTTCCATACCCCAGATTGGCCGACAGCCACTTCTCCATTTCCTTGAGCGGCATGGCCTTGGGGCGCGCGTAATCCTCCATCAATGCTCATCCATCGGCGTAACCGGTATAGCCTGGATATAGCCATCATTTCTCCCCGAGCACCTTTGTATGGGGGCCCGTGTCCAGCCGCTTCTGATCCGCCCGGTAGGCTTTCCACTGCAAATCAACAATATAACCGTGGATCGCTTTTGCCTCATCCGCCGTCATCTGGTCTACAGCGGGCCAGTTCAGTTCACCATCTGCAAACCCTGGCATGCCGTTCGTCCGATCCACGCCGCCCAATACAATTGCATAGAATTCCCGGTGAATGTTCCGGGGCATGTAGCGGAGGTCCGGAACAGAGCCATGCGTGACCCACGCTCCCTGACCGTCGAGCGAAGGTCCGCCGTGACAGATCCAGCAATCAAATTTCATCACGAGCCGCTTCCCAAGGCTGACCTCTGCGGCTGACGCAGTCTGCACAGGCGGTTCCGGCACTGGAGGCACCACGTCGCTCGGGAAAGGGAACGGCGTCTTTGCACCAAGTGCGAACGCCAGCAGCCGCGGCGGTCCTCGTTTCGACTCGGGCGTGGCCATCCGGCTGTCCGCACCGAAATACCGCGTACCGCTGCCAAGCCCGACCGGCACGAGGATGAATTGCTTGCCGTTCAACGTATAAGTGATCGGTGTGCCATCAATGGCTGAGCCCGTTGCGAATGACCAGAGCTTCTGCCCGCTGTCCGCGGAGTAGGCTGAAAATACTCCCGTACCCTCTCCCTGGAAGACCAGATTCCCCGCCGTGGAAAGAACCCCCGGGTTGATGGGTAGCTGTTGACTGATGGACCAGACCGGCACCTGCCTGAGCGGGTTCCAGGCCACGAGCTCTCCCTTGGAGCCGACCAGATCAAACTCTTCCGTTGGGTTGGAGGGACGCTGATATAGCGGAACATAGACCAGGCCCGTGAGCGGATTGTAGCTCATGGGAAACCAATCACGCCCCAGCAGGGATCCGGCTCCCCCTCCGCCACCATTCTCCGCCGGTGCAATTGACATCAATTTCGACGATATCAAGCTGCCCCGCTTTGCATCCAGCATCACGAAGCCGCCCCAGCGGGGGACGGTCATCGCCACGTGGCGCTTCACGCCATGAACAGCCAGATCCGCGATTACGATATTGAAGTTTTCGGGCGATTCAGTGCCCGGCGGAGCAAGCTTGGAGGTCTGGTAATGCCAGACATATCGACCGGTATCCGCCTTCAATGCGACGACACTATCCGTGAAGAGACGGTCGCCACTCGTTTGCACCGGCGGGTTTCGGCCGACCCCAGGCCCCGCAGTCCCGTAGATCACGAGCCCGGTGGACGGATCGTACACAATCGAATCCCAGACCGCCCCGCCGCCAGCGCGCCACCAGTCCTCGCCGGACCAGGTTTTGGCGGCCATCGCAAGCGCTTTGCTTCTGTAGCCCTCGAAAGGATCCCCCGGTACGTTCCAGAATCGCCAGTCGATCTTCCCGGTGCGCGCATCGAGCGCCACCACCGAGCCCCGGGTGCCGGTATCGGAGCCGTGGTAGCCGATGAAGACCCTGCCGCCTCCCACGGCCGGCGAGCCGGTGATACCCGTTTGCACCGGATCGCAGATCAGTGTCTGCCAGAGCACCTTGCCACTTGATGCATCCAGGGCGGTCATTCGACAGTCACCGCTCCCGATGAATACCCTGCCCTCCCACACCGCGACCCCGCGATTCACACGCGACGTATAGGAGCTTGTCAGGCTATGAGAAAAGTCGATCTTTGGCGTGTATCGCCAAAGTATGCGACCGGTTGCAGCGTCGATCGCAAATACGCGGTCCGGCGTTCCCGACACGTAAATGGTTCCATCTACCTCGAGGGGCTCCGTCGAGAAGCCGGACGGACTATCCAGATCAATCGACCAGGCCAGGCCCAGATGCCCTATATCCTTTGAGTTGATTTGAGTGTTTGGGCTGAAATGCCACGAACCAAAATTCTCACCGTTGATCAGCCAATCCGTCCCCGTCTTCGGTGCGTCGAGCACGCGAGCTGTATCGACCCGCCCCGCCGTGGACGCCCCATGCAGCTCATGTGACTTTGCGTATGAAACGCCGACTGCCGCCCCGGCCGCCCACCACATCCCCAGCGCGAGGCTCGCCAGTGCCGTTCGCCTGATGAGCGCGATACCAGTATCTATACCCATACCCTATCACCCCGTCGATCGGTTGATTCAGACTTGCCTGCCGGTGAGTCCGTGCTGGCGCGCACGCTGGAGGACCGCGGTCGGCGACCGCTTCAACGCATGGGCGATTTCCGACCACGGGCGCCGCTCCCGCAGCAGTGCCTTCAGCGTGTGCAGCTCTTCGGAGCTCCACGGTCGAGGCCGGGTCGAGCTCGGACCTCTGCGGCTCCACTTCCACTGCCAGCTGGGATCCCGAGCATTACGCGATTCCGCCATGTTCTCGCTCCGCGCTGATGTACCGGGTCCTACTGTTTCGCGAACACCTGCGTGTCGGTACACGACGACTTCCGACCGCTGGCATCGATCGCAGTCGTGGCCTGAACCATCGTCCTGCCATCGGGCGATACGGTCCGGGTATTTTCCGCAATCACCTTGCCGACCTTGCTCCAATCCAGGAACGACACTTTCGAGGTGCTGATACGTTTCCAGCTCATGTAGACCAGCGGATCCCAGCTGGCGGCCGGGAAGGCGTACTTCCTGTTGTCATAGCGCGCAATATACAGGTAGTCGATCGGTTTTCCTTTCGCGTCAATTCCGGTCCAATGGTTCAAATAGATGTGTCCGCCGACATCAAAGATCTCGCGTACCGATTTCTGCGGCGCCGCTTCTGGTTTGCAGAAGTGTGAGCTAGCCGGCTGCAACTCCCACTTACCAACCTGTGGATCAGTTGCAGCAGGCTCTCCTGCCAAAGTCGCAACGCACTGCAGGCAAGCCGAAATAAATGCCACAGCAGCAAACAGCTGGACGCTTTTCACATCATTACCCCTTTTTCTATCCTGATGCCATGACAACAGACGCATCGCCCGGCCCGGCAGTACCGATAAGCGGTTTGAGATTTGCAATCCTGATTCATCGAACCCCGCTTGGCGACTGACGAACCATCGACTTGAGATCAAATTGAGACCGCCAGCGCACCGGCGCTAAGGATTGTCCTTCTTGTATGCCCTCCACTGCAGACTGACAATGTAGGCATGCAATGCCTGCGCATCGGCGAGCGACATCTTGGTCTCGACAAGCGGAAAGCCGGGGCCAGCCGCAAAGCCTGGCATTCCGTCCTGGCGGTGCGTGCCGCCGAGTACGATCGCGAGGAACTGTTGGTGCACCTCAGGCGGCATGTAGCGCAGGTCTGGAATCGTGCCGTTCAATCGCCACTGACCGCTGCCGTCCGCTTCGGGCGAGTGGCAGTCGCCGCACATGAATTTCTCGAATACCTGTTGGCCCCGCTCCACCGTGGCGGCGTCCGCCGTCTGCTCCGGCGGTCTGGGAACGGGCGGGATGATGAGCACGGGGTGGGGGAAGGGCATCTTGCCGCCAAGGCGGAAAGCCAGGAGCCGCGAGGGACCCAGCTTGGATTCCGGTGTCGCCATGGTGCTCACCGGCCCGAACTGACGCGACGCGGATCCCAGCCCGACCGGCATCAGCACGTACTGATCCTTTCCGATCATATAGGTCACGGGCACCGAGTCGATCGCGGAGCCCGTCTCGATGGACCAGAGCTTCTTGCCGGTATCCGCTGCATAGGCGTCGAATTCACCAGTCCCTTGTCCCTGAAATACCAGATTGCCCGCGGTCGAGAGCACACCGCTGTTGGTCGAAAGCTGCTGAGGATTGGTCCAGCGGGCCGACTCCGTCACCGGATTCCACGCTATCAGGCGTCCGGTCGCCTGATTTTGGTAGCCCGTCGGCTTGGCCACGTTGTCGTACGTGGGAATGTAGACCAGTCGGGTGATCGGGTTGTAGCTCATCGGCCACCAGTTGTGACCGGCGAGCGGTCGCTGCACCGCATCGGCCGACCCGGCATGAGCGGTGGCCAGGTCCTTCTTGGAGATGAGCCCGCCGGTCTTCGCATCGAGCAGGAAGAAGGTGCCATTCCTTGGCACCGTCATGACCACGTGTCGCTTCGCGCCGCCGATCGTCAGATCGGTCACGAGCACGTGGAAATTCTCGGTATGAATGCTGGTCTGGTAGTGCCAGACGTATGCTCCGGTATCCGCCCTCACGGCGACGATACAGCCCGCGAATAGCCTCGGGCCACTGACCTTCATGTTGGCGCGATCGCCGTAGAGCGGCTCGGGCGTGGCTCCCGCGGTACCGTAGATCACGTACTTGGTGGTCGGGTCGTAGGTGATCGAATCCCAGACGTCACCGCCGCCCACCTCCCACCACTGATCTCCATGCCAGGTCTTCGCGGCCATTCGCAGTGCTTCATTCTCGAACCCCAGAGAAGGGTTCCCGGGAACGTTCCAGAACCGCCAGGCGAGCCTGCCGGTGTCGGCGTCAAAAGCGACCAGCGAGCCCCGTACGCCCGTATCCGAGCCGTTGTAGCCGATGTAGACCTTGCCGTCCCCGACGGTTGGCGCACCGGTGATCCCCGTCTGCGTAGTGTCGACGCACACGGGGACATTCCAGAGTTCCTTGCCAGAGGCCGCATCGAGCGCGAACAGGCGGCAATCCCCCGTACCGAAATACACCTTACCGCGATACACCGCGACCCCGCGATTGCTGCGTGCAGCCCAGGAGTTGCGCATGACACTGAGGCGGACATGCGGATCGAATTGCCAGAGCAGCCGGCCGGACGCCGCATCGACGCCATATACGCGATCAAGCGAGCCGGTCGCATAGATGGTGCCATCGACCACGATGGGCTCCGTGTCCAGCCCCATGGGGCTATCTATATTGAGCACCCAAGCGAGGCCCAACCGCTTGACGCTCGCGGCGTTGATCTGCTTCAGCGGACTGTAGTGCCGGGAACCAAAGCTCCCGCCGAGAACCGGCCAGCCGCGTCCCTGGGGCGCTGCGGCAATTACGCGCGCATCAGTAACATTGCCGACCTTAGTGACCGATTGACGGTCAGCGCACCACGTCTTTCCGGCGGAAATCCCCATCAGCACGAGAAACGCAGCAGCCGGCATGGCAGCTGCCTTCCACATCGAGAGCCACAGCGCTCGCTGAGCGAGCTCCGCTTTTGGTGCCGACATGCTCATCTTCGTCATCTCCCATCGTGTTTGGGTGGTGCTCGAGGGATCTTCAGCGGCGGCTTGTCCAGGTCAAGCAACCCGCCCGCGCATGGCGTCGTCCTCGATCGCCGCATCGGCGGCGACATTCGCTCTGATCCCGAGGGGCAGCACGTTGCGCCCCATCTCCCCATTGATCAGCACGGCGGAGCTGCCGTACATCGCGAGCAGTCCAGTGATGATGCCTGCCCAACCGCCGAGTGTGTCCAGCCGTGGCGCCTCGACGATCTTCCCGAAGCCAAGCAGCACCAGCGTGACGCAGGCACCAAATACGGTGATCACCAGATGGTAGGTGAGCCGAAAGCTCGCAATCAGGAAGCCGAGCGTGAGCAGAGCCCATAGCAGCAGACACGCCCCGATCGTGCTGTCGGCGGTCTTGAGGTCGAGCACGCCGTTGGTACCGAGCACGACCAGGAACCCAAACCACATCCAAAAGGCGCCGTAACTCGTGAACACGGTACAGCCGAAGGTGTTGCCGCCGTTGTACTCGAGTATCCCGGCGATCACCTGGATGATGCCGCCGAAGAAGATGGCTAGCGGCAGCACCACGCCCTGCCCTCCCGCCGGCAGGAGGCCGGCGTTGACCAGACTCAACAGCACCGTCGTCACACCGAACCCAGCCAGCCCAAGGGCCGCGGGGTTAGCCCGCTTTTCGACTGTCATCGCCATGTCTTGACTCCCCCCGTTGTGGCGCCGCTCGCGGGTCGATCCGCCGCGACAGGACGCAATTGATCAGCTCGGTCATCGCTGGCGCAGATTCCGCAAGACAGTTCAGCGAGACAACTTCGTTATCGCAGACTCGAGGACATGCAGCACCGCAATTTCTCCGCAAGCGCACAAGGCACAAGGCAGCGCGTATGCGCCGCGCCATCCCGATCAGTACCGCAGACGGCATCTGCGTCCTGTCCAGAATGTGCCGTCCTGGCATGCAGCGGGCCGCTCGTTTCCGGAATCACTCTTGGGACCCGAGCGGCCACGTGTGCAAAAGCGGTTAATCAAACCGCCAAACGGTCTCCACTCCGAAGGTACGAGGCTGAACAATCGCAACCGGGCGGGTGCCGTCCACGTCCGCGCCCGTGTCAGACCCCCGCAGTCCCGACTGCGCAAGCTTGTCGGTCAGATTGTTCACGTATGCCGTGACCTCCCATTTGCTCCCGGGGTGCCGTACGCCGAAACGGAGGTTGAACAACTCATACGCGGGCACTTGCCGGAACGGATCGTATGCGCCGTTACTCAGTGGGAAATTGCGAAATTCCATGCCCTGGTAGCTGCCTTCGAGACGCACAAAGCCGCTCAAATCTTCGGATATCGCCTGCCGATACTCCGCGGAGATTGATGCCGTCCACTTCGGCACATCGGGCAGCGGATCTCCCGCCACTCCAGACGTGCCGGCGGTGGAGTTCCTGAGCGTCGCCTCCGTATAGCTGGCCGAGGAGTGCAGCAGCAACTGATCAATTGGAAGCAGGGTGAGCTCCGCCTCCGCACCTTCAACCCGTGCCTTGCCATAGTTCCCGGTGAACGGAAAGCCGCACCTCAGGGCCACCTGCTCCTGTAAGTTACTCCAGTCGATGTAATAGGCGGCCCCATTCAGGGTCATGCGCCGATCAAACGCCCTGGTCTTGGCACCCACTTCATAACTCCAGAGCGAGTCGGGCGTGTACACCGTGGGCGATGACTGTATCCCCAGTTCGTCCCTGAGCTGCTCGCCACATACTGCGACCGGCGCAGGTGACTCGCTGGAGCCGCTTCGAAAGCCCTTCGCCACGGTCGAGTACACCATCACGTCTGGCGTCACATCGTAGGTGATGTTGTATTTTGGCGAGATACCATGGAACGAGCCGCCGTTGCTTTGCATCGACTCGGGCCCGTTTGCCCAACCCCAGTTATGACTTTGTCCCGAGACGTCAAAGAACGCGGCTCTCAAGCCGGCCGTCGCGGATAGCTTATCCGTGATGTGATAAGTCGCCTGCCCAAACACGGAGCGTTCGGTGCTTTCCGAAGAATTGACGCCGTGATACATCGTACCATGAATGTCATAATCCGGATTATCCAAGGCCGCCTGCACGCTACCGTAAAGAGCGGTGTAATCCGCCACCCATTGTGGAGGGAAAGGAATATCCTGACCTCCAAGAGTGCTCGTGTGATTGTAGTAGGCCCCGAGGGTTCCCTCGAACGCGTCCAACCTGGTCGACACGCGAAATTCTTCTATGAAACTGCGTGGCATCGACCACGTCCACACGGGAAAGGCGACGACTGGCCCGGCGATTCCCATCAGGACGTGCTGGGTCGTGGCGGAATCTTCCCTTTCGTTGTTGGCCAGCGAGAGATAGGATGTGGTTGATACCACGTCGAATGCGCCAAATGTTGCATCGATGGTGAGATTGGCGATATTCGCATCGTTGCTGTGCGGCGAGTTGTCATCCCGCGCCTGCAAAAGCTGGCCGGCGGCGAGGTTCGACTGCGGCAGGTCAACTACGAACAGGCTCGCCGCCTCTTCCTTTTGACTCAGGAACATGGGCGTGATCGTCACATTGTCCCACGGCTTGTACTTCAGCATGATCTGATAGCCGTACCAATTGACGGAATTGACATCGCGAGCCGGCGGGATGGTGGTATCTATGCCTGTAATTGGGTCTGTTTGGGATACGTTGTAACGATCGATGTAGCCTTTATCGGCCTGACTGAAGACCATTATTCTCGCGGCGAGCTTATCGTCTACGAGCGGGAGGTTGACTACGCCGTAGGTTTTGTGACCAAAACCGGAAGAGCCTTCGATGTGCTCCATGCCAACGCCCACGGTCGTCGTGAAACGGTTGAATTCCGGTGCATTGGGCACGTATTTGATGGTACCCCCCATGGAACCGGACCCGTAGAGCGTTCCCTGCGGACCGCGAAGAACCTCAACGCGCGCCAGATCGAATAGCGGCATGTCCACTTGCCTGACCAGCGAGACGGGCACCTCACCATAATAGACGCCAGTGGTCGACGACACGCCGGCTGAGGAAGCCACACCGCGCATGACAATGGTGTTTTCCCCCGGCCCCGTATTCTGGACCGCAATGCCGGGAGCGAACTGGGCAATATCGCTCACATTCCTGATGCCCTGCTCCTGAATATCCGCGCCCGTCAGTACCGAAAGGCTGATGGGCACCGCCTGGGCGTTCTGTGATCGCTTTTGCGCAGTGACTACCACGGTCTGCAGTTCGTTGGGCTCCTCCAGCGGGCCGGCCGGGGCAGCCGTTACGGGAGCAGCGCCTTCACCTGCCGTACGATCCGCCTGAGCCAGGCGAAACCTGTCGGAAGAGTCGATCTTCCCCTCCTTTACGTTCTTGTCGGGTCGGGACTCTGCCGTTTGCGGCGCCTTGGCACCGGCAGGCAAGAGGGCCACCGCGTTGCGGTCGACGTACCGATAGGTCAGACCCGTCCCTGAAAGAAGGCTGTCCAAGGTCTCGTTCGCCGTCAGGTCTCCCGAGGCACCGTTGCTCCTCAGTTCCTTGACGGATGCGGAGAAGTAGAGGACCTGCATGTCGCGAAATTGCGCGAACTGGTTGAGTGCCGAGCTGAGATTCTGAGGAGGAATGTTGGTATCAATTCGAGCTGCAGCCGCGATGGCGCCGTGCGCCGAACCGAGACCCACCAGTGATAAGCTGACTGCTGCGGCGAGTACCGCTGTACGCATCGCGTCCCCCACGGCCTTGAGGCCCTTTCCAGGCGCCGCACGATGCAGCGTCTTGTTACTGTGGTAGAGCGCCTTCACGCGAACAGTGGGTATGGTTATTTTTTCCTGCGCAGCGAAACTCTGATCTCATCGTCCGTCTCCGTGACCAGGAGATTGGGCTGTGCGCGCAGAAACCCGATGAGCGAAACTGGATCGGCGGAGGAATATATGCCGCTTATTCCGACGGAGCGCAGTGCGGGATCGACGATCACCAGCCGGCGGGAGCTGTAAAGGTTGAATTGAGTGGCCACAGCTTGCAGAGGCGTGTCGTCGAAGACCAGGCGCTTCTGCACCCAGGCGGTGGCGGCAGACACATCAACCGGCTCGGGCTTTCGGATGTGCTGTGCTGTGAGAGTGACCTGCTCGCCGGCGGAGACCAATACGTGCGACAGGCGCACAGGGCGCAGCGGGGCACGGTCATTCATGATCGAGGACAGTCCCGCACCGGGGTCCGAGCCCCACGGGTGCTCCGCGACAGCGACCTTTCCTTCGACCACCGTCACGACCATTCCATCCTGCTGCCTGTGCACGTCGAACTGCGTGCCGATGGCCCGGATGGTCGCCTCGTCACTTCGCACCACGAAGGGCCGCCGCGGGTCATAGGTATCGTGGAAATACGCCTGGCCCCTGACGAGCTCCAAGGCGCGCGCCGTTGCGCTGAACCGCACTCTTACGGTCGTGAGCGCGTCCAGTATTACGGTTGAGCCGTCCGCGAGCACCAGGGTGCGCTGCTCTCCGATGCCCGTGCTGTACGTATCGGCATCATGCAGCCACACCCAGGCGACGCCGCCACTCAGAATGCTGATCAGCGCGAGTGAGGCGGCGAGCGCCCGCACGCGAGTCCGGCGACGTGGGCGCAAGGCTGACCTGTCCGCCCGCGGCAGCGAGACGACGTTTTCGTCGTGGCTCGCGCGCGCACGTGCAACCATGGCCTGCGCGTCAATGCGCCCTTCCGGGTCCGCAGTCGGAAGCTCAGCCCATCCCGCCGCAACTTCGAGGTAGGCTTGGATGTGCTGCGGCGACTGCCGCAGCCATTCATCGAAGTGCGCCCGAGTGCCCGGCGTCACATCTTCCGCGCGAAACTCCGCAAACCACGCGGCCGCTTCGGCAGCCGCCTCCGGTTTGAACGTTGAGCCATGCGTAGCCATTGTCGGGACTCCCTTATATCTGCTCAATCCGAGATTTCGCGTCCGGCGCGGCTCTTGCGGCAGTGCTCGGCGGCGCGGGCGAGATACTTCTTGGCGGTTTCGCGCGCGACCCCGAGCTGATCGGCGATCTCCTGAACCGTGTGGCCCTCGAGACGATGCAATATGAGGGCCGCCGCCACCCTGGGCGGCAGCTGGGCCAGGATTCGCTCCAGGCGCTCGATGCGCTGCGCGTTGTCACTTCTGGTCGTCGGATCCTCGCCCGCGGGTGAGGTCAGCTCCGAAAGCGCATCAGTGATGTCGACGAACTTCGAATCGCCGGATTGCCGCAGCGCGTGCTGCTGCAGGACGTGGCCGGCGACAGTGAAGAGGTAAGCCTCGGGGTTCCGGATCGCCTCGTGCCGTTGGACGCGCAGGAGCCTGAGGTATACCTCCTGCGCCAGGTCCGGTACGTCGTGCACGTTGCGCAGGTGCACCGAGAGGAATCTGCGCAGCCGCCTCCCGTAATGGGTGGCGATGTTCGCGACGAAATTGCGATTATTGGGGCTGGCTGCCAAGACGCGCTGCTTCCAGGGCCTTCACTAGATCAGTAGAGCGGTGCGGAGCGGAAAGTGGGGCTAGGTAATTGCGCACCCGGGCTCGGGACCCGATTTTCTTCGCGTCCAGCGCGTGACGGGCAAATCGGTAGGCGGCCACTCCCGGCAATATTGCTCATTGCGGCGCGCCGGGAATGAAGCCCGGCGGGTGAATGGCGCGACTCTCGGTAAGGCGCAGTCGCCCCGCAGCCCAGTCCGCGAAGTCACTCGCGATCTTCCGGGGCGAACTCTCCGGTAGCACCAGGTAGTAAGCGCTCGAGGTCTGTAGCGGACGATCGAACAGCAAGAGCAGCTTCCGCTCTTGAAGCTGCTCCTCCACGAGAAACCTCGGTAGAAGTGCAACGCCTATTCCCGCAGCTGCTGCAGCCGAGAGCATGCCGAATTGATCGTAAGTCGGCCCACGCCAGGCGTCCGCGGCCACGAGCCCTGCCTGCTCGTACCATTCGGCCCACGCGCTTGCGCGTGTCGCCTGATGAATCAACGTGGCCCGGCGAAGGTCGCTCGGCCTGCGTAGAGCAGCTTTGGCCTGGTACGCCGGGCTGCAGACCGGCAACATCGACTCAGCCATCAAGTGCCGGGTTGTCCCGCCGGGCCAGATCGGGCCGCCATGGTGGATGGCCGCGTGGAACGGCTCCTCAGCGAATGAGAACGGTCGGATGCGCGTACTCAGATTCACGGTCACACGCGGATAGGCGGCAAGGAAATCGGGAAGATGGTGGACGAGCCAGTGGGTGGCGAACGTCGGTAGCACCGCCAGATTCAGTGTCTCACCTCCGGGTGGAGCGGCCATGACCTGGCGCGTAGCGGCCCCGAGCTGCTCGAGCAGGGCTCGGACATCGCCGAAATACTGCCGGGCGGCATCCGTCAACACCACTCGTTGTCGAATGCGCTCGAACAATCGAACCCCCAGGCGCCCCTCGAGCTCCGCGATCGCACGACTCACGGCCCCCTGCGTGAGGCTCAACTCCACCGCGGCACCCGTGAAACTCGCGTGCCGCGCCGCCGCCGCAAAGGCCATGAGCTCATTCATGCGCGGCAGGAATCGCCCCTGGCGTGCCATGGATTAGAGCTCGACTTGATGAGTATCAGTCATGATCTGATCAGGATATTTCGATTGCCGCAGAGCCTGCTCTGCGCCCAGACTCGGAGCGCTGAACCACGCTTATTCTGTGGAGAATACCCGGAAATGTCCATCGAAGCCGCATTCGCCTGGGACGACCCGCTGCGCCTGGACGAGCAGCTCAACCACGAGGAGCGGGCAGTGCGTGCGGCAACGTATGAATACTGTCAGTCATCACTGCTTCCGCGGGTGACGCTGGCGGCACGGCAGGAGCGATTCGACCGTGAGATCCTCAGGGAAATGGGGTCGTTGGGACTTCTAGGCGCGACTCTGCCGGAAGCCTACGGGGGCAGCGCTCTCTCTCATGTCGCTTATGGCCTCATTGCCCGGGAGGTGGAGCGAGTCGACTCAGGCTACCGCTCCGCCATGAGCGTGCAGTCTTCCCTGGTGATGCATCCCATTTACACCTATGGCACCGAGGAGCAGCGGCGCAAGTACCTCCCTGGCCTCGCCGCCGGAAGACTGGTCGGATGCTTCGGACTGACCGAGCCCAATCATGGCTCCGACCCCGACGGGATGCAGACGCGCGCCGTACGGGTTGATGGTGGATTTCGCTTGCAAGGCAGCAAAATGTGGATTACCAACAGTCCGATCGCGGACATTGCGGTCATCTGGGCTAAGTTGGATGGCGTGATTCGAGGATTTCTGGTCGATGCGGACCGCCCCGGCTATTCGGCGCCCAAAATCGAGGGAAAGCTCGCGCTGCGCGCATCGGTGACGGGTGAGGTGGTCCTGGACGACGTGTTCGTGACCGGCGATGCACTGTTGCCGAACGTGCAAGGGCTCAAGGGCCCGTTCGGCTGCCTCAATAAGGCGCGCTTCGGAATTTCCTGGGGCGCACTGGGGGCGGCCGAGTTCTGTTGGCATGCGGCCCGCCGATATACGCTCGAGCGGAAGCAATTCGGACGACCGCTCGCGGCCAATCAGCTCATCCAGAGCAGGCTCGCCGACATGCAGGTGGAGATCGCACTGGGACTGCAGGCGTGTCTGCGCGTGGGACGCCTGTTGGACGAGGACCGATGCGCGCCGGCGAACATTTCCATTGTCAAACGCAATAGCTGTCGGAAGGCGCTTGCGATCGCTCGGGAAGCTCGAGACATGCACGGCGGCAACGGCATCAGCGACGAATTCCACGTGATGCGTCACCTGTGCAATCTCGAGGCAGTCAGCACCTACGAGGGCACGCACGACATTCACGCCCTCATACTGGGTCGTGCACAAACAGGAATCGCTGCCTTTGAGTGAGGTCGAGCGGCCCGCGCGGGCACTGGACAATACCCGTGTGGTCGACATGACCCGTGTGCTTGCGGGCCCATGGGCGACGCAGCTGCTGGCGGATCTCGGTGCGGATGTCATCAAGATCGAGCGTCCGGCGGCCGGGGACGACACCCGCAGCTGGGGTCCTCCGTGGTTTCAAGCCCAGCGCGGGCAGCGCGAGTCGGCCTACTTCGTCTGTACGAACCGGGGCAAACGCTCGCTTGCGGTCGATATAGCAGAACCTCGCGGGGCGGCACTCGTCGGCACCCTGGCCGCCGAGGCCGACGTCTTTGTGGAGAACTTCAAAGTCGGCGATCTCAAGCGGTATGGGCTGGATTACGCGACGCTGGCCGTGCGCAATCCACGGCTAGTGTACTGCTCCATCACGGGCTTCGGCCAGGAGGGGCCATATGCCGATCTGCCCGGTTATGACTTCATCGCCCAGGCCATGGGCGGAATCATGAGTCTCACCGGCGATCCGAATGGCTCTCCTGTCAAAACGGGCGTGGCGCTCACCGACATCATGACTGGCCTGTACGCCTGCAATGGGATACTCGCAGCCTTGGCGCAACGAGAACGTTCGGGCCGAGGACAACATGTCACAACCTGCTTACTGGACGTGCAGATCGCCACGCTGGCCAATCAGGCCTCCAGCTACCTGGCCACGCAACGTAATCCTCCGCGTATGGGCAACGCCCATCCCAGCATCGTGCCGTATCAATCGTTCCGGTCGGCCGATGGTCTCATCGCGATCGGCGTCGGCAATGATTCGCAGTTCCGCCAACTCTGCCGCGTGCTCGATGCATCAGAACTCACGCGCGATGGTCGTTTCACGACGAACGCGGCGCGCGTCGAGCATCGCGAGGCCCTGATTCCCCTGCTGCAAAGCGCATTCATGCGCAGCTCCAGTCGACACTGGATCACGCAGCTCACCAATGCCGGGGTGCCCGTGGGTCCGGTGAACACGCTGGCCGATGTGTTTGCGGACCCTCACGTTACCGAGTGCCGACTGCAGATGGCCATGCCCCACAGCCACTTGGGCAGCGTACCCGGGGTCGCCTGTCCGGTGCGCCTGTCTGACTCGCCTCCGAGAACCGATCTCGGACCACCGGTTCTGGATGAGCACGGCGAGCAGATCCGGCAGAGGTTGTGGCAGCCGGTCTGAGCGGATAGTGCTCTCCCATCGACCGAGTCCGTTGCCGTCACGCGCGCGGGCTATTGCCCATACCCCAGACTGGCCGACAGCCACTTCTCCGCCTCCTCGAGCGGCATGCCCTTGCGGCGCGCGTAATCCTCCACCTGATCGCGGGCGACCATCCCCAGCGGGAAGTAGTGCGCCTCCGGGTGCGCCAGGTACCAGCCGCTCACGGCAGCCGTGGGATACATGGCGAAGGACTCGGTGAGACGTATGCCCGTGCGGCGCTCGACGTCGAGCAGCTGCCAGAGCTTGGCCTTCTCGGTGTGGTCGGGGCAGGACGGATAGCCCGGCGCCGGACGGATACCGCGGTACTCCTCGCGGACGAGCTGCTCGTTGGTGAGCGACTCCTCGTTCGCGTATCCCCACAGCTCGCGCCGCACCCGCTCGTGGAAGTGCTCGGCGGCAGCCTCGGCGAAGCGGTCCGCGAGCGCCTTGAGCATGATGCTCGAGTAGTCATCGTGTCCGCGCTGGAAGCGCGCGATGTGCTCCTCGATGCCGATGCCGGCCGTCACCGCGAATGCGCCGATGTAGTCCTGCACGCCCGTGGACTTCGGAGCGATGTAATCTGCCAGGCATTCATGCGGCTGGCCGGGCGGCTTGCCCTTCTGCTGCCGCAGGAACGAAAGCGTCGCGAGGGGCTGTCTGCGCTCCTCGTCGGCGTAGACCTCGACGTCATCGCCAACGGCATTCGCGGGGAAGAGCCCGACGACTGCCCGCGCCTCCAGCCAGCCCTCGGCAATGAGTTGCTTCAACATGCGGCGTGCGTCGGCGTAGAGGTTGCTAGCCGCCTCGCCGAACTTTGGATCCGTGAGGACCTCCGGGAATTTCCCCGTGAGCTCCCAGGCGTTGAAGAACGGCATCCAGTCGACGTAGCCGAGGATCTCCTCGAGCGGATACTTCTCGAATGTACGCACGCCCGGAGCGCGCGGGACTGCGGGCGCGTACGCGGCCCAGTCGATGCGGCGGCGGTTGGCCCGCGCCTGCGCGATGCTGAGCTCCGGCGCCTTCACTTTCCTGCCGGCGTGCTGCTCGCGCCGGCGCTCGTGCTCCTCCTTGACCTTCGCGACGAACGCCCCGCGCTGCGCCGGATTGACGAGTGTCTGGCAGATCCCCACCGACCGCGACGCGTCCTTGACGTAGATAACGGGTGACCGGTACTGCGGGGCGATCTTGACGGACGTATGCGCCGGCG
>DASYGA010000189.1:0-9520 GCA_036000265.1 Steroidobacteraceae bacterium | reverse complement strand
GCGCGCGAGCTCACAGAGTTGCGCAAACCGATCGCCCGCGAAGCTCATGTCATCGCACCAGATACTGCTCAGCAGGTGACGACCCCCAAGCTCCGCCGCTGCTTCGAGCGCCGGCAGATAATCCGCGACATCGACTCCCGGGTAGATGCGGGCCAGCTCGATGTCGAGCAGCCTCACGCCCGTGGCGCGCAGCGCCGCCTTCGTACGGTTGAGCAGCTTCCTGTCGGTGGCCAGCGGGTACTTCGGCTCGGTCGGCAGTCCCAGGCAGATCGGCCGATAACCGACATAGTCGAATCCGGCCTGTGCGGCGATCTCCGTGAGCTCGGGAGGAGCGCAATCCAGCAAGGTAAGGTGCGCGAGCGAAAACTCCATTTGCAGACGCTAACATCGTATGGCAGACGGCGATATTTCCGTTTTGGGCATCGTCCATAACAAACGCGCATACGCTGCTTGCCAATCGCGCCGAATCCTGTACCATCTAGTCCGTTCAGTTTGGCGACACCGGGAACAAGGGCAACGATGAGCAATTGCTGTCGCACGCGATCGCAGATCGGGGCGGCGGTGATGCGCGGATGAGCCCCCGAGATGTCCGCGAGCAGCATCAGCCTGAAGCAGATCGAATACTTCCGCGCGGTCATGGAGGCGGGTACGGTGAGCGGCGCCGCGGCGATGCTCAATGTCTCCCAGCCCAACGTGAGCAGAATGCTCAAGTACACCGAGAGCCGCCTCGGGCTGCGGCTGTTCGAGCGTTACAAGGGCAGGCTGCAGCCGACGCCCGAGGCGACCGCATTCTATCGCGAGGTACAGTCGCTGCACGCGCACCTCGACTCGCTGCAGGATGCGCTGCGGCACATCGTGCGCGGGGAGTTCGGGCGCTTCGCCGTCGGCTCTTCCCCGAGCCTCGGGCGGCACGTACTGCCGACCGCCCTCGCCTGCCTGCGGCGGGAGTTTCCGCAACTCGCGCTGAAGCTGGACATCCTGTCGATGTCGCAGGTGATCGAGTACCTCACCCTGGGGCAGGGCGAATGCGCCTGTACGATCTTCCCCGTCTCCCATCCGCAGATCGAGACTCAGGCCTTCGCCTCCGGCGCGCTGGTGTGCGCGATTCCGCGCAATCATCCGCTCGCGGCGCGAGCCGTCATCACGCCGAAGGACCTCGTCGCGGAGACTCTCATCGGCTTCGAGCCCAACACACCACACGGCCGGGTGGCGCATGAATTCCTCAGGCAAGGTGGGCGCGAGCCCGTGTGCCTTTGCACCGTGCGCTTCGCGGAGACCGCCTGTGCCATGGTGGAGGAAGGCGCCGGTATCGCGCTGGTGGACGAGTTCACGACGTCGGGAAACGTCTTCCCGAAGCTCGTTGCGCTGCCGACGAAGTGGGGCAAGCCATTCCGGATGTACATGCACCGCGCAGCAAACAGGCCGCTGTCAAGGATAGGCGCGCGGCTCGCGGAGTTTCTCGCCGGCTGGGGGACCGGTGGACCATGAGTCGCGAGCCTTGCCGGGCGCCGCGCTCTCGAACCCCCATGCCATCAACTGCCCGGTGGAGGACAAGATGCTCAATCGTGCCCTGATCTTTCCAGCGCTGGTGCTCGCACTCGCGGGCTTGACCGCCCAAGCGCGGGCGCAGACGGCCAGTTCCTTCAGGTCGGAAGAATATCTTCTCCTGGGCAGTGCCACCCGCGGTGCGGGCGAGCCGATGCTCGCGGTCGACCCGGTTGATCCGCGGAGCATCGTCGTCATCGCCATGGGCAGCCTTCACCGCCTGAGCGATGCGCCGATTTCGCGGTCGATGGTGAGCCAGTATCACGCGACTGCCTTTTCCACCATTCCGCTCCTGGCGGTGACACATGACGGCGGTCGGACCTGGAAGGTAGGTCTCTTGCCGATTCTGGGCGATCATCATGTCGACGGGGACGAGGGGCCGGTAGTCCGGTTTACGCGTTGCCCCGATCCGTTTGCGGCCGCCAGCAAGGACGGCACTTTCTTCGTGGGCTGCGAGCCGCGCACGACGGTGGGCCAGGACTTTGGCGGCTCCTACATGCTGATCTCCACGGACAAGGGAAATTCCTGGAGCAAGACGCCGATTCCCCTGATCACCTCGTGGTCCTTGCCGCGATTCGCGCCGGGCCTGAGACCGAGGATCGGCGGCGTCGCTTCGCCATGGGACAGGCCGTTCGTGAAGATCGACGATTCGACGGGGATCATTTACAACCAGGCCGGTGGCGGGCAGACCGACATCGACCAGAAGCCGGGTGTCTATCGCATTCAAAGCTACATCACCTCCTCCACGGACGGCGGCAGGCATTTCGGGACCATCTACTCCTGGGATTCGAAGGACTATCCGGAATCGGGCCGAGGCGCATACGCCGTCGCCCGCGCAGCGTTGGCGGTGGTTTACCCTGCCCGCAGCGTGCCGGCCACCCAGCATGCCCAATGTCCTTGCGTGGTGCTCGGCGTGAGCCATAACCGCGGGAAGCGCTTCGATTACCGCGTGATTCGCACGTTACCGGTGCCTCGGGCGGATTACATTCCCTCGCAGGCCCCTTTCGGCGCGCCGCATCCGGGGTGGTTTCCGGGTGTGCGTGCTCCCGGTGAGCTGGACCTGGCCGCGGATCAGGCCAAAGCCGGGCGCTTCGCACTGTTGGTTACGACCCTTGAAGGCTTGGAAGTCTCCCTCACGGCCGATTACGGCAGGACGTGGTCACCGTGGGTGATGGCCGGGCGTGTGGCGGACAGTCAGCCCGCGAAGCCCTGGATGACCTACTCCAGGCAAGGGGTGCTGGGGCTGATGTGGCGAGCAATCCGCTCCGATGGCGCCTACGCCATCTGGTCGGTGATATCCCGCGACGGTGGCAGGACGTTCAGCGCGCCGCTCGAGGTCAGCCATGCCCTCTCGCCGATGCGCTATGTCGAACGCGATGACGGCTGGTTTGGAGACGACGTCCAGGACATGATGATCGATGGCGGTGATGCCTACATGGTATGGGGTGACTCGCGCGCCGGCTTCCTGGGAACGTGGTTCGGCAAAGTCGCTCTGAGCGCCTACTCATTCCCGGACGGGTCGGCCGGCGTCCAGTAGCGATGAGCTTCGGAAACTCAGAAAGAATGCCTGCAAAGTGCATCGTCTTGCTCCTGGCGCTTCTACCCGTCTGCGTCTTCGCCGCGGTGACCTCCGTGATCCCCACCCAGCATGAGCGTGCCGCTTCGGAGAATGCATCTGCCGGGACGCACTTCTCGGCACTCTCGCAGATCACCCGCCGCAATGTTGCCCGATTGGGGATAGGGTGGGTATTCGATACGGGGTTGCAGGACACTGGGTTCGAGGACACGCCGCTCGTCGTCGGCGGCAGGATGTACGTGCTGCTCCCGAACGAGGTCGTGGCCGCGCTCGATCCGGATTCCGGCCGCCGCGTCTGGAGCTACGATCCGCACGAGAGGCGCACGCGCGTCAGCCGCGGGATCGCCTACTGGCCGGGAACGCCCGGCATTCCCGCCAGGCTGGCCATCGCGACCGCGGATGGTCATCTGATCGAGCTCGATGCGCGCACAGGCGAGCTTGTACGCGGGTTCGCCGATCACGGCGCGCTGGATTTGCGACGAGTCGAGGCCGGCGGATATCCGTACGCGCCGTTCGGATTCACTTCGCCCCCGGCGGTCTATCGCGATCTGCTGATCCTGGGCCCAGACACACAGGAGGGCCCGAGCACAGGTCCTCCGGGGCTCGTCGCCGCGGTCGACGCCGTCACGGGAAAGATCGTGTGGACGTTTCATACGACGCCACAGCCTGGTCAGCCCGGCAACGCAAGCTGGGGTCCAGGAGGCTGGAAGCATCGCGCCGGGCCGGCCGCCTGGGGAAACATCACGGTCGATCCGAAACTCGGGATGGTGTTCGTGCCGACGGCAAACCCCGCCGATAGCTACTACGGTGCGGACCGGCCAGGATCCAATCTCTATGCCAACTCTGTGGTGGCGCTCGATGCACGCACCGGCCGGCTGCGGTGGTTCTACCAGTTCGTGCACCATGACCTATGGGATACCGACACGGTCAGCACGAGCCTGGTGGATGCCTGGAAGGACGGACAGCGGATACCCGCAGTGGCGGCGCTCACGAAATCGGCGCTGCTCTTCATTCTCGATCGCCGTACCGGCGAGCCGATTTTCGGTGTACGCGAGCGGCCGGTGGCCCACAGCGACGTACCGGGAGAACATTCCTCCCCCACGGAGCCGTATCCCGTGGAGCCGCCGCCACTCGCGAGACAGAGCGCGAGTGTCGCCGAGGCGACCACCGTGACGCCGGCTTCGGAGGCGGATTGCCGCAAGCAGTTCACCCGGTACCGCGAGCAGGGCCCCTACGCTCCGTTCCAGATGGAGCCGAGTCTGCACTTTCCCTCCGCCGTCGGCGGCGGCAACTGGGGCGGCACCAGCTACGACCCGCGGATCGGCTATGTCTACGTCAACACCAGCGATCTCGGCAGCATCGGCCAGATGGTCAAAGCGGGATCGGCAATCGTCGGACGGCCCGCTTTCAAGCCGCGGGGCGCGTTCGCCGAGATGCTCAAGCATCTGAAGCCCATGCCCTACCACAACGCCTACGTGGGCGCTCGCTTCGTGGACGAGAGTGGCTTCCCGTGTCAGCAGCCGCCGTGGGGTCTGCTCTCCGCGGTCGATATGCATAGCGGGCGTATCGCCTGGCAAGTGCCCCTCGGGAATTACCCGGAGCTCGCGCGACCCGCAGCGCCGCCGACCGGGACACCGAACCTTGGCGGCAGCATGGTCACGGCGAGCGGATTGATCTTCATCGCCGCGACCATGGACGGGGACTTCCGCGCATTCGATGCGCGCACGGGGCGCATGCTGTGGGAGGCGGGACTCGAGGGGTACGGCGAGGCAACACCGATGAGCTATCTGGGTCGCAATGGCAAGCAGTACGTCGCCATCGCGGTGGGCGGGCCGGGACTGCTGCGGGGCGTGCATCTCAGCGTGTCGGCTGCGCGGGTTCGTTTGATTGCGTTCGTGCTGGGTGGCAAGCCTTCGGCGCCAACGAAAGCGCCGGTGCTGTCCGCGAGCTCAAAAAGCATCGAAAGGAGCGAGCCGGGACACGGAGCGGCGGACGGCCGATTGCCGCCGGGAGCCGGACGGCGGATCGTGCAGCAGGACTGCACGCTCTGTCACGGCGTTGACAGCATCACTCGGTCTCACTTCAGCCGAGCCGGCTGGCAGGCGACAGTGCGCGACATGATGAACCGAGGCGCGCCGGTCGCTGAAGGGGAGTACCAGACCGTGGTCGACTATCTCGCGCACAACTTCGGGGCCTCGGGCCCGAAATGAAATAGAGCGAAGTGCAGCATGAACAGACGGCGGATGATTTCGCGGGCCATGGGTACTCTCGGCGCGGCGGCCGCGATGGGCCTGGGTCTCATCGGACCGGCTGAGGCGAAGCCGCTCCAGAGGCAGGGCGGTCCATCGGCCGCTGCACGCGCCCGCTTCCTCCAGAGCTATATGCGTCGACCGGGACGCAAGAACGTCCTGGCGTGGGCGCCGGTGAAGAACGGCTTTCAGCACAACTCCATTTCCCACGCCATGTCGCTGATCGAGCGGCTCGGTTACTCGTCGGGGCTCTACGACACCTACTTTCACACCGATAGCCAGCCCATCACGCTGCACGGTCTGCTCGGCACCTATGGTGAGAGCGTAATGGGGCGTGACCTCAATAACTATGATGCGATCTTCTGTCTGGGGGTGCGCGAGGTCTACCTCACGGACCAGCAGCGCGCGGACCTGCTGCAGTTCATCCACAACGGTGGCGGATTCGTGGGTGTACACGCGGCGTCCACCATGTTCCTGCCGTGGCCGGCGTTCGGTGGGAGCCGCGAGCAGCAATCCGGCTGTGGGCGTGTATTCAAGCCGTGGCCGCAGTTCAACGAGATGCTGGGTGCGGAGTTCGTCGAGCATCCTTACGGGGTGACCGAGGCGCCCGTGATCGTCGATGACCCGCGATTCCCGGCCACACGGTTCCTGCCCGCGAAATTCAACCTGCGCGATGAGATGTACGAGTTCAGGAATTTCTCGCGCGACAAGATGGATGTAGTACTGCGCCTGGATGCGTCGGGCCTGAGCCGCGGTGGCCGCGAGCTTACCGATCGGACGGCCGACTGGCCGCTCGCCTGGGCGAAGCGCTACGGCAAGGGACGAGTGTTCTATTGCGCTCTCGGGCATGCGCCCGAGACGTGGGATATCCCGGACATCCAGCGGATCTACTTCGAAGGGTTGAAGTGGGCGTTGGGCTTGGAGGAAGGCGACGTCGCCGCGCACGCGATGCGGGAGGTTCCCGGCGCGGCGGCAGTTTTGGCGCCGGCGCCTCGCCCCTCGGACCCGGAGTGGGCGCTGCCGCCCCCTCAGAAAGCTGTGCGTGGAGCCTGAGGAGGTCGTGCGACCGCGGCGGGAGGGTGCTCGAGCAGGAATTGGACGCCCTTCGCGTTGAGTTTCTGCAAGTGCACGGTGTCACCAAAAACGGTGCGCCACGGCGTTCCGGGCTCGAAGCGGCGGAACTCGACGTCGGCGGTGCCCGGGTCCCCGGTCTTCGCAAACGCGACGATCACATCCTGCATCTTCTCCGACAGGCTCCGATCGAGCGGTGTCCAGTCGCGTGTCACCCGGAAGAGGTTGAAAGCGGGGTAGCTGCCGAGCCAGTAGGGCACATCGCTCATGTGGTAGGCGCCGGCCGTAGCGGGATCGAAATCGGAGAAAGTAACACCGGGCGCGAAGGGCGGGATGCGGGCGAACATGTAAACGTAGGCAGGCGCCTTGCCAGTGGTGGCCTGCAGGGTGGCCCAGCTTATCGCGGCCAGCCCGAAGCCGCTGTCGCGAGCCACCTCTTGCGCCCGGCGCGCTGCTGCGGCATCGCTGTCGGCAGGCCAGAGCTGCAGAAACGTTGCGGCCGCGGACCCGAAGGCCGTGGCTGCCAAGTCGCGATATTGCTGTGGCGTGCTCGCCTTCCGCAGAGGAATGTCGGTACCGATGTCATTCGCGGTGGATCCCACGAGGATGGGAACGTCGGCCTGCCGCCCGGCCTCGAAGATGGCCCGCGGATTCTCGGGAAGGACATAGCCATCGACGTCGGGCATCGCCCTCGCGTGGGCCTGGCGGGCAATCGCCAGCAATCTGTCCGACGACAAGGCGCGCATTTGCGTGAGACTGGTGGTGTGCATCGCACGCTCGAGCTTTTCGCCTTCGGCCTCAGCCTGCGCAAGTGAGGGGATCTGGATCATGGAGTCGCGGAGCACCGTCGAGCCGCTCATGCCGATAAGCCGGCGAAACAGGCCGGCGGCCAGCGGACTCGCCTGCAGTATGTTGATGGACATCGATCCGGCGGACTGCCCGGCGACAGTGACGTTCGCCGGGTTGCCGCCGAAAGCTCGGATGTTCCGCTGCACCCAATGGAGGGCGGCAATTTGATCCAGCAGCCCCCAGTCGCCGCTCGCATGGCGGGCCGATTCGGCCGTCAGTTGCGGCAGGGCGAGGAAGCCGAGCGGACCTACCCGGTAGTTGGCCGCGACATACACCACGCCCTTGCGTGCAAGCGGCGCGCCCGCATAAGCCGGGCTGGTCGCCGAGCCGATCGAGAACGCGCCACCGTAGATCCACACCACGACCGGCAGATTATCACCCGCCCTGGCCCGTTCCGGCGCCCACACGTTGAGGTAGAGGCAGTCTTCCGAGATCGCCTCCTCGCCGAAGTAGTGGTTGATGTCCGACGACCGCAGCGGCTGCATACATTCGGGCCGCCTGGTATCGGCCGTGTAGATGCCGGTCCAGGGTGCAACGGGTCGGGGAGGGCGCCAGCGATTCTGCCGCACGGGCGGCGCCGCGAAAGGTACGCCGAGGTATGCCTTCACGCCGTGGCCGAGCAAGGTGCCGGCGACGAGCCCCGAGTCGATCCTCACTGGATCGCCTGCGACCGGGTGCATGACCCCGGCGACGGCGAGTGCGGCTGATTCCGCAAGGAGAATCGCGGCGAGCGCGCACCGTAAAATACCGGCCGAAACGCGTGTCATGTCAACCATCGTTATGAACGCACTGGTCCGTGCCAGTGCGCGGGAGACAGTACAGCAAGACCGCTGGCCTGCCAAGCACGCCGGGATTGTCCTGTAATCGGCCGGGTGCTCATGGGGTGTGGCTGTCTCGGGCGCGCAACATCTTTTGCCGGTTGACGTGTACTATCTAGTTCGTGTACCTTTCCCTGGACCGACAAATGGGGGCGATACGGTGGACGACGCCGCATCGTTCGACAGCGGCCGGTGAAGTTTCATCCGGTCGAGCCACGCCGCGATCAGACCTGCGCAGCCGCCAAGCGGCGCGGGACAGGCGGTCTCGTCCCGGCAATATTCAGATCGGGGGGCTTACCGTGGACATCGAGCAGAATTCTTCCGCCAACCTGCCGACGTCGGCAGAGCTGCATCGGCTCATCAGGCGCACCATTGGCGCCGCCGGCATGTCGCTCGCGCTCGGCGCACTCGGAGCGCCGGCATTTGCGCAACAGACAGCCGTTTCCGGCAGCCAGCTGCCTGCGGATGCACAGCTCCAGGAGGTGGTCGTAACCGGCACGATGATCCGTAATGCAGCGCCGGTGGGTGCAAGTCTGGTCACGGTCGGTCGTGCTGCGATCGCCGAGACCGGTGCGCAGACCATGCAGCAGATTCTCGCCAGTGTGCCGTCGGTCACCGGATTCGGCAGTCCCGGGCAGGGGTCACAGGGAAGTTTCGACCCATCGGGTACTTTCGCGCCGACCATCCACGGCCTCGGCGCGAGCGCCAGCAACGGCACCCTGATCCTCATCGACGGTCACAGGATGCCGCTCAGCGGCGTCAATCACACGCTGGCCGATCCGAATATCGTCGCTCCGCTGATGGTGGAGCGTATTGAGGTGCTTCCCGACGGTGCTTCTTCCACGTACGGATCGGACGCGGTTGCCGGTGTGATCAACATCATCACCAGGAAGAATTTCAAAGGTCTCGAGGCGTCCGCCCAATACGGTTTCGCAGACGGCTACAATACTCAAAATGGCGGACTTCTCTGGGGCGACAGCTTCGGCAGCACCTCGGTGATGGCATCTTACAACTACGAGCGCCGCAGCTCCCTCTCCGGCTCGCAGCGTTCGTGGACGGCGGCCAATCACACCGCTCAGGGCGGCGGAAATTTCAACAGCTTCAACTGCTTTCCCGCGAGCGTCAAGGCGGGCTCGAGCTTTTATCTCTACCCCTACACGAGCGGTCCGAGCACGAACGCTCCATGTGACAGCTCCCCCGTGGCCGACCTGCTGCCGGCGGAGTCTCGCAGCGACCTGATGGTCAAGATCTCGCATGCGACAGGCGGTCGTTTCTCCATGGATGGCGACTTCGTCTATTCCAACGAGAGCAATCGCGCCCAGATCGCACGGGGCGGTATCACGGCGACAGCCTATGGACCCGGCAGCACACCGCCCGGAGGCGCTGGCCAGATCAATCCCTATTTCCAGGGG
>DASYGA010000176.1:0-1781 GCA_036000265.1 Steroidobacteraceae bacterium | reverse complement strand
GAACGGCATCGACGAGATGACGCGGGAGCTCAGCCGGTAACACAGCGGCGATCGCCCAAGACATGAGATGGACGGGAGGATAAGCATGGCACGTCTGGCGGGCAAGGTCGCCCTGATCACCGGTGCGGGCACGGGAATCGGCCGAGCGTCGGCACAGTTGATGGCGGCTGAGGGCGCGAAGGTGGTGGTGGCGGAACTGAACGCCGCAGCGGGCGAGCAGACGGCGCAGCTTATCGTGCAGGCGGGCGGCGATGCGATCGCGATCCCGACGGATGTGACGGAGCCGGACAGCATCAAGAACGCGGTGGACAAGGCGGTGCAGCATTACGGCGCGCTGCACGTACTGCACAACAACGCCGGCGGTTCGACCAATATCGACAACACCGTGGTCGAGGCGCCGATCGAGGAATTCTGGCGGGTCATCAAGCTGGATCTGTTCGGCACGTTCCTGGGCTGCCGCTTCGGCATTCCGGCGATCATCCGCTCCGGCGGCGGGGCGGTGATCAACATGTCGTCCAATGTCGCGCTGATGGGTATCCCGGGTCGTGACTGCTACACGGCGGCGAAGGGCGGCATCGCATCCATGACACGCTCCATGGCGGTGGAATTCGCGCCGCAGAAAGTGCGGGTGAACGCCATCGCCCCCTCGGCCACGATGACGGAGCGGGTGCGCAAGTTGGTTGCGGGTAACGCCGCGCTGGACAAGCTGGCCAACGCCCACTTGGTCGGGCTGATCGAGCCGCAGGACATCGGCCACATGGCGGTGTTCCTCGCCTCCGACGAATCGCGCATGGTGACCGGGCATGTCTACCCGGTGGACAGCGGCGTAACGATTTCCTGAACCCTGGAGGGCGCTCCATGAAAATCAAGCGGGTTGAACACATCGCCATCGCCGTCGACTCACTCGGCCAGTCGATGAACCTGATGCAGGACGTATTTGGTCTGGCGACCGAATATGAGGAGCAGATCGGCGAGACGCGGCTGGCGATGCTGCCTGTCGGCCAGACCTATATCGAGCTGCTGGAAGGGCAGGGGCCGGAGTCCGGTGTGACGCAATGGGTCAAGGAGAAGGGCACCGGCCTGTTCCACATCTGCTTCGAGGTGGACGACATCGAGGCGGCGATTGCCGAACTGAAAGCCAAGAATGTGCGGCTGCAAAGCGACACGTGGAAGACCGGGCATGCCGGATCGAAGATCGTGTTTCTCGATCCGGCCTCGACCGGCAACGTCGTGATCGAACTGGCGGAACTGCCGGCGGGACACTGACGACGGCCTGGCCGGCCAGAGCATTTTCAGGCTGAGTGTCCGCCAGAAAATGCTCAGGCTCTTTGTTTTGTAGAGCAGATTCACGCCTCCGCGCGTTCCGCTCTCCGGCGATCTGCTCCAATGGTTGACGATGCCGGGAAGCGGTGCCCTGATTGATCAGGGTCGGACAGAGAAGGGGCGAGCACATGGCCGATTTCGTTCATCCGGAATTCCTGGTCGAGACCGAGTGGCTCAGCCGGCACCTGAACGATCCCGCCGTGGTCGTGCTGGACTGCACGGTCCATCTGATCCCGAACCCGAAGACCACCTACGACGTGAAGCCGGGACGCGAGGATTTCGAGAAGGGCCACATTCCGGGCACGCAATTTATCGACGTGTCCACGGATGTCTCCGACACGTCGCAGAAATTGCGCTTCATGCGCCAGAAGCCGGAGGATTTCGCCGCGGCGATGCGGCGCTTCGGCATCAGCAACGACACGCGCGTCATCACCTACAGCACCGCCAATGCATGGTGG
>DASYGA010000163.1:0-5807 GCA_036000265.1 Steroidobacteraceae bacterium | reverse complement strand
AAGCCTTACCGTCAGGTGCTTCCCGCGCTTGCCGTTAAGTTAAGTACCATTGGCCCTAGCACGTCTCGCATCCCGGATTCCAAGCTCATCACGCGCTCTCTTCGCTGACTCCGCATGACCCAGGCGCGCGGCATGGTCTTTGCTCGGCTGTGACCCTCACCTCGAGGGAAGCCGCAATAGCCAACACGCACATATACGCGACCGCAGCTGTTGCCGCCGCGATCGGAAGGCGTGCTCTGGTGCTCGCGGCTTTCCTGCTGGCGCTCGTCTCGTGCGCGAGCTACCGGCCGCTGCCGCTTACGCCTGGCGCAGTGGACCAAGCCTTGACCATTCCTTCGGCCGATATCCTGACGCGTGAGGCCGGCAAGCTGCACCACCCGCTGCTGCGGCCGGTGAAGCTCGATCCGGATCAGCCGCTCTCTCCGGAGCAGGCGGCGGTGCTTGCCGTCCTGGTCAACCCCTCATTACGGGCCCAGCGCGATCGGGCGGGGGTCTCGAGCGCGCAGCTCATGGCGGCAGGCCTGCTTCCCAACCCGGTGCTGAGCTCGAGCCTCGGGATCCTGACGGGCGGACCCGGAACGGCCAACTCCTTCAGCACCGGCCCGACCTGGGACGTGATGTCGCTGCTGACGCGTGAGGTGAAGATCCAATCGGCCAGGGCGTCACTCGCGCAGGTGCGCCTGGATATCGCCTGGTCCGAATGGCGGACCGCGGAAGCGGCGAAGGGGGCGGTGTTCGCGCTGGTCGCCCTCCAGCGCGAGCTCGGGCAGGCGCGGGATATCGACCGCCTGCTCAATGCCAACCTGCGCGTCGTGCAAGGCGCCTACCGCCGGCACGAGCGCACCATTTTACAGCTCGCCGCAGGCCGCACCGCCAGCGATTCGGCGCATGCCACGGCGCTGGCGCTCGCACAGCAGGTGGCGCAGCAGCGCATGGCGCTGCTGCGCGCGCTCGGCGTGCCAGCCGATACGCCGATCAGGGTGCGCCGCGGCATCCCGCTCGCCTCGCATCTGAAGCTACCGTCCGAGCGCCAGCTGCTCACGGGCCTCGCCAGCCGCCGCCTCGACCTCATCGCCTTGCACCGCGGCTATCAGAGCCAGGAGTACCAGGTCCGGCTGGCCGTTCTGGAGCAATTTCCGCGGATCAGTCTCGGGATCAGCCGCGCTAAGGACAACACGGGCGTGTATTCGGTCGATCTCTCGGCGGGCATCGAGCTGCCGATCTTCAATCATCACCAGGCGGCGATCGCGCAACAGCACGCAACGCGGCGGCAGCTGTACGATGAGTACATCGCGCGGGTATTCACCGCGCGAGCCGATATTGCAACGCTGCTGGCGGACGTCGGCACGCTGACTCCGCAGATCGCCGCCGCCAAAGCCGCGCTGCCAGCGCTCCAGCAGCTGGTAAAGACGTACCGGACCGCGGTCGAGCAGGGCAATGCGGACGTGCTCAGCTATTACAGCGCCTGGAACAGCCTGGACCAGAAGCGCATCGCGCTCCTTGGACTCGAGCAACAGCTCGAGTCCGATCGGATCGCGCTCGAGCTCGCCGCAGGGGAGCCGCTGCCGCAGCCCGGCGAGCGCCACAGCGCGCGGCCGGGCGCCGAGGAGAACGGCTGATGGCCTGGATTGGCTGGGCCGCGGCGCTGTGCGCTTTGATCGCGGTGTGCCTCGCGGCGTACCGGCATGGGCATGCAGCCGGACAGCACGGCCGCACGCTCGATCCGCGGATGCGCAAGGCCATTATCGCGAGCGCCGCCACAGCGTGCCTCCTGGGCGCGTTCTTTTTCGGCTACGCGATCGCGCCGAAGTCCGCAAGCAACTCAAAGAGCAGTGGCGGCACCGACTCGCCCGCCGGGTCTTCTCTCGGCGCGGTGAGCGCAGCCCCGGTGGTTCCGGTTCAGACCGTCCCCATCCGCCAGGGAACCATTCGCGAAACCATCACCGCCTACGGTCGCGTGGTCGCGCAACCGGGCCAGACGCGCGTCTTCTCCCTACCCTTCCAGGCTACCGTGGAGCGGACTCTCGTCACAGGCGGGCAACAGGTCAGAGCGGGCACGCCGCTGATCGCGCTCTCGCCGAGCCCGGCGGCTCGCGCGCAGCTCCTGCAGGCCGAGCAGAGCGCACGCAGCACCCGCCAGGAGCTGAAGCAGACCCGCCAGGAGTACCAACAGCACCTCGCGGTCAACACGCAGCTCGCGCATGCGGAGCAGGCCTATCGCTCGGCGCGGTTGCTGCTCGAGCGGCTGAAGAAGGAGGGCGCGGGCGCCAGCACGACATTGAGCGCCTCCGTGCCGGGCATCGTGAGCCACATCGATGTGCGGGAGGGCCAGATGGTGGCCGCCGGCGCCCCGCTCCTCGAGGTGGCGCACGGCAATCGTATCGAGGTCGAGCTCGGCTTCGAGCCGGAGGACATCCCGAGCATTCACGTGGGCGATCCCGTCGAGCTGAACCCGGTTCACGGCGACCCGGCGCAGAGCACCTCGGGCAAGGTGCGCCTGATCACCAGCGAGGTGGATCCCGCCACCGCGCTGGTGAAGGTCTTCGTGTCGCTGCCGTCGCAGAGCGGGGTGACGCTTTTCTCCTTCATGCGCGGCACGCTCACGGCCGAAGCCGGTTCCGCGCTCATCGTGCCGACCGAGGCGGTGCTGCCCGAGAAGAATGCCTATACCCTCTTCACCGTGCGCAATGGGCACGCGGTGCGGCATCTGGTCCACGTCGGCCTCGAAACGGACACCGAGGTGCAAGTCGAGGGCCGCGGTGTGGCGGCGGGAGAGTCCGCGGTGCTCGCGGGCAACTATGAGCTGCAGCCCGGCATGGCGGTATCGCCGCAAGCCTCGCGATGAATGCGGCGGGCTGGGCCCAACACCAATCGCGGGCCATCATCTTCACGCTGGCCGTGCTCGCGGTGCTCGGCGTCATCAGCATCGCCCGCCTGCCGGTTCTGCTGTTTCCCAAGGTCAGCTTTCCGCGCGTACGCATCTCCTTGAGCGCCGGCAGCCGCCCCGCCGAGCGCATGTTGGTAGGGGTGACCCGCCCAGTCGAGCAGGCGCTGCGCGGGATCCGGGACGTACAGAATATCCGCTCGATCACGAGCCGCGGGTCGGCCGATGTGGATGTGGACTTTGCCTGGGGCCATGACATGGTGGCGGCCACCCTGGAGGTCAACGCCGCGATCGGCCGCATCGCCGCCTCGTTTCCCCCGGGAACCAGCTACGACGTGCGCAGAATGGATCCGACCGTCTTTCCGGCCATTGCGTACAGCATCACTTCCCAGTCGCACTCGCTGGTCGATCTGCGTCAGCTCGCGCTGTACACCTTGCGTCCGGCGCTTTCGACCGTGCGCGGCGTCGCGAAGGTGGGGGTGCAGGGAGGCGCCATCGAGGAGTGGCGTGTCGTCGTCGATCCCGGGAAGCTGCAATCGTTCAATCTGACGCTCGCAGATGTGAGCGCGGCACTTTCGGCCTCGAACGTGCTGACGGCAATAGGCCATCTGCAGCGGCACGATAAGCTATATCTCGTCGTGGCAGACACGCGCTTTCATACGCTCGCGCAGCTGCGTTCCACAATCATCCGTTCCGGGGCGGACGGAGTCGTGCGTCTCGACGACGTGGCGTTCGTGAGACCCGACACACAGCCGCGCTACGTGCGTGTTACCGCCGATGGGCGCGATGCCGTCCTGTTCAATGTATATCAGCAGCCGGGCAGCAACACCGTCCAAGTCGCCCGAGCCATCAAGGCGAAGCTGCAACAGATCGCGGCACGAGTGCCCTCCCTCAAGAACGGCTCGGTCAAGATCGCCAACTGGTACGACCAGAGCGGTCTGATCCTGGCCTCCGAGGGGAGCGTGCGCGATGCGATCATGTTCGGCGTCATCCTTGCGGCCATTGTGATCTTCGCCTTCCTCAGAAGCTGGAAGATCATGCTCATTGCCACGCTCGCCGTCCCGACGGTGCTGGCCGTCACGCTGGTGGTGCTCTCGGTGATGCACATGAGTCTCAACATCATGACTCTCGGCGGGATGGCGGCCGCCGTGGGCCTCATCATCGATGACAACATCGTGATGGTCGAGCACATCATGCGCCGCATGCGCACGGGTGAGGGCGAGCACCAGCAGCGTGTAACGGGCGCCACGACCGAGTTCACGCGGCCGCTCGCCGGCTCATCGGGCTCGACGATCATCATCTTTGCGCCGCTCGCGCTACTCTCGGGCGTGACGGGCTCTTTCTTCAAGGCGCTGTCGCTCACCATGGCGGCGAGTCTCGCTATCTCCTTTCTCATCGCTTGGCTCGCAGTGCCGGTCCTGGCGGCGCACTGGCTCGGCGAGCGGGAGGCGGCCCCGCGTCAGGGCGGCAGATGGTCCACGCGTATGGGAGACACTTACGAGCGCGGTCTGGCGCGGCTGCTGCACCGGCCCTGGCTCGTGGTGCTCATGGTGGCGCCGGTGCTGCTCGCCGGATGGCTGGCGTTCGGCCATGTGGCCTCAGGCTTCATGCCGTCGATGGACGAAGGCGGCTTCATCCTCGACTACGTCGCTCCGCCCGGCACGTCACTCACCGAGACCGACCGCGAGCTGCGTCAGGTCGAAGCCATCCTGAACGCCACACCCGCGGTTGAGACCTATTCCCGGCGCACCGGCCTGCAGCTCGGCGGCGGTGTCACCGAGGCCAACCAGGGGGACTTCTTCGTGCGCCTGAAGCCCTTCCCGCGGCCGCCCATCGATCGGGTCATGTCGGCGGTGCGGGCGCAAATTGCCCACAGCATTCCGTCGCTGAAAGTCGAGACCTCGCAGCTCATGGAAGATCTCATCGGCGACCTGACGGGCGTACCGCAGCCCGTCGACATCAAGCTGTTCTCGCCGGATGAGAGTACGCTGCTGAAAGTCGCGCCGCGAGTCGCGCAGGCCATCGGCAAGGTGCGAGGCGTGGTCGAGGTCAAGAGCGGCATCGTCATCGCCGGGGACTCGCTCGATGTGGAGGTGAATCGGGTCGAGGCCTCGCTCGAAGGCGTCAACCCGCAGGCGGTCACCCGCGCGCTCGCAGGCTACATCAGCGGAGCGGTGGCGACCTCGGTCCGCCGGGGGCCGAGGCTGGTCGGCGTGCGGGTGTGGGTGCCGCATGACCTCATCGCCTCGCAGCGCGACCTGGACGAGCTGCCGCTGCGGGCCCCGGACGGCCATCTCTTTCCGCTCGAGCGAGTCGCGACACTCAAAGTCATCACCGGGCAACCGCAGATCGACCGCGAGAATCTCATGCGCATGGTCGGCGTCACGGCGCGCATCAGCGGCCGCGATCTCGGCTCTACCATGATCGCCGTCAAGCGGGTGCTTTCCCGGAAAGGACTGCTGCCCCACGGCATGAGCTACCAGCTTGGAGGGACCTACCACCAGCAGCAGCAGTCGTTCCACGGCCTGGAGCGGGTGATCGTCGCGGCGCTGGTGCTGGTCGTCATACTGCTGCTCTTCCTCTATCGCCGCTTCCTCGTCGCGCTGGCGATGCTCGTGATCATCTTCCTCGAGATCTGCTGGATCCTGCTCGCGCTGTGGCTCACCGGAACGGAGCTCGACATCATGTCCATCATGGGCATGACCATGATCATCGGCATCGTCACCGAGACCTCGATCTTCTACTACTCCGAGTACCTGGTGCTCACGGATGGGGATGGGCGGGCGCGGCTGGTCATGGCCGGAGCGCATCGGGCGCGGGCCGTCGCCATGACCACCATCGCAGCGGTGTTCGCGCTCATCACGCTGGCGCTCGGCATCGGACAGGGCGCCGCGCTGCTGCAGCCGCTGGCCATCGCGATCAT
>DASYGA010000117.1:0-4772 GCA_036000265.1 Steroidobacteraceae bacterium | reverse complement strand
TCGATTTGCTGGGTGGGGTGCGGTGAGGCGAGCGGTTAGTGGTTAGTAGTTAGTGGTCCGCGCAAGCGGCGGCGAGGCGTTGCTTGCTGCTTGCCTGCCGAACTGAAAGGCGTACCCCAGGGGCTAAAGCCCCGATATCTTATGCACCCTAAGGGGCCCGAGGCTAAAGCCTCGAGTTACCTAGAAGCGGGCGGATGAAGGAAGTTTGCCGGTGCGATGAGGGTCTAGGGAGAGTAGTGAAGCGAGTTCGTGCGATTGTCGCGTGTGCAGCGTTTCTCTTCGCGCTTGTGCTGATGGGTGCGCGCGCGGAGAGTAAGCCGAGCGGGCGCGCTGCGCGGGTGCGGATCGAGCACGGTGTGCTGGCCGGGATGCGGTTGGGTGTCGCGGGTGGGGAGTTTCTCGGGATTCCGTATGCGGCTGCTCCGGTGGACCGGTTGCGATGGGTGGGGCCGCAGGAGCCAGCATCTTGGGCGGGTGTACGGGATGCAACGTATTACAGGCCGGCGTGCCCGCAGTTGCCGAGCTCGTGGTTGCCGGAGATGCTGGGCCGCACGACGATGGAGACCAGTGAGGATTGTCTTTACCTGAACGTGTGGACGCCGCGGCTGAACGCGCGCGGAAAGCTGCCGGTGATGGTGTGGGTGCACGGCGGCGGAAATGTGGAGGGATCGCAGGAGTGGCCGCCGCTGGGGCCGGCGCTGGCTGCCCACGGCGTGGTGGTTGTGACGATCAACTATCGCCTGGGCGTGCTGGGTTATCTGGCGCATCCGGAGTTGAGCGCGGAGTCAGCGAATCACGTTTCGGGAAACTACGGGCTGCTGGACCAGATGGCGGCGCTCAGGTGGGTGAAGCGCAATATTGCGCGGTTTGGCGGTGATGCGGATCGCGTGACAGTGTTCGGGCAGTCGTCGGGATCGCTGGATGTGTGCGACCTGATGGCGTCGCCGGTGGCGCGAGGGTTGTTTCAGCGGGCGATTATGCAGAGCGGTGTTTGTGTCGATGGGACGTCGCCGACGCTAACGGAGCAGGAGAAGAGTGGGGCGGCTTTTGCAGAGAAGGTGCTGGGTGATTACCGGGGAGTTGGTGGGATTGAGAAGATGCGGGCGATAGACAAGCTGCGGGCGCTGCCGGCGAATGAGCTGGTGCAGACCGCGGCGATGATTGGCGGGATGGATTGGAATCCGATTGTCGATGGGCGCGTACTTGCGGCACAGCCGGCAGAGGTCTTTCGGCGCGGCGAGCAGGCGAAGGTGCCGGTGATTGTGGGAAGCAATGCGGACGAGGTGTCGATCTTTGCGAGTCCGCTGGTGGGTGGAAAGGCGCATCGTCCGCAGACGGTGAGCGAGTATCGGGACTGGCTGAATAAGAAGTTCGGCGGGGAGGCGGATGCGGTGTTTGCGGCGTATCCGGCGGCGCGGGATGGCGATGTGCCCGCGGCGTTCCTGGCGATGGACACGGACTACAACTATGGGTTTGGGGCGCATCTGCTGGCGCGCGAGGTTACGGCGGCGGGCGAGAGGACTTATCTGTACAGCTTCACGATGAGAGGGCAGGGGCCGTTTGCTGCGCTGGGTTCGTTTCACAGCCTGGAGTGCATGTATTTGAGCAAGCATTACTGGACGGATTGGGTAAAGCAGCCCGGGGATGAGGCGCTGTCGGACGCCATGATTGCGTACTGGACGAGCTTCGCGCGGGATGGTGTGCCGTCTGGAGACGGTTTGCCGGTGTGGAGTGCGTATCGCGAGGGCGAGGCGGAGGCGCAGGAGTTGGGGACGCATGTTGGAGCGGTGCCGGTGCATCGGAGGGAGAAGATGCAGGTGTTTCAGAAGGTGCTGGATGGGGAGATCGCGGCGCGTGCGGCTAAGTAGCGCGGTGGTGGTTCGAAGATTTTCTCGCGCGTCTTAACGCGCGATGCCCACCTTAGGCGCTTCGCGCCGAAGATGCGGCACCCGGTTTGTGGTACTTCGTTGTGCCTACGCGTTGACAGGGCGGAGGTGTTTGGAGCGGTGACCATTGGCCGCGTGCGGTAGGTGGCGGGGCCAGGTGATGGTGAAGGCGGCGCCCTGGCCGGGTTGTGAGTCGATGTGGATTTCGCCGCCGTGCTTGTCCACGATGTGCTTCACGGTCCAGAGACCCATGCCGTTGCCGTGTGAGCCCTTGGTTGTGTGGCCGAACTGGAAGATGGTAGGCAGGAGTTCGGGGGCGATGCCGTAGCCTTCGTCGCGGACGGTGATTTCGACGTGGTCGGCGACGCCTGCGAGGTTGACGGTGACGGTTGAGCCGCCGCGCGGCGAGGCTTCGGCGGCGTTGCGCACGAGGTTGAGCAGGACCTGGCGGAGCTCGCCGGGGAAGGCGTGGACGGTGAGGTCGCCGGAGGAGCTGACCTTGAGGGTGACCTCGCGGCGGCGCAGGAGTGGGTCGAGAAGGAAGCGGACACTGTCGGCCGCGGAGCGGAGGTCGACGAGCTCGGGCGTGGAGGACTGGCGGAAGAAGGAGAGCGTGGACCGGGAGATGGTGAGGACGCGATTGGCTTCTTCGGAGGCGAGGCGGGTGAGGCGGACGAGTTCGGGTGTGGCGGCGTCGGAGTTGCGGATGAGATAGAGGATGTTCTGGACGGCTTCGAGGGGATTGCAGATCTCGTGGGTGACGGCGGCGGACATGCGCGACCAATCCTCGAGGCGCTGGGCGGCGAGCAGGGTGGATTGGAGCTGGGCGTTTTCGCGCTCAGCGCGCTCGGTCCGCGACGCGTATTCGGCGAGCTTCGAGCGGAGGGAGCGGATGCGGCGGATGCAGAAAATTGCGAAGCAGGCGATGCAGAGGGAGACAGCAATGACCGAGGCAGTGGTCCAGGCAGCAGTCCAGACGGGGGGCTGGTTCGCGCGCCAGGTTAGGGCGCTGGCGACCAGCGGAGAGTTCGACATGTAGGGTCATCCTCCAGAGGAGACGCAACTTATGGAGGACATCATAGGACGAGCGTCGCGTGGGGAGCGCTCGCCCAATAGTGACTGAGGAGTGACGCGGAGGTGGCAGGCATAGCATCCGCCGGACGCGGCTGCGCCGGCATTGCATGCAGCGGACGCGGCTGCGCCGGAAAGGCGGGTTACTCGGGACCGAGGTGGGCGGCGAGGCGTTTGCGCATGATGGTGATGGCGGCGGGGCTGGAGTCGATGAGGAGGAAGCGGCGGCCCAGGTTGGCGGCGGCGATGCCGGTGGTGCCGGAGCCGGCGAAGAAGTCGAGCACGAGGTCGCCGGGGGAGGAGTGGACGCGGACAATACGCTCGAGGAGCTTGAGGGGTTTTTGGGTGGGGTAGCCGGTCTTCTCGCGGGAGTTGGTGGGCACGACGGTGATGAACCAGACGTCGGTGGGGATCTTGCCGCGGGCGGCCTTTGCAGGGCCGACGAGCGAGGGGGCCATGTAGGGAATGCGGTCGATGGCGTCGTAGTGGAAGGTGTAGCGCGCGGGGGAGCGCGAGTACCAGAGGATGTTGTCGTGCTTGGCGGGCCAGCGCGAGCGAGGTTTTGCGCCGTAGTCGTAGGCCCAGATGATCTCGTTGCGGAAGGCGTCGCGGCCGAAGATTTCATCGAGCAGGACCTTGGCGTAGTGGGATTCGCGGGGGTCCAGGTGGAGGAAGAGCGAGCCGGTGGGGGCGAGGAGGCGGTGGGCTTCGAGGAGGCGCGGGCGGAGGAAGGCGATGTAGTCGTCGAAGGTGTCGGCGTAGACGGGTGAGGCGACGGTGGTGGTCTCGTAGCGCGCACCGCCGAAGCCGTTGCGGGTGCCCGCGGGATTGTCTGCCGAGGTGCGGCGGGCGGTGATGCGGGTGCGCTTCTGGGTGATGCCGGTGTTGAAGGGGGGGTCGATGTAGATGAGGTCGACGGAGGCGGAGGGGAGGGATTGGAGGATAGGGAGGTTGTCGCCGAGGAGGATCTGGTTCGCGGTGATCTCGGGCCGCTTCGGCATAGGGCGAGTGTAAATGTGCTTCCCGCCCCTCCCCCTGTTTTTGCGCTCTAGGCGAGATGGACGCTCTTGACTTTTGTGCGGCGGGAGAAGAGATTGTGAGCGTCTCGGAAGTTTTCAGAGCTGCAGGGCCACGATTGGCTGCGGGCACAGCGGTTTCGGGCCGTGTATGACGGGCTCCCCTGAGTGAATCTTTAGACCGAGGATCTTATGAAAAACAGATTTGTGTTTGCGTGCGCCGCGCTGGCGCTGGCGGCGGCTCCGTGTGTGGCTGCGGCGTCGTCATGGGATGGAACGTGGAAGCTGAACCAGGCGAAGAGCAAGATGACGGGCTCGACCGTCACCGTGACGCAAAACGGCAACATGTACACGCTGGATACGGGCACGTTCAAGTTCAACTTTGCGTGCGATGGCAAGGACTACGACGTCCTTCCGGACAGAACGATCTCGTGCACCGGCAGCGGAAGGAATTACACGCTGGTGGAGAAGGTGAAGGGGACGCAGTATTCGACGACCAAGCGCCAGATTTCCGCGGACGGAAAGACGTTGACGGATGTGACGAATGGGACGAAGCCCGACGGTACATCCTTCACCGACCGTGAGATGGATACGCGAGTAGGTGGCGGCAGCGGCATGGCCGGAACGTGGCGAGCGGACGCAGTGAAGAGCAGCGCGCCGGGCGTCATTGTCCTGAAGGTGAATGGGGATGTTCTGCACTATGAGAGCCCGGCGTTCAAGGCGTGGTCGGATGCCAAGCTGGACGGGACACCGGCGGCCATTCAGGGGCCGACGGTACCGGCGGGAATGACGACGTGGA
>DASYGA010000068.1:0-2567 GCA_036000265.1 Steroidobacteraceae bacterium | reverse complement strand
TCGCGCCGCGGTAGCGGTGCGGTGTGCGTTCCGGGCGGATCGTGGATCGTGATGCTGCCGAGGGGCGTGGGCTGAGGCAGGCCGCCAATGGATCTGACGTATTCGACCTTGAATTCGACTGCCCGCCCGCATGCGTGCGAGAGAACGTCTCCGATCGGGATCGTCACGAGCGCGCCCGGCGTGATATCGGCGCGAGAGCCTCCTCCAGCGAGCTCGTGATGGCAGATCGGCGCCGTCACCGAGTAGTTCTCGCCGGCGTTCGTGACGGCATACGGTGCGGGGAAGCTGATGTACGCGCCCGTGATCAAGTGATCTCGGATCTGCAGGTGGGCGTGCAGTGGCACGTGCGCCACGGGGAGCGCAGCGGGCCGGGGCGGCGGCACTTCTGAGAGGCCGCACGAGGCCATGCGCAGATTGCCGCGATCCACACAGAGGCGGCCGCCGTACCTGTAGGAGATCGCCGTCAGGGCGCCGTTCGGCCCGGCGGGCATGCTGTAGTTTCGGACTTCGTCCCTGCCGTCGGTCTCGCTGGTGCTGCCTAGCTGCCTGCCGCTCGTGTAGCGCTGCACGATCAGGTAGGCGCCGAGAGCAGGCATCACCGGCTGGGTGCGTGTCGCCGCGCCGTCGCGGTAGGTGATGCTTAGCGCGTGCACTCCGAGCAGCCCGAAGGAGACCTCGCGCCGGTCGGCGCCGCCGCCGCCGTGGTGACCGAGGGTCGAGCTGGCGCTGAGCTCGATGCCGACGCTGTCGGCCGCGTAGGTGCCGCCGGGGTCTGCGCAGTTTCCGGCCATCCATCCCCCGCTGGCGAGCACTTCCGGGAGCGCATCGGCGGGGAGCGGATGGAAGCGGCCGTCGTCGGCGAAGGCGCCGTCGACGCCGAGCTGCCCCAGCTGCCCGTGATACACGCGCCCGATCTGCACGCATACGAGCCCGCGAGTGGTGTGGACGATCCGCATACCCCACGGCAGGCCTCCCGCCGGGTCGGCCACGCGCAGCGGGAGCAGGCGCTCACCGCCCTTGACAGGGATGCCCTCGCCGGCGGTGGCGCTGGGGGCGGCGACCGTGCCGACTGGCGAGCCGGTGAGGATCACGCCGGTCGCGGCGAGCGTGATCGCGGCGGTGGCGAGCACGAGCACGAACACGAGCAGTGCGAGGCGCACATGCGCTGACGCGCAGCGGCGCGATGATGTACGCGCGAAGCGTCGGCCGAAGCGCTCCCGCAGCGGCTGCCGCCCGCCAGCCCGGCGGCGTCCGGCCAGCACTAGCTCCTGCCCGAACCTATCGATCGCGTCCATCCTCACGCCTCCTTCATCCGCGTGCGGAGCTCGGCGAGCCCGCGGCTCACGCGCTTGCGGACCACCGACTCTGAGCACTGCAGACGTCGTGCCAGCTCGTCGTACTGGGCTTCTTGGAGTACTCGTCCTTCGATTGCCCCGCGCTGCTCGGATGACAGCCGCTCGAGCTCGAGCAGCGCAGCGCCGCCGTCTGCCGCCGTCGCCCGCTGCTCCACGCGCTCGAGGTCCTCGTCGTTGAATATGAGCGGCTCGAGGCCCAGCCGCCTTCGTGCACGGTCCTCGACCTGTCCGCGGCGGATCGAGTCCACCAACTTGTGGTGCGCGATCGTGAACAGCCACGCGAGCGCCGAGCTCCGCTGCGGGCTGTAACGCGGCAGGGCGAACAGCGCCGCGGCGAACGTCTCCGCGGTCAGGTCAGCCGCGAGCTCGCGATCGCCCGTGCGCCGCAGGAAGAAGGCCAGCACGGCATCCACGCGCCGGCGGTAAAAGACTCCGAACGCCTCGGCATCGCGTCTCCCAGCCACGAGCAGCGCCTCGTCATCACGATCGTCATCAACGCCCACAAGTACTACATCGTGAAGGCCAGCAGTTTGTGACGCAAAAGCGAGATGTGAGCAGATGGATGCTCGCCTGCGTGCCGACCCATTTTGGGCTTTCAGGACGGTCGGCATCTGAACCTGATCCACCGAGCCCCAAAGCGCAATCAGCATCCGGGATATATTGAGGTGCAGGTGCTCAGAGCAGTAGCGATCCCGGTGGCTGTGCTCGCGTTTGCGCTGACGCCCGCTACGGCAAATGCCACATCGCGAGATATAGCCTCGACTCACACCTATCTCGTTGCCAGCTACAGGGTGCTGCATGCTGCTGTTACCACGTGGTCCTCAGTTGAAGCAAGCATCCACTCACTCGACCTCCGGTTCCACGCCGAATGCCCGGATGTGGGGGCGGGCTCACCGCAGAACGAAGAAGATCAGAAGCTCAGCTATGAGGCGGCCGGCGCACTCTGGGCGACCGGCTATCACACCGATGCGGCGATCGTCCGAACGTACGTCAATACCTTGGACCGGCTGACGTGGAGCAACCCGGTGATCACGCGTGACGGCCACCGGCTCGCCAGGGGCTTGCAGGAAATGGTCGCATTGCAGGTACCGGACATATGTGCGGATGTCCGCGCGTGGCGCGCGAATAGCTTTGGCGCGGCGCCGACCAATGTCAAGCAATACGATCAGCATGTAGAAGCGATCGAAATACACGAAATTCCTCGACGCCTGC
>DASYGA010000029.1:0-8826 GCA_036000265.1 Steroidobacteraceae bacterium | reverse complement strand
GTCCGCCGCGCTGCGCCGTCCAGGCCCTGGTAGGCCAGCTCCGCCGCATCCTCGGTCACGCGCGGCTTGTGCAGCTGACCCCGGCGCCGGCGCTCCTCGCCCCGCACCTCGAAGATGTCGGCGAAATCGGCCGCGAACTCGAGCGACAGCGAGATCTCGAGCGGCGTCAGCGTGAAGTTGCGGACGTGCAGATGCTCGTAGCAGACGCCATCCCAGATCAGTTTGGAGCGGTAGATGTGGAGCGAGCCGCGCGGCAGCATCACATCGCCGCCCAGGTAGATGTCAGGATTGGTGAGATCCACGCCCATCAGCAGATTGTCGCGGCGCACGGCCGAGGAGAGCAGGAGCGGGCGTCCGCCGGCCAGCTTCAGCGCGAGGCGCGAGAGGAACCGGGTGCCCTGGTGATAGAGCCCTTCCTCGTGGCGCGCGCCGGCCGCGATGTCGCCGAAGTCGTTGAAGAGGCCGAAGGTCTCGTCGTGCTTCAGCACGAACGTGCGCTCCGGCACCGGCACCTCGGGCGCCAGGATGTAGAACTCGGTCGCCGCCGTGTTCACGCTCTCCGCCGACACCAGCGCGTCTCGCAGTTGCGATAGATGGAGCAGTACTCGCGCGCCATGCGCGCGGCGCAGAAGCGGCGCTCGAACTGCCGCCGGCACTCGCGGCGGTCGAGGCCACGCGCGCGCTCCACGCAGGCGATTGCTTCCTCGATACTGGTCACGATGTAGCCCGTGATTCCGGGGTCGATGACTTCCGGTACCGAGCCTCGGGCGAATGCTATCACGGGGGTGCCGCATGCCATCGACTCGATCATCGCCAGCCCGAACGGCTCCGGCCAGTCGATCGGGAAGAGCAACGCCAGCGCTCCGCCCAGCAGCTCGGTCTTGGCGCGCTCGCCCACCTCGCCCAGAAACTCGACGCCGGGCGCGGCGAGCAGGGGCTCGATTTCGGCGGCAAAGTACTCCCGGTCGGCGCAGTCGACCTTGGCCGCAATCTTGAGCGGCAGTCCGGCGCCGCGTGCGATGGCGACGGCACGGTCGACCCGTTTCTCGGGCGAGATGCGCCCAAGGAACACGAGGTACCTTCCCGCGTCATAATGCGGACGGTGCAGCTCGAGGGGCAGGCCATGATGGACGGTTCCCGCCCAGCTCGCCCACGGCAGAGGCGCGCGCTGGGCATCGGAGATCGAGACCAGCGGCAGCTCCGCGAATTCGCGGTGCAGCTCGTGGAGGCCGGCGATGTCGAGTCTGCCGTGGAGCGTCGTGATCACGGGCACGGGGCAACGCCGCGCGAGCGGCAGATGAATGCTATCGGTATGGCAATGGATGACATCGAACGAATCGGCGCGCGCGAACACGGCCTCGATGAGCAGCGTGTGCAGCGCGATGGCGGCGGTGGGCTCGCGCTCGAGGCGCACCGCGTGCGCGCATCCGGCCACGAGCTCGGCCGCCGTGCGCGAATCCCCGCTCGCGAACAGTGTCACCCGATGTCCCTGGCGCACCAGCTCCTCGGTGAGGTAGGAGACCACGCGCTCCGTGCCACCGTAGAGCTTTGGAGGCACACTCTCGTAAAGCGGAGCCACCTGAGCGATGCGCAAGGCAATCCCCGATCCGGACACTGCCGCAAGAACAGCAAAACGCATACCCGTCGCGGAGCGAAACCAACGTCATGACCATAGCGATCGTCCCGCCCGAACCGGTGCCGCGCACGCACCGGGGAGGCCTCACCTATCCGCGGCCGCTGCGGGTGTCAGGACGCGAGGACGTGCGCGCCGCTACGCTCGCCAACGGCATGCGCGTGATCGTCTGGCCGGTACGAAACATCCCCAACATCGCGCTTTATAACTGGGTGCGCGCCGGCAGCCGCAACGAGGCGCCCGGGGCCACCGGCCTCGCCCACTTCTTCGAGCACATGATGTTCAACGGCACGAGCCGCCATCCGCCGGGCGAGTTCGACCGGCTGATGGAGGCTGAAGGGGGTGCCAACAACGCGTTCACCAGCGACGATGTGACGGTGTACCAGGACTGGCTCCCGGCGGCCGCCCTCGAGCGCGTGCTCGATCTGGAGTCGGACCGGGTGGCGCACCTCGCCTTCACGCCGGAGGTGATCGAGAGCGAGCGCGGCGTGGTCGCTTCCGAGCGGCGGCTGCGGGTCGAGGACAACAGTCACGGCCTGCTCGCGGAGCAGGTACAGGCCACCGCCTTCGTCGCGCACCCGTATCGCTTTCCTACCATAGGCTGGCCGGCGGACATCCAGTCCTGGCGCCTGCAGGACCTGCAGGCCTTCTACCGGACCTACTACGCCCCCAACAACCTGACGCTGACGCTGGCGGGGGACGTCGAGCCGGAGCGCGCCATCGCGCTGGTGCGGCGCTATTTCGAGCCGATTGCCGCGCAAGCGCCGCCGCCGCCGGTGCGCACCGCGGAGCCCGAGCAGCTGTGCGAGCGCCGGGTGTTGATCCGGCGCAAGGCGCAGACACCGCTGCTGCAGTGTGCCTACAAGGCGCCGGCCGCGGCCGATCCACGCGCTCCCGCGGTCAGTCTCCTGCTGAGCGCCCTCGTCGAGGGCGACGCCTCGCGGCTGCACCGGATGCTGGTGGAGGATCGGCGGCTCGCGATCGAGGTCGGCGGCCACTGGCAGGAGGGGTTCGATCCCGGGCTGCTGTGGATTTCACTGGTGCTGCCGGAAGGCGCGGACCCGGAGGAGGCGCGCAAGGCGCTCGATGCAGAGCTGGCGGCGGTCGTCGCCGACGGCGTCACCGAGGCGGAGCTCGAGCGGGCGCGCAATCTGGCCACCGTGGGCCTGTGGAAGAAGCTCGCCGCCATCGACGGCAAGGCGCAGCTGCTCGGGGAATACGAAGTGTTTCACGGCGACTGGTCCCGGCTCTTCGACGAGCCGACCCGGATCGCGGAAGTCTCCGCCGACGAGCTGCGGGCGGTCGCCGCGGAAATCCTCGACGACAGGCGGCGCACGCTTGGCGTGCTGGTGCCGTCGGAGGAGGCGCGGCGAGCGCCCGCGGCAGCGCCTCCCGGGAGCCTCGGCACATGACCGTGAGAGTGCCGGAGCACGAACGGCTCTCGCTCGGTAACGGCGTCGCGCTCATCCTGGTGCCGCGGCGCGATGTCCCGCTGGTGGCGTTCAGCGCCGTCCTGCGCGGCGGCGCGCTTGCCGACCCGGCCGCGCGCCCGGGCGTGGCTTCCCTGGTTGCCGGTCTGTTGGAAAAGGGCGCGGGGGAGCGCAACGCCTATGCATTCGCGGATGTCGTCGAGGGGGTGGGCGGCAGCTTCGGCGCCGGTGCCGGCCCCGAGGCGGTCACCGTGCGCGGACAGTTCCTGGCCCGCGATCAGCAGCTGATGCTGGAGCTGCTGGCCGACGCGCTGCTGCGACCCATGTTGGACGGCGGCGAGCTCGAGGAGCTGGCAGCGCGCCACATCGAGCTCATCAAGGCGGCCAAGGACTCCGATCCCTCGGAGCTCATCGGCACCTACGGCCGCGCATTCCTGTTCGCGGATCATCCCTACGGACGTCCGGTGTTTGGCAGCGAGGCATCGCTCGCCGCCATCGATCGCGACGATGTGCTGCGCTATTACGAAGGGCAATTCGGCGCCGAGCGGCTGGTCCTCGTCCTGGCAGGGGACATCGATGCCGACGTGCTCGCGCGGATGGCCGCCGACAGCTTCTCCCGCTGGTCGGGCACGCCGGCGCCGCCGCCGGCCCTGGTGCGGCCCCGCGCCCGCAGCGGCAGGCGCGTGCTGCTGGTCGATTTCCCCGGCTCCGCGCAGACCTACTTCTGGATCGGCAGCGTCGGTGTCGACAAGCGATACCCCCGGCGGGCGGCACTCGACCTGGTCAACACACTGTTCGGCGGCCGCTTCACTTCTTTGCTCAACTCCGAGCTGCGGATCAAGTCCGGCCTGTCGTACGGGGCGCGCTCGAGCTTCGCGCGCGGCAGCGTGCCCGGAGAGTTCTCATTCCGCTCCTTCGCGCAGACGCAGAACACGGGCAAGGCGCTCGATCTGGCGCTGCGCACGCTCGAGCGCCTGCGGCGCGAAGGAGTGACCCGGGAAATGCTCGACTCCGCCCGCGCCTATACGCTCGGGCAATATCCGCTGGGGCTGGAAACCGCGGCGGACTGGGCCGGGATGCTGGCCGACATCGAGCTCTACGGGCTCGGCCGCAGTTATGTCGATGATTATCCGGCGCAGCTCGCCGCGGTGGGAGTCGCCGAGGCGCAGGCCGTGATCGAGGAGGCCTTCCCGCCGGCGGACTCCGTGGCCATCGTGGCAATTGGGGATGCGGCGCGGATCAGGGGTGCCGTGAGCGAGTACGGGCCGGTGTCGCAGATGGCGCTGACCGAGCCGGAGTTCGCGCTCGCCTCCTGAGGGTGGCGAGCGCGCCGGGGGCTTGGCTTCCCGGGCGCCGCCCCCATCTCGCCGCTCACCGTCTTCTCAATCTTTTCCACGAGGGCTGCTTCGCTCATGGAGTACCGGGATTACTACAAGATTCTGGGCGTGGCGCGCGCGGCCACGGCCGAGGACATCAAGAAGTCCTATCGCCGGCTTGCCCGCAAGTACCATCCCGACGTCAGCAAGGAGAAGGACGCCGAGCAGAAGTTCAAGGAGCTGCAGGAAGCCTACGAGGTGCTCAAGGACCCGCAGAAGCGCGCTGCCTACGACCAGCTCGGCAGCGACTGGAAATCCGGCCAGCAGTTCCGGCCGCCGCCCGACTGGGCGAGCGGCTTCGAGTTCAGCGGCGGTAGCCGGGCCCGCGGTGCCGGCAACGCCGGCGGCGCACAGGCGTTCGCGGACGAAGGTTTCAGCGATTTTTTCTCATCGCTCTTTGGCGGTGCCAGCGCTCCCGGCGCGGCGGGGCGGCGGCAACAGCGGCCGGGCCGCGACCATCATGCCCGCATGGACGTGGAGCTCGAGGAGGCCTTTGGCGGCGGCACACGCACGTTCGACCTCCAGCGGCCCGACTTAAAGCCGGATGGAACGCTGGAGATGCGCTCGCACACCGTGCGCGTCAGCATCCCGGCGGGCGTCACCGATGGGCAACTCATCCGACTCGCTGGCCAGGGCGAGGCGGCGCCCGGCGGCGGGCGGGCGGGCGACCTCTACCTCGAGGTGCACATCCGCCCGCACCGGCTGTATCAGGTGGAAGGACGTGACGTTACGCTGACATTACCGGTCGCTCCCTGGGAGGCGGCGCTCGGGGCAACGGTGGTGGTGCCCACGCTTGCGGGAGCGGTCGACATGCAGATTCCGGCCGGCGCGCAGTCCGGTCAGAAGATGCGGCTGCGGGGCCGCGGCCTGCCCGGCCAGCCGCCAGGGGATGCCTACGTGCAGCTCAAAGTCGTTCTGCCGCCGGCAAACTCTCCGGAGGCACGCACGTTATACGAGGAGATGCGCGCGAAGCTGGCTGGATTCGATCCGCGCGCAGACCTCGGGAGGTGACGCTGTGGGCGATGTCATCGAGCTACGTGAAGTCCGCCTTCTGGATGACGCCGACTGGATAGCCGCGACGGAGCTTTGCAGGCTCTGTCGGCTCGACCTGGATGCGGTGATCGAGCTTGCCGATCTCGGCCTCGTCGCGCCCAGGGGCTATTCCCCGGGCGAGTGGCAGCTGCCGGCGGCGGCGCTGCCGCGCCTGGCGATGGCCGGCCGGCTCATGCGTGACCTGGGAGTAAACGTCAGCGGCGCGGCGCTGGCGGTGGAGCTGTTGGAGGCACAGCGCAATCTCGAGCGGCAAGTGCGTCGGCTGGAGCGGCTGGCGGTCGAAACCCGGTAGCGGACTGCCCCCAGGGCCGCTACTGCCCGAAGCTGCGGCCGCCGGAGCCGAGGTATGTCTCCTCCTCGGCCGTGTTGGTACGCCCCAGTGCCCGATTGCGGTGCGGGAAGCGCCCGAAGCGCGCCACGATGGCACGGTGCAGCTCCGCCGACTCGAGCGCGCTCGCGAACATGGCCTCGAGCTCCTTCGGCGCCTCGTCGCGCAGCCTGCGGTAGGCGGCGACGGACTCTTCCTGCGCATCGCGCAGCTCCGCGTGCTGCAGCGGCATGTAGAAGAAGATCCTCTCCACGGGCATCAGCGCCGCATCCGCCGCCGATTGCAGTCCCGAGAGCGTCAGCGCCAGCGCTTCCCGGTCCATGGCAAACGCGCGCGCGCTGCCGCGGTAGGCATGGCGCGGCAGCTGATCCAACAGCAGGATGAGCGATAGGCGGCGCCGCGGACTGTCAGCCCAGGCGGCGAGCTCCCCCGCGGCCGCCCGTTCGATGAGGGCGCCAAAGCGCGAGCGGACGAGCGCATCGACGCGCTGCTCGTCGGCGCCGCTGCCGAACCACAGCGCCAGCCGCTGCTCGACGTCATCGGGCCTCAGCGGCAGCCTGCCGAACCAGAAGCGCCGCACCTCGAGAGCCTCATCCATGAGCCGAATCTTACTCGCAGAGACTCTCCAGGTATCCCTGCGCCACAGGCGACAGCCGCTTCAGCGCCAGCGCCCGCGCCTTGGGCGCATCGATGATGTACTCCAGCGGGCCGGAGACCAGCATCTGCCGGATGCGTGGATGCCGCGCCGACGCCCGCGCCATCTTGTTGAGCACGGTGAAGCCGCGGTTGATTTTTTCCCGGGAGGCCCGGTTCTGCTCGATCGAGCGGGCCAGGTACTGGCCGAAGCGCGCATAGAGAAAATAATCATCATCCCCGACCTGAAAGCGCGCCTCGGCGAAAAAGTCGGGAAAATTCTTCTCGAGATACGAGTTGACACTGCGAAGAGAGGGCCCGGGGTCGCTGTCAGTCGACGCGCTACTCGGCCCATCCTGGGCCTCGCCCCGGCGCCGCCGGGGCCGACGCTCGCTCCGCTGCGCGTCGTTATGAATCGCTCCAGGCGATTCATTGCTCGTCTTCATCGAGTTCGTCACACCTCCCATCCGCTGCGGCGCGGATGTTGAGCCAGCGCGCCGTGCAATGCAAGCAAAAAAAACCCGTCGGGAAAGCCCGGCGGGCTGATTTTTTTAAATGAACACGTCCCGGTGGATCGCTGTCAGCTTGCGTCACGGACATCTATTTAGCTCGGCTGAAACGCTGGAGCCTGCGCCCCGGCCCAATCTCGAGGCCCGCGTGTCAATCCACGCGATGGATCGTTCCTGACAACCGCTGCAAAGGTTGCGGCTGCCGTCACCCGTGCCCGCGTCGACCTCCGGATTTCTGCTTCGTTGTCCTCTCGCCAGATTATTGGCGTGTGCGCATCACCCGCTGCTCTCTCGCCGCAAATCATACCGATTCCAGCTTGACTTTGTCGTTGTAATTGGGCAACAGCGGCGCGTCCGCGAGCGGCAGCCGTACCCCGAAGCGCGCCCCTTCCCCGCCTGCCAGATCCGCCGCCGCGACTCCGCCGCGGTGGTATTCGGCGATCAGCCGCACGATGTACAGGCCGAGCCCGAAATGCGGCCGGCTGTCGCTGCCGCTGCGCGACTGCCACAGCGACTCGAACAGCCGTCCACGGGCCTCGGGCGCGAGCGGCGGCCCTGGATTGTCCACTTCGAGCACGGCGGCCGCAGACTCCCGCCGCAGACGCACGCTGATGGTGGCGCCGGCGGGACTGAAATCGACTGCGTTGTCGATGAGCTTGTCGAGAAGCTGCACGATCAGGTCCGGCGCGCCGTCGATCTCGACTGCTTCCGGCGGCAACTCGGCCGCGAACCGGCGCTGCGGAAAGGCGCCCCGATACGCGCTTACCGCAGATGCGATTACCGGCGTCAAATCGAATCGGACGCGCTCGGCGTTGCCGATGGCTTCCTCCACGCGCGTGGCGGCCCCCATTGCCACCAGGATTGCACTCAGGCGCTCGCTGCCCTGCCGCGCCCGCTCGAGGTACTGCCGCGCGGCCGGCGAGACCTCCTCCGACTCCAGGTTGTCCAGCGACGAGCGCACGATGGTCAGCGGCGTGCGGATCTCGTGCGCCAGCTTGCCGGCAAGCGAGCGTAGATAGCTCGTGTACTCCTTCAGGCGTCCGAGCAGGCGCGAGAAGCTGCGCGCCACATCGCCCAGCTCATCGGGTGCCGATGTTTCCGGAAACTGGGTCACGAGGCCGTCCCGGGTCAACGCGGACTCGCTCGCCCGCCGCAGCCGCGACAGCCGCACTGCCAGGTGGGCCGCGAACACGAATGTGACAATAACCGCCAGCGCGCTCGTGATCAGGGTCAGGTCGAGCATGCGCGTCAGCGCGCGATCCCGCAGACCTTCCCAGCGGTCCGCTGCTTGCGTGACCTGCAGCTCGCCGATGACAGCGCGGTGGCCCGCGTCATAAATCGGGGCGGCGGACGCGATGAACCGCGGCTCGCCGCGCCGGTCGACGAACCGCCGGTAGACCTGTGTCAGGATGCCGGGCTCCGGTGCCAGCACGCCCGGCACGGCCAGCTCGTCGGACTGCGCCAGCACGGAGCCCGCCGGCGTGGTCACGGACAGCCGCATGCCCGGCTGCATGAACTGCGCGAGATAGGGGGTCAGCGCCGGCGAGGCGACGGTCAGCCGTCCTAACGTGTGCAGGTCGTTGCTGCGCAGCGTTCCGTAGCTCAGCGGGTCGGCGCCACGCTGGTCGCGGTCGTCGAGCAGCACCCCGAACTGTCCGCCCACCATCGAGAGCGGCATCGCGAGCTCGACGTCGTAGCCGCCGGCTTCGGGCTGCAGTGCGCCTACGATGCGCGGGTCCTCGACGGCGGTCTGCTCGCCGTACTCCCCCGCCTCGATGCGCCGCGCGATGATCGGCCCCGCCCCTGTGAGCGCAAGAAACACCTGCTGCTGCGCGCCCTGGGGGTCCTCAAAGCCGATCCACAC
>DASYGA010000018.1:0-4190 GCA_036000265.1 Steroidobacteraceae bacterium | reverse complement strand
CGCGCGGGAGCTGATCGCCGAACTCATACTCACCGGGCGGGCGACCATCCTCGCCCTGTCGGGAGCGTTGAGCCTTCGCCGCGACCGAAGCAATCCGGTAGACTGCGCGGCCATGAAACTCTACTCGTGGAACGTCAACGGCATTCGCGCCGTCATCAAGAAGGGCGTCTTCCAGAGCTTCATCAAGGCGCACCGCCCGGATGTGCTCTGCCTGCAGGAGACCAAAGCCGAGCGCGGGCAGATCGAGATCGACCTGCCGGACTATCGCGAGTACTGGAACTCCGCCGTCAAGAAGGGCTATTCCGGTACGGCCATCTTCAGCCGGGAGGAGCCGATCGCGGTCACCAATGGCTTTCCGAAGGCGTTCGCCAAGCGCTTCAAGTTCGCCGACGAGCTCGAGCGCGACAGCAGCGAGGAAGGGCGTCTCATCACCGCGGAGTTCCCCAAGCTCTATGCCGTCACCGTCTACACGCCCAATGCCAAGGACGATCTCAGCCGGCTGGCGCTGCGGCACAAGCACTGGGATCCGGCGTTCCTCGCCTACGTGAAGCAGCTCGAAGAGAAAAAGCCCGTGGTCTTCTGCGGCGACCTCAACGTCGCGCATACCGAGCTCGACCTCGCCAATCCCAAACCCAACCGCGGCAAGAAGGGCTTCACCGACGAGGAGCGGGAGGGCTTCCAGAACTTCATCGATGCCGGCTTCATCGACACGCTGCGTCTGTTTAAGCAGGGCAATGGGCATTACAGCTGGTGGAGTCACTTCGCCAACTCGCGCGCGCGCAATGTCGGGTGGAGGATCGACTACTTCCTGGTATCGGCGGCGCTACGCAAATCGGTCGAGGCGGCGCAGATTCACGCGGATGTCATGGGTAGCGATCACTGCCCGGTCAGCGTCACGCTGGCCCTCTAGCGTGTCCATTTAGCCTGGCTCTGTAGAGGCTCGACGACACGCCGCTTTCAGAAAATCCCGGGCTTGCCGCCCGCTGCGATGAAGGCCTGCATAGCGCTGAGCTTGCGCGGCGGCAGCACGGGCCGCGGCTGCATCGCGGCCGCCACCACCATGACCTTCGGATCGCCTGGCACCATGGCGGGCCACGCTGGCAGGCCCTCGCCGTTCGGATCGCCGCTCTTCACGAAGTCCACCCAGTAATCCATCACGCGCTTTGAGATCGCCCGATCAACCGCGGTGAAATGCCGCTGCGGCGCCGCATCGAAGGTGCCGAAGACGTACGGCAGCTCCGAGGAATGGAAGATCCCCCAGCGGCTGGCTCGAGTTCCGGGCTCGAGCTGATCGAACAGATACCCGTACACCGGGCTGCGCGCGTGCGCGCTCCATTTCTGGTCCCAGGCGTAGAGCGCTGCAAGTCCCAGGTCACGATGCAACTGCCGCGCCGAGCGTGCCCTCTCGGCATCGGTGCCCGCCGGATAGAGGCTGGCAAACCGCGGCGCCAGCGCGCCGAATTTCTCATCGAGAAGCGCCTTCCAGGCCGCTTCGCTCATGGATTTCACGATGGGCCCCGAGAAGGCTGAGGCGTCGTCGGCGTCGATGCCGGTGAGAAGGGGAACATCGGCAAACGCACCTGGGATGAGGAGTGCTTCGGGCGCGGCCGGGAGCAGCACTCCATCGGCGATGGGGACGAGGAGCGGTCCCTTCATGCCGGGCGGTGCATGCGCGGCCAACTGTTGCGGCGTCAACGCGCGAAGCGCCGCCAGCGACGTTGCGCCCTCGGATCGCGCAAACTGCTCGCCGGCTTTCTCCGCCTCGGCCAGTGAGGGTATCGGTACCGTATCGGGCAATCCGCTCTGCGCGATTGCGCGCCTGAACAGTCCGGTGGCGAGCGGCGAGACGATGAGATCATGCACCGCCATCGCGCCGGCCGACTGGCCGCCCAGGGTAATGGCATCCGGATCGCCGCCGAAAGCGGCGATATTGCGATGCACCCACTGCAATGCGACGATGATGTCCTGCAGGCCGTAGTTGCCCGGAGGCTCGTGCTCGCGGGCCGCCTGTGCGGCGAGCGCCGGTGTCACAAAGAAGCCGAGCAGACCCACCCGGTAATTGATCGTGACCACCACGATACCGTGCGCGGCGAGTGGCGCGCCGTTATAGACGGCAGCCGACCCGGAGCCCGCCACGAAGCCGCCCCCCGGCACCCAGACGAGCACCGGCAACCGGTGATGGGAATCCGGGGCGCTCGTCCAGACGTTGAGATAGAGGCAATCCTCACTCGCCCGGCCCTGCGGCATGTACTCGTGCGTCCACGGACCGGTGCCCGAAGGAGTCATGTGCTGCCAACAGCTTGCCGCAAATTTTTGCGCGGGACGGATCCCCGGCCAGCGAGGCGCGGGTTGCGGCGCGCGCCAGCGATTGGCGCCGACTGGAGGCGCCGCGTAAGGGATACCCAGAAATGCATCGACCCGCCCCTGCCTGACCCCGGCAAGCGCGCCCTCGGTGACGCGGACGACCACGGGAGCTGCCGACGCGGCACGCGATGCCGCCGGCAAGGATCCCGCCGAAAGCAGCATCAGCAATCCCGCCAATACCGCCGCACCGGGCGTGCCGCCCCGCCTCACTCGCCCATTGCGCGCTCGCCGCATGAGACTCTTCTCCGCCATGAAGCACCGCCCCTGGATTATAGCGGCGCGCAGCTTGACTTGTTAACGCTACCATACCCACCGTGTGGCGCAAGATGTCCAATGAGTACATCCGCTCGGCGCTGGCCCCGACGGCAAAGCTGCGCGCGACCATCAACGTGGGAAATCCCATCCTTGCCGGCCTCGACGAGACTACCGGTGAGCCGTGCGGCGTGTCGGTCGATATCGCGCGCGAGCTCGCGACTCGCCTGAATACAGAACTCGAGCTGATCGTGGTCGATGCCGCCGCGAAAGCGGTGCAGACCGTCATGGGAGGGGGCGCTGACGTCGGCTTCTTTGCCGTCGATCCGGCAAGGGGAGCGGGCATTGCGTTCACTGCTCCCTACGTCCTCATCGAAGGGTGTTATCTAGTCCGGGATGACAGCCCTATCAGGGACAACAGCCAGGTGGACGTGCCGGGCGTACGCGTCGCCGCGGGCGACGGCAGTGCTTACGACCTCTTCCTCACGCGCGAGCTGAAGCGCGCCACGATCGTGCGCGTGCCCACCTCACCGGCTGTCGTCGGTGCGTTCATCGAGCAGGGCCTTGAAGTTGCGGCGGGCGTCAAACAGCAGCTCCAAGCCGGCGCCGCACGCCATGACGGCTTGCGGCTGATCGATCAGCCCTTCATGGTCATCCGACAGGCGATGGGAATCGCCAAGGAGCGCGGCGATCCCGCTGCGCTTTATCTGCGCGCCTTCGTCGATGAGCTGAGAGCGTCAGGGTTCGTGCGCGAGGCGCTGATCCGCCACCGCATCGCGGGCGCTACGCCGGGCTGACGCGTTGCGTTGCGCTGATGGCCCGTGATGCGCGGCCGCCAAAATGAGCGGCTTCGAGCAGACCCGAAGCCGGACTGGCCGGTACTCACTGACGGATTCGGCTGAATTGAGGTGTAACCCATGCGTCTCGCGGCGCCACTGCGCCCCCTCCTGCTCCTGGCGGCCGCCCTGATGATGGCTGCCGTAACCGCCCATGCGCAAACTCCCAGCGTCCTCGGTTACTGGCGGACGCCTGCGGGAGCCGTTGTCCGCATCGCTCCATGTGGTCAGTGGCTGTGCGTCGAGATCGCCGAGCTCTCCCGCGGCAATCATCGCTTTACTGACATGCGCAACCCCGACCCCAGGTTGCGCGGCAGGCCGCTCTGCGGGCTACGCATCGGGGCAGGGTTTCTGGAGACGGATCCGCAACACGCCAGCCGGGGTCGTCTCTATGACCCAAAGAGTGGACACACTTACAGCGGGCAGATGGCGGCCGAAGGGAACGTCCTCCGTTTACGCGGGTATCTTGGTGTGCCGATCTTCGGACGGACCGAGACCTGGTCGCGTGCCTCCAAGCCGCCGCCCTGCTCGCCCCACATCAGCGGCAATCCAAAGGCCAGGCCGTGATCGCCAGCCCGCGATGATCAGCGAGACGCCGCTCTCGCTGTCGTCCTCGGATCCTCGTGCGGACGCAGAAGACGCGCCAACATGCATTCGAGGTGTGACGGCGAGAGGCCGGACGGCGGCAGCGAAATCCTGACGCTCTCACCGTTGATGACGGAGTTGGCGTGCAGGACG